>JAAXXI010000073.1 GCA_013334565.1 Chlorobiaceae bacterium
GTGCCCTCGTGATTCGAGGAACAATGCGAGGGTTTTCCTGATGTTCGCCTCGTCATCGACGACAAGGACATTGAGCTGCGGCATGGTGTTCAGGATGTCAGGTGAAGACTGTTCCGTATTCCGGAATATATGAACGGGCAGGATAAACTTCTTGAACCTGGAGGGAACTCTTTGCTACGGAGCTGCATGCAGTGCAAAAGAAAAAGGCGGGATGTGGTCCCGCCTTTTTTCACGTCGTGCAAGGTGAAGCTTATTTGCTCTTGTCGACCATGTACTGCACTGCATCGCCAACCTGGGTAGCAGTGAGTTTCGGGTTGCCGCCCTTTGCCGGCATCATACCTTTTTTGCCGGTATAGCCGTTGACCGAGTGGGCTACAAGGGCCGGGACGCCGGTTGCGATGCGGGGTGCCCAGCCTGTTTTGTCGCCGAGTTTCGGAGCGCCCATCATGCCGGTGTTGTGGCAGGTGCCGCAGTTTGCATCATAAACAGTTTTGCCTGCGGCTCCATTGTATGCTGCCATGGCATTGCCGGAGATGGAACAGATGAAGAGCGCACAGATCGCGCCGGAAAGAAAACGAGACATTGGAGGTCCTCCTGTATGTTGGTTTGTGAAAGTGTGTTTGCCCTGGTCCGGGAGCATTGATGTTAACATTTTCAGCCAGTCAATGCAAATTTCTGCGACATTGAAAAGGGAGCAGGGTATTCTTGCTCCCTTCTCGGTAGAAAAGCAGGGGCGGGCCTTATTTCGATTTGTCGACCATGTAAGCGGTCGCATTCGTGACCTGCTCGTCGGTGAGCGATGCATTGCCGCCTTTTGCCGGCATCATGCCGCCTTTTCCGGTAAAGCCTTTGATGGCGTTGCTGTTGACCGCGTCGATGCCTTTGGCGATGCGCGGTGCCCAGTTGGCCTTGTCGCCCGGTTTCGGAGCGCCCATCATGCCTGCGTCATGGCAGCCTGCGCAGCTTGCATCGTAAACGGTTTTGCCTGCGGCGAGCTTCGGATCGGCCGGAGCGGCTTCAGGTGCTGCCGGTGCTGCCGGAGCGGCGGCTTCCGGAGCGGCGGCTTCTTTTTTCTCTTCAGGGAATTTCAGGCTGGCCGGCGGTTTTTCGAGGCCGCAGGCGCCGAGGAAAAGGAAGCTAACCGTCAGTAAGGGCAGTACGGATTTCTTGGTCATTGTCGTTATACCGGTTTAGGTTGTTGTATCAACTGGTTGAAAAATTTCCAATTTACAGTTTAAAAATTATTCAGCTGAAGGCAAAACGCTTTTTTCAGTGAATGTTCCGCCGAATTGCCGCTGCAGGTCCTTGCGTGAAAGGCTGTAAAGATGGCTATAGAAGAGATTGAAGAGCAGGACGGCCGCCTTGGCCCCCGGCGCGGCGAGGCCTCTCGAAAGGGAATTCCTCACCGAGAAGACCTTTCGGGTCAGTTCCGAATAGCTCGAGATGAATTTGTCGAGCGGTATGTTTTTCGGCCTGTAGAGCATTTCCTGACCGAAGGTGTAGCGGTATGCGGTGATATCGATGGGATCGAAGAGCAGGCGCCCTTCATCCCTCAGGCGGTCGAAAACCTTTGTTCCGGGGATCGGCCGGAGGATATTGATGCCGGGGACGTCGAGCTTCGTTTCTCCGATGAAATCGAGGATTGCCGCCGGTGTTTCAAGCGTGTCGCCGTCGAGGCCGTAAATGAAACTGCCGTAAAGGCTTATTCCCGCACTCCTGATATTCCGGATCGACCCTGCCAGTTCCGATACCCGGTTCTGGTTCTTGCGGTGCGCACTGCGGCTTTTCGGTTCGATGCTCTCGATGCCCACAAGCAGGGCGCAGCAGCCCGAGCGGGCAAAGGTTTCAAGCAGTTCATCCTGCTGCCCGAGGGTCGTGGTCGCCTGCCCGAACCAGCGGATGCCGAGGGGGGTGATCCGGCGGAAAAGTTCGGCGGCGTATTCGGGGTCGGCATTGATGGAGTCGTCCACGAAAAAGAAAATCCTTCTGTCGTCCCTGCGGAACCTCGCCACCTCGTCGACCACATCCCCGATATTCCTTTTGCGCAGTGAATGGCCGTTCATGACATGCACGTTGCAGAAATCGCAGTTGTGCGGGCATCCCCTGCCTGTCTGGATGACGTTCGTGGTGAAATAGCGGTTTGCGGCAAGCGCACGTTTGCTTACCGGCCTGCTGACGGAAAGGTCCGGGAAGGATGCCGAATGGTAGAGTGGCCTCAGCGTTCCGGATTTAAGGTCTTCGAGCACCTTTTCCCACAGCTCTTCGGCCTCTCCCTGCACGAGGACGTCGGCATGTTTCCCGCAGTCCCCGGGAAAGAGCGTCACGTGGGGTCCGCCGAGGACGACGGTGAGCCCGGCTACGCGGAGCCTGTCGGCAAGTTCGAAGGCTTTTCTCGCCATGCCGGTCTGCACGCTGATGCCGACAAGGTCCCACGGGCGATCGAAGGGAAATTCCTCGAAACGCATGTCGCAGATGCTCTGTTCAATACCCTCGACCTCGATGGAACTGAGGATCATGAGCGAGAGCGGGGGGATGGCGAACTGTGTCTGCTTGATGATGGAGCGAAGGGAACTGTTGAACCATGAAAAGAGCGAATTGCCGTCATTTTCAGCATAGAGCGACTTTGCGCCGTCAACCCCGCTTTCCGATGGAAGAAAGACGAGCAGGACCTTTTTTGGAAAACGCATGGTATTACCAGTCCTTCTCGTTTTTACCGCCGGCCTCGGTTTTTCCCTGACGGGGAAGCTGCCGCATCAGGGAGGATTCATCGTCCTGCGCCCTCTGGAGGAGGCGGCTTGCGACGTCGCTGTTGATGCCCTGCTGTGTGTCCCTGCCTGTCCCGCCGCCTCCCTTGCCGGAAGATGGCGGAGGGGGAGGTTGTTCGAGCTCCTGGATGTACCGTCGGACAATCTCGTAATTGATCTTAGCATCGCCGTCACCGGGATCCTGGAGCAGCAAGGCCCTGAACTGATAGAGCGCGTTCCGGAGCAGCTGCAGTTTCCGGGTTTTATCGGTTTCGGCGATCCCTGTCATCGCAAGGCTGTTCGCCAGGTTGAATATTGATTTCAGTTTCAGGTCGCGCTGATTTGGCCGGTGGGTGAACATAGCCGATGCCTGGGAATATTTTCCCTGCATGTACCAGGTGCAGCCGAGGTTGTATATCGCCCCATCCGACTCTCCGCCTTTCGGATCGAGCCGCAGAAGTTCCTGAAATTTCGCTTCGGCCGACGGATAGGCGTGCCGGTCAAAAAAGCCGCACCCTTCCTGCATGATTCGGTAATCGCGGAAAATATCCGGTATGGTGGCTGCCGATAAAACAAACAGCAGGAGGACGGGAATTCGTAACATGCCTGGCTTTTCTTCAAGATACGCAGGCCGCTGAAAATCGGAAAGCGTAAAAACCTGCCGCAAGTGGAATGAAAAAGCCCCGCTTTCGAGGGCGGGGCCTTGGTTTCAAGCGATACCGGAAAGGCGCTTCATTTTCCGAGGAAGGCTTTCTGGACGGCGCTGACGCCCGCACCGACTTCAAAATCGAATTTGATCTCCTTCAGGGCGCGTTCGATGCCGCCGATCACGGTAAGCATGTCGAGCTCGTCGTAGAAGCCGAGGTGGGAGACACGGAAAATCTTGCCCTTGTAATCGTCCTGACCTGCGGCGACGGTGATGCCGTTCTTGTTTTTCAGTGCCTTGTTGAATGCCGACCAGTCGACGCCTTCCGGAAGCCAGACCGGCGTGACGGCAAACGAGGGCGAATTGCTGAAGAGCTTCATGCCCAGTGCGCTGCACCCTTCGCGGCATGCGGAGGCGAGCCTTTCATGGCGTTTCCAGATATTTTCGATCCCTTCCGCCTTGATCATCTGCAGCGCTTCGTCGAGACCGATGACGAGGGTGACCGCAGGAGTGAACGGGGTGTCTTCGGCTGCATGCGCTTTGAGGGCCTTTTTCAGGCTCAGGTAGTACTGGGTCATGCCGCTGCGGCCGTTGATGATGTCCTGGGCCCGTTCTGAAATCGCGACAAGCGCAAGGCCCGGAGGCATCATCAGGCCCTTCTGGGAGCCGGTGATGCAGACGTCCGCGCCCCAGTCGTCGAAGTGGAACTCGTGGGCGCCGATAGCCGTGATGCCGTCAACGAGGATGAGCGCGTCGGACTTTTCGCGGATCACAGCGCAGAGCGCCTTGACGTCGGCAGCCGTGCCTGTAGACGTTTCGGAATGGGTGATGCAGACGCCCCTCGCGTCAGGATGCTCCTTGAGGAGCTGGGCCATGCGCTCGGGCTGGATCGCCGTGCCCCACTGCACCTTTTCCTCGACGCAGTTGCCGGTGAAAATCCTTACCAGCTGACCCCAGCGTTCGCCGAACTTTCCGGCGTTGACCGTGATGACTTTTTCGCCCTGCTGGAAGATGCTCGATATCGCGGCTTCCATGCCTCCCGTACCGGAGCAGGTTAGGACGACGACGGGCTGGGTTGTTCTGAAGAGATATTTGAGATCGTCATGGACCCTCGTGAGGATCTCCATGAACTCGGGGTTCCTGTGGTGAATGATCGGAGCCGCCATGCGAAGCATGACATTTTCGGGTACAGGGGTTGGCCCTGGGGTGAATAATCTTTTTTTCATCTCTTCAGGTAAATGGTTTGGTTAAAGAGATTCTTCCGTTTTCAGTTCCTCGCCTCTTCCATGAGCGCCGTGAAGCGGTCGAACAGGTAGTGCGAGTCATGCGGTCCCGGCGCGGCCTCGGGGTGGTACTGGACCGAGAAACAGGGGAGCTCTCTGTGCCGGATGCCTTCAACCGTGTTGTCGTACAGGTTGAGATGCGTCATTTCGACATGTTCGGGAAGCGAGTCGATTTTAACGGCGAACCCGTGGTTCTGGGAGGTGATCTCTATCCTGCTGCTTTCGAGGTTTTTCACCGGATGGTTTCCGCCGTGGTGGCCGAATTTCAGCTTGAAGGTTTCAGCCCCGAGCGCGAGCGAGAGGAGCTGGTGACCGAGGCAGATGCCGAAAATTGGCAGTTGTCTCGTGGTCCTGTTGTATTCGGCAAGCTTCCTGATGGTTTCGATGGCGTACCCCACGGCAGCCGGATCCCCCGGGCCGTTCGAAAGGAAGACGCCGTCGGGGTTGAGCCCGATGATCTCCTCGGCAGTCGTATCGGCTTTCAGCACGGACACCCGGCACCCTGCGTTCTGCAGAAGCCGGAGGATGTTGGTTTTGATGCCGTAGTCGAGCGCCGCGACGTGGAAACGCGCATCGGCTTTGTCGAGATAGTAGTTTTTCGGGGTGGTGACGGTCGTCACAAGGTCCCGTCCGGACATTTCAGGAAAGCCGAGCACTTTTTCCCTGAGTTCCTGGTCGCTTTCGCCTTCCACCGAAATGATTCCCCTCATGGCGCCCTGCCGGCGGATTTCCCGCACGAGCCTTCGGGTATCGATCCCCTGGAGGCCCATCACCCCTGCCTGATTCAGGAGGGCGTCGAGGCTGCCATTCGCCTCGTAGTTGCTGTAGACGTTGGAGAGTTCGCTGACGATGAATGCCGAAACCCAGATTTTCGATGATTCGTTGTCCGCGCCGTTGATGCCGTAGTTGCCGATGAGCGGATAGGTCATCACGACCATCTGGCCTGTGTAGGACGGATCGGTCAGGATTTCCTGGTAGCCGGTATGAGATGTGTTGAACACCACCTCGCCGGTGGCCTTGCCGACATGGCCGAAGGCCGTGCCGTTGTAAACGGAACCGTTTTCAAGTACCAGTTTCGCCGGAGTATGCTGCATATTGTCTCTTATTCCTTGGTCGCGAGTTTGTCGCCTGTTTCCTGTTTTTCAATCGTTGCAATTGCCGTGCGGTCGAACTTTATCTTGACGTTTTCACCTGCCTGAACGAGTACGGTTTTCTTTTCCGTATCGATCCCCGCCACGGTGCCGTGCAAGCCGCCGATGGTCACGACCCTGTCGCCCTTCTTCAGGCTGTCGAGGGTCTTTTCCCGCTCCTTCTGCTTTTTCTGCTGCGGGCGGATCATGAAGAAATAGAAGACCACGAAAATGAGGACGAGCGGCACGATCTGCATGTACGGGTTCGGCGTCGTTCCTCCTGATGGCGGTGCGAAGAGCATTACTGAAAGGAGCGTCTGGAGCATGGTCGCGTGGTATGGTAATAATTTGGAAAAATCCTGGATGCTTTTTTCGAACTGTAATGTAATGTATTTCAGGAACTATTTCAATCTCACCTTCCCTGAGGCCGCCGCCTCGAAACTCGCATAGGGAGAGGTGTCGTACCGGTGTTCAGGCTTCATGCCCCTCGACAGTTTCAGTCCCGCGAGCGTGGCGATCATGGCGGCATTGTCCGTGGAATAACGGGCTGCCGGGATATGCAGCGTGAGCCCTTGTTCGTCACATGCCGATTTCATGGTTTTCCTGAGCGCTGAATTGGCGCTTACCCCTCCCGCCACCGAAACCGACCGGATTTTGCGGCTTGCCGCCGCATCGACGGTCTTTTCCACGAGGACGCTGACGATGGCCCGCTGTATCGATGCCGCGATATCCGGCAGGTGGTTTTCGACAAAGGATGCCGGGTGTTTCTGCAGATAAGTGAGCACCGAGGTTTTCAGGCCCGAGAAGCTGAAATCGGCATTGCCCCTGTAATTCCTGCTTGTCTGGGAGTGTGAGGTGAGCGCCCGGGGAAATTCATGGAAAAACGGGTCGCCCGAAAAGGCGAGCCGGTCGATTTCCGGCCCCGCGGGGTAGTCGAGGCCGAGCATTTTCCCGGTCTTGTCGAACGCTTCTCCGGCGGCATCGTCGAGGGTCCTGCCGATGATTTCGTAGGAAAGGTCAGGCTGCACGACGGCAAGCAGGGTATGCCCCCCCGACACGGTCAGCGAAACGAACGGCCCTTCGGGCGGGTTCGCCTCTGCACCTTCGTCGATGAACGGTGAAAAGATATGCGCTTCGACATGGTTGACCGGAACGAACGGCCTGTCGAGCGCGTAAGCCAGCCCCTGGGCGAAGGAGAGCCCGACCATGACAGCCCCGATAAGGCCCGGGCCGGCGGTGGCGGCTATGATATCGAGTTCATTTTTTGTTATATTGGCTTCAGTTACGGCGGCATCGGCAATCGCAACGATAAGCCGTTCGTGTTCTCTCGAAGCCAGTTCGGGCACGACGCCCCCGAATCCCGTATGGCAGCGCTGGGAGCTGACCACATTGGAAAGCACCCGCCCGCCGCCGATGACGGCTGCCGAGGTTTCGTCGCAGCTGGTCTCTATTCCGAGAATATTCATGGTATTTTTTCAGGAAAGCTATGGGCAAAGCTAACAATCAGGGCAACAATACCAAACCCCAACCGAGGATCAGCATGTTCCACGTGCTTCTCGTGCTCATCGGAGCCGACCTGGTCCTGCTTCTCGCTCCGGAGGTCGGTATCCTGAACAGCATTCTGTACATTCCCGGTATCTATACCTGGCCGGCGCTTGCCATCGGCATCGCGCTGCTGGTCCTCGGTTTCCGGAAGCTGTACAAATAAACTGCCGGCCCCGGAAGTGAGGCCGATTACGATATATCAAGCACCAGGGAGGATGAGTTATGCAGCATGCAGCGGAACTTGAAGAGCTGGGAGTGAAAATCAGGGAGGCGTCCAGGTTTATCGAAAAATCCCAGGAACAGCTGTCCAGGAAGATCATCGGCCAGCAGGAGGTGATGCAGCGGATTTTCATCGCCCTGCTCGTCAACGGCCATATCCTGCTCGAAGGCGTGCCCGGCCTGGCCAAGACGCTGATCATCAGGACATTCGCCACGGCGATGAACCTGAAGTTCCAGCGTATCCAGTTCACTCCGGACATGCTGCCCGCCGATCTCATCGGCACCATGATCTACAACCCCAAGGACATGGAGTTCTACCCGCGCAAGGGGCCTGTTTTCGCCAATATCATCCTTGCCGACGAGATCAACCGTTCTCCCGCTAAAGTCCAGTCCGCGCTGCTGGAAGCCATGCAGGAGCACCAGGTGACCATCGGCAGCCAGACCTTTATCCTGCAGGAGCCGTTTCTCGTGCTGGCCACGCAGAACCCCATCGAGCACGAGGGCACCTATATCCTGCCGGAAGCTCAGGTAGACCGCTTCATGATGAAGGTGCTCGTCGACTACCCCTCGTACGAGGAGGAGCTCGAGATCATGCTCCGGTCGGCCACAACGGCGCCTGACAATCAGGTCTCTCCGGTCGTGCAGCCTGAAGACATATTCAGGGCGAGGGCCCTCATCGACCGCATCTACGTCGACCAGAGGGTGCAGCGCTATATCGTTGACCTGGTGTTTGCCAGCAGGAAGCCTGCGCAGTTCGGTATCGCAGCCCTCGAGTCGATGATCGAGTTCGGGGCATCGCCCAGGGCGTCGATTTTCATGCTCCTGGCCTCGAAAGCCCATGCATTCCTGCAGCAGCGCGCCTATATCACCCCGGAAGACGTCAAGGCGGTTGCTTACGATACCCTGCGGCACCGTATCAGGCCGGGTTACGAGGCCGAAGCTGACAACGTGCAGTCCGACGACATCATCAGGCAGATACTCCAGCACGTCCAGGTACCCTGACCGTATCCGGCATTTGCCGGCAGCACAGTGACGGGGAGCAGGGCGGTTCACATGGAAAGAGAACAGGAAGGGAGCGTATGGCGGAAAGGAACGAAGATTACCTGAAGGAAGTCCAGAAAATAATCAGGAGGGTCGAAATCCGTTCGAAACGGATGGCCAGCGAACTGTTCAGCGGCGAGTACCACTCGTCCTTCAAGGGCAAGGGCATCGAGTTCAGCAACGTCCGTGAGTACCAGTACGGCGACGATGTCCGTTCGATCGACTGGAACACGTCCGCGCGCAAATCCGACCTGTATGTCAAGCTCTTCACCGAAGAGCGCGAGCGCACGCTCCTTCTCGTCGTGGACGGCTCGGCTTCCATGCTCTTCGGCAGCAGGGTGAGGCTGAAAAAAGAGCTTGCGCTCGAACT
>JAAXXI010000012.1 GCA_013334565.1 Chlorobiaceae bacterium
TTCACCGGCGACGTGCTGCGCCTGTTCCGGGAATACCCGTGGCCGGGGAACATCAGGGAACTGCGCAACCTCATCGAACGCGCCGTCATCCTCTGCGAAGGGGACCTCATCGACGAGAAACTGCTGCCCGAACCGATAAGGACTGCAAAAACACCACCAGGCCTCGGCGATCCCGTTCCGCTTGACACCATCGAGGAAATGCATATCCGCAAGATCCTCGACCAGACAAAATCGCTGCAGGAAGCCGCGTCCATCCTCGGCATCGACCAGGCGACGCTCTGGCGGAAACGGAAACAGTTCGGAATTCAATAAGGCCCACTCGCCACATGCTTGCAAAATGCAAAACCCGTTTGAAAGTGGTTTTGCATTTTGCAAGCACCCCTCCGATACAAGATTATCTCCATTATCTCCCAATCATTTACATTATTGCAAGTTACAGCGCCAACTCCAATCTGGCACACTATTTGACTTAAAAGGAAATACCAATCAGGAGACAATACCGCCGTTCCTGACCCGATCCTCCGGGCCATCCCGGCAGAAAACCTTTTCCGGATGTGTTCATGCTGAAATGCCTGTCCGATCGATAAAAGGCGTTTCGGCTTTTTCTTTTTCATCAACACTGCCTGTCCATGACGCTGAAACAACAACTTGGTTTGGTGAAGAAATTCCTTGTCGGCGGCTCCCGCGATTTTCAAGACAGCAAAATATTCCACGCCATTTCGCTTACGGCTTTCCTCGCCTGGGTTGGCCTCGGCTCGGACGGCCTTTCGTCTTCATGCTACGGCCCCGCAGAAGCATTCAAAGCCCTCCAGGGCCATCCGACGCTCGGTATATTTGTCGCGGTGGCCACCGGCCTCACCATCCTTGTCATCGCCTCGAGCTACTCGCATATCATCGAACTTTTCCCGTCGGGCGGCGGCGGATACCTCGTAGCAAGCAAGCTGCTTTCACCGGAAATCGGCGTTGTTTCCGGCAGCGCGCTTCTTATCGACTATGTCCTGACGATCACGATTTCGGTCGCAAGCGGCGCCGATGCCATCTTCAGCTTCCTTCCCCCTGTCATGCTTCCTTACAAGTTATGGTTTGCCGTTGCGGGGGTTACCGGGCTACTGATACTGAATATGAGGGGGATCAAGGAAGCGGTCCTTCCGCTTGTCCCGGTGTTCATGCTCTTCGTCCTCACTCACCTTCTCGCCATCGTCTTCGCCGTCGGCGCCCATATGGCGAATTTCAGCACAGTCTACCATGAAACCGGTGCTGAACTGCACAGGTCCGTCAACTCCCTGGGGCTCTTCGGCGTGCTCTTCCTGATCCTCAAGGCATACAGTCTCGGCGCGGGTACCTTCACTGGAATCGAAGCGGTGAGCAATGGCCTGCCGGTGCTCCGCGAGCCGAAAATCCATACGGCAAAAGTAACGATGCGCTACATGGCATGGTCGCTTTCGATTACGGTCATGGGACTTATGGCAGCTTATATCCTTCTTGGGGTAAACGATACGCCGGGAAAAACGCTCAACGCCGTCCTTTTCGAATCGGTCACGGCCTCCTGGGGGCACCTCACCGGGATCTCCTTTGTCTGGATCACCCTGCTTTCCGAAGCTGTCCTGCTTTTCATCGCAGCCCAGACAGGCTTTCTCGACGGCCCGAGGGTCCTGGCCAACATGGCGCTCGACAACTGGCTTCCCAAAAAATTCGCGATGCTGAGCGACAGGCTCGTGACCGAGCGGGGTATCCTGGTGATGGGTATCGCATCACTTGCCATGATGGTCGCCTCCGAAGGATCGGTCGATTTCCTCATCGTGCTCTACAGCATCAACGTGTTCATCACCTTTACCCTCTCGCAGCTCGGCATGGTGATACACTGGTGGCAGGAAAGAGAAAGCGAAAAGAAATGGTTCAGCAAAATCATGATCAATGGCATCGGCCTGGTAATGACAACCTTCATCCTCATTTCGGTCCTGCTGCTCAAGTTCAATGAAGGCGGCTGGATAACCATGGTCATCACCGGCAGCCTCGTCCTTTTCGCCCTGTTCATCAAAAGGTACTACGATCAGACATCATTGAGCCTTAAACGCCTCGACATCATTGTCGAAGCTGCAGTCATGTCGGGTTCCGATGTCGCAGACAAAGAGCAGCCGGAACCTGAATACAATCCAAATGCAAAAACGGCGGCAATCCTCGTGAACGGGTTCAACGGGCTGGGCCTGCATACCCTCTTCAGCGTTCACCGTTTGTTCGGAGGTGTTTACAGGAACTTCGTTTTCGTCGAAATAGGCGCCATCGATGCCGGAAGCTTCAAGGGAGCCGATGAGATAGGGCACCTCGGCGAACATGTACGGGAAGAGAGCGGCAAATATGTCGATTACATGAGGGAACACGGTTATTATGCGGAAGCGTTTACCTCCCTCGGCACGGATATCGTTGACGAGATCAACAAACTGGTGCCATCGATCACCGAAAAATTTCCCGACATCGTCTTTTTCGGCGGGCAGCTGGTGTTCTCGAACGAATCGCTGCTCGACCGCATCCTGCACAACTATACGGTGTTTGCCGTGCAGCAGAACCTTTACCTGCAGGGCATTCCGTTCCTCATCCTGCCGATCCGGGTGTAGGGAGGCTGCAAAAACAAGGGGATGGCCCGTTTTCGGGAGGGGGTTTTGTATTTTACTTTGAATCGACCGATCACTGGAATGTAACGTTACGAAAGCGGGACCATGATAGGAATACGACAGAAAATTTTGCTCGGGTTCATCGGCATGCTGGTCATCGTGGCCGTGATGGGTTTCCTGACGGTTAACCAGATCGACCGACTTGGCACGGCCATCGAGGTGATCCTGAAGGAGAACTACCGGAGTGTCGTCGCCAGCGGGAAAATGATCGATGCGATCGAGAAGATCGACAACAGCCTGCTCGGTTCGGTTGTCGGGAAGGAGGATGCCGATCCGGGGATACTCGGGCAGAACGAAACATTTTTCAGGGAAGCCCTGGCCGTCGAGCTCGGCAATATCACCATTCCCGGCGAAGGCGTAAAAGCGAAAAACATTGCCCGTCTGTTCGAGAGCTATGTCGTCGGCACCCGTCTTGTCGCCGACAGTTCCAGACCTGTCGCATTCAGGAGGGAGTACTATTTCACGAAACTCCATCCGATATGCGCAGAAATAAAAAACCTCGCCGGAGAGGTGCTCGGCATGAACCAGGCAAGCATGACGAATGCCGGAATTGCAGCAAGACGGATGGCGGCATCCGCCCATAACCGCATCCTCGGGGCAATCATCGCAAGCGCGCTGATCTCTCTCCTTTTCGGCTACCAGTCCCGCAACTGGATACTCAAACCTATCCGCAAGCTCATCGCTTCCGCCAACGAAATTAAAAGCGGCAACCTCGAGCTGGTCATCGAAAAAGGATCGAACGACGAAATAGGCATACTTTCCGAAGCGTTCAACGAAATGGCCCTGACGCTCAGGAGGGCAAAAAAAATCGACGACGAAACCCTGCATCGGACACGACTGGCTTCACAGGAAGTCATGAACCTGCTTCCCGCTCCCATCGCCATTATCGATCCGGAAGGGACCGTCACGGTTGCGACGAAAAGCGCGGTCGAGATCTTCGGACTGCAGCTTGGCCGGCCGCTCACGGACAGCGCATCTTCGGTGCTCTGCGATATCGTGAACCGCTCGATCAGGGAAATGCGGGCCGTCGAGGCGGAAGAACAGCGTTATATCCAGATTTTCAAGGGAAACCGTGAATATTTTTTCCAGCCGCAGGCCGCTCCCGTACCGCCATTCAAGGAAACGGAAAAGCTCAACGGCACGGTGCTGCTTTTCAAGGATGTAACCCAGGCACACGAGCAGAAAGAACTGAAACGAAGCGTGGTTTCAACGGTCTCGCATCAGCTCCGCACGCCACTGACAGCACTGAGGATGTCCATTCACCTTCTGCTCGAAGAAAAGATCGGTCCGGTCAATGCAAAACAGGAAGAACTTCTGCTCACAGCAAGGGAAAGCAGCGACCGGCTCACCGAAATACTTGACGAGCTGCTCGACCTGAACCGTATCGAAGCCGGCAAGGCAACTATCGACCTGCAACCGCTGCAGCCAGACGCGATCGTCACAAGGGGCGTCGAGCCTTTCCTGCCGGAAGCCAGGGACAAGGGCGTCACGATTTTCACCGAAACAGCGGAAAACCTCCCCGACGTTCTCGCCGACAGGGCAATCATCCAGCATGTTCTGTCGAACCTCCTGTCGAACGCTATCCGGCACACCTCACCCGGAGGCACCATCACCGTGAGGGCGGAGCAGGAAAACGGGGACATCCGGTTTTCAGTCGAAGATACCGGCCAGGGAATTCCACCTGAACACCTGCAGCATATTTTCGAGCAGTTCTACCAGGTCCCGGGACAGCGGCAGACCACTGGGGTCGGCCTCGGTCTGGCTATTGTGAAACAGATGGTCGAAGCCCTCGGAGGATCGACAGGAGCATCGAGCACTCCGGGACATGGATCGGTTTTCCATTTCATCCTGCCTGCTGAACCCGGCAAGAGCTGACCGCCTCCTTTTTTCCGCCAGAAACAGAAAACGCCCTCCATACATTGCAATCCGCAATACTTTTCCCTGGTATTCTTGCATTCTTCAATAATACCCCAACAAACACCCCCGGAAATGCCCGGTTTTCCGGCATTCATTTCCGGCACGGGTTTTGCCTTTACACTGGTGAAAATTCCATGGGCAAACGAATCAAACAGGGGGAAAAACATGTCACAGGAAAAAGTCATTCTTGAATGGAGCATGGGAACTCCAGCGGAAAAATGGTTCATCGAGCTGCTGCACCGGAACAGTGATGGAGAATTTTCCCGCGTTTCCGACAGCAATTGCAGCGATTTCCCCTTAAACCCCGATGATTTCGGCCCGTTTGAAGAAGATTCGCTGATCCTGAAGCTCAAGGAAGTTTTTCCCGGTGCCGAAATCATGCTGAAATGGCAGTGAACCGAGCATGAAGAAGCATGTCAGGCATCTCGAAATACGAAAAAGGAATCACCATTATCTAACAATCAAACCAGATAGAAAACCCCTATGAATATCATTGTTCTTGTCACACTTTTCGCGTGCATGATCTATCTGCTCATCGCGATCCTGAACCCTGAAAAATTCTAACATTTCAACCAATGGAACTGTTTTGCGGATTACTTGTACTTGCCATACCGGCCCTGCTCTCCCGGCCGCTCGGCAGATATATGGCGGATGTGCTCGATAACGGTACCGTTTCCGGAAAAGTCGTCGGGCTGATCGGAGGCGATATCACCAGGCAACCCCAGAACTGGAAAGAATACGCATGGAGCATGATGCTTGTGAACATCCTGATGTTCGCGATCGTTACCGTCATTCTTTCCTTCCAGCAGGGGCTGCCTCTCAACCCCGATGGAAAAACAGCGCTCGAACCAAGCCTGATCTTCAATACCGTCTCTTCGTTCGTCACCAACACAAACCTCCAGCACTATTCCGGAGAGGTTTTCATGAGCTGTTTCACGCAATTGTTCGGGCTCATGTGGCTCCAGTTCGTATCAGCCGCGACGGGGATCGCCTGCCTTGCAGCCCTTGCAAGGGGCCTCTCGGGAAAGACCATGATGGGGAATTTCTATCATGACCTTTCAACCGCAACGTTTTTCATTCTGCTCCCGCTTTCCCTGCTGCTCGCGTGCATATTGATGGCAGGCGGAGTACCCATGACTTTCGATGGCGCAGCTGTCGTCAAAACGCTCGAGGGCGCGACACAGACGATCGCGCGAGGTCCCGTCGCCGCGATGGTTGCGATCAAACAGCTCGGAACAAACGGCGGAGGTTATTTCGGCCCCAATTCGGCCCATCCGTTCGAAAATCCCTCGGCAATCACCAACATCGCGGAATGCATGGCAATCATCATCATTCCGATGGCATCGGTCTGGATGTTCGGGTTCATGACCGGGCGCAAAAAGGACGCGGCAATCATTTTTTCGGTGATGATGCTTCTGCTCGTCGTCAAAGTGTTCCTGGCAATGAACCTTGAACACGCCCCATCGGCTGCATTCGCAGGGCTTCCGGTAACTTCGTCCCCGAACATCGAGGGAAAGGAGCTTCGGTTCGGTCCGGGCACAGGCGCCATCTGGGCGGCCATAACCACTGCGACAAGCAACGGATCGGTCAACTGCATGCATGACAGCCTCAACCCCCTGACCGGCCTGATCCCGCTTGCTGGCATGTGGCTGAACGTGATTTTCGGCGGCGTTGGAGTCGGCCTGATCAATATGTTCATCTTCATCATCGTGGGCGTTTTCATCTGCGGCATGATGGTAGGCCGGACACCAGAATATTTCGCAAAAAAAGTCGAGACCCGTGAAATGAAGCTCGCGCTTCTCGCCCTGCTGGTCCACCCGCTCCTGATCCTCGGAGGCACTGCACTTTTTGCGGCTACGCCTCTCGGTGCATCGACGGTGCTGAACAGCGGGTCGCACGGGTTCAGCGAAATCCTGTACGAATTCACTTCGGCCGCCGCCAACAACGGTTCAGGTTTCGAAGGGCTCGGTGACAATACCGTTCCCTGGAATATCGCTACAGCTATCGTGATGCTCTTAGGAAGGTACGTTCCCATCATCCTGCCGCTTGCCATCGCAGGTTCGCTTGCCGAGAAAAAAACGGTGCCTGAAACAAGCGGCACGCTGAGGACCGATACGATTCTCTTCGGTTCGGTCATCCTCGGCAGCGTGGTCTTCATCGGCGCTCTGCTTTTTCTGCCGTTGGCCGTCCTCGGTCCGGTAGCCGATCATCTTTCATCGGCAATGCATTGACAGGCCGCATCATTACAACAATTATCCATCACCACCACGATGAGCGATACGTCCTCAAATAACGGCACGGCTGCAGCAAAAATGAACCGCCGCCATGCGAAGGCCAACTCTGTTTTTGAAAAGAAACTGGTGGTCACGGCGACATGGAAAGCGTTTGTCAATCTCGACCCCCGGGCAATGGTCAAAAACCCGGTCATGTTCGTGACCGAAGCAGGGGCATTCCTCACAACCCTTGTCACCCTTTCTGATGCTTTTTCCGGCAAGGGAAACCTGTCCTACAACATCTGGGTAACCCTGATCCTCTGGCTAACCGTGCTCTTTTCCAACTTTGCCGAAGCACTCGCCGAGGCACGCGGAAAAGCGCAGGCCGACAGCCTGAAAAACGTCAGGAAAAAAACCATGGCAAGGAAAATCCAGGACGGCAAAGAGGTGTTGGTCAGTTCCGAGGAGCTTCGTGAAAACGATCTGGTCGCTGTTTCGGCGGGCGAAAACATTCCCGGCGACGGGGAAGTCGTCAAGGGAGCGGCCATGATCGACGAATCCGCCATTACGGGCGAATCCGCCCCGGTGCTTCGCGAAGCGGGCAGCGACCAGGCCGGCGTCGTCGGAGGGACCAGGGTGCTTTCCGACAGGGTTGTCATACGCATCACCGCTTCCTCGGGCAACTCGTTCCTCGACAGAATGATCGCCCTTGTCGAAGGAGCGGTCCGGCAGAAAACGCCGAATGAACTGGCCCTGACGGTAACCCTTTCGGGCCTCACGCTCGCGTTTCTCCTGGTCACCGGTTCGCTGTGGCCTGTCGGAAGGTATTTCAGCATCGACATTCCGCTGCCTACGCTGGTCGCACTGCTTGTCTGCCTGATCCCCACGACGATCGGGGCCCTTCTTTCCGCAATAGGCCTTGCGGGCATGAACAGGGCCCTTTCGGCCAACGTCCTGGCGAAAAGCGGCAAGGCGGTGGAACTTGCCGGTGACATCGATACTCTCCTTCTCGACAAGACCGGCACCATCACAATGGGCAACAGGCAGGCGACCTGTTATCGGCCCCTTTCCGGTGTGAGCCTCGAGCGTCTCGCTGCCATTGCCATGCAGGCATCGGCTGGAGACATCACCCCCGAAGGGAAATCCATCGTGGCGCTTGGAGAAAAGACCCTCGGCATCACTGCGCCTTCCGATATCACCGATTCCATTGTCCCGTTCACCGCACAGAGCAGGTTGAGCGGGGTCGACAGGCAGGACGGCATTACACTGAGGAAAGGCGCACCGGACGCGATCAGGAATTTCATCACCCTCAAGAACGGGGTCGTTCCGCAGGAACTCCGGCATCATGTCGATGAGATAGCAAGCTCCGGAATGACCCCAATTGTCGTTGCGGAAGGGAACGAGGTCCTCGGGGTGGTAGGATTGTCGGATATCCTCAAGCCCGGCATATCCGACCGTTTTGTCAGGCTGCGCGCCATGGGCCTGCGAATCGTCATGGTCACCGGGGACAATCCCCTGACGGCAGCGGCTATAGCGAAGGATGCCGGGGTCGATGACTTCATCGCAGAAGCCCGCCCGGAGGACAAGCTCGCCTATATCCGCAGGGAACAGCAGAAAGGAAGGCTCGTGGCCATGATGGGTGACGGGACCAATGATGCGCCCGCACTCGCCCAGGCTGATATCGGCGTTGCCATGAACTCGGGAACCCAGGCGGCAAAAGAGGCGGGCAACATGGTGGACCTTGACAGCGATCCGACAAAACTGGTGGAAGTCATTGAAATCGGCAAGCAGCTGCTCATGACCAGAGGTGCTCTCACGACCTTTTCCATCGCCAACGACATCTCGAAATATTTTGCCATCATACCGGCCATGTTCGTCCTGGCGCTTCCCGGCCTCGACATCCTGAACATCATGCGGCTGCATACCCCTTCAAGCGCAATTCTCTCGGCGCTTGTCTTCAATGCGGTGATCATTCCGGCACTTATTCCGATCGCGATCAAAGGAGTGAAATACCGTCCGCTGGGTGCTGACGCCATCCTGAGAAACAACCTGCTCGTCTATGGCGTCGGCGGAATACTCATGCCCTTCGCCGGCATCAAGCTGATCGACATGCTTCTTTCCGCAACCGGTCTGTTTTAACGCTTACCATCCATAACAATGACAGAAAACGCGACACTTCCAAAAACAGGGATCATCGGACACCTGTCAGCATCGGTCAGAATCCTCGCCGTCTCCATGTTCATCTGCTGCGGCGCGTACAGTTCGCTTCTGCTGATCGCCGGGAAAACGCTTTTCCCTGGCACATCTTCAGGATCGTTGCTCGACGTGAACGGACAGGCCGTGGGCAGCGCACTGATAGCGCAGAAATTTTCCAGTCCCGGTTATTTCCGTCCCCGCCCTTCAGCTGTTGACTACAATGGAGCTTCGGCGGGAGGAAGCAACCTGTCTCCCGCTTCAGCGGCACTGCGCAAGCGGGCGATGGAAACGCTTGCCGCCCTCGGCGCCACGCCGGCAAATCCGGCGCCTGCCGACCTTGTGGCGGCATCGGGAAGCGGCCTCGACCCCGATATCACGATTGAAGCGGCCCGGTTCCAGGTCCCGCGCATTGCCCGGGCCCGAAAGGTGCAGCCTGAAAAAATCGAGGCGGTTCTTGATGCGCAATCAGCGTCAAAAAGCATATTTTCAGGTTCACAACGACGGGTCAATGTCCTCAGGCTGAACATCGCGCTCGACCAGTCATGCAGGTAACGATCTTCCTGGCAACCGTCAACACCTGCCAATTATGGAATCAAACCGTGCCGAAAGCTTCCTGAAGCTCATACAGCAGTCGCACCGGGGAAAGCTGAAAATTTATCTCGGATACTGTGCCGGGGTCGGCAAAACTTTCCAGATGCTCCAGGAAGCCCGGCGGCTCAAATCGAGCGGGATCGATATCGTTGCCGGCATTGTCGAAACCCATGGGAGGAAGGAAACGACGGCCTTGATCGAGGGTATCGAGGTCATCCCCAGGAAAACCGTTGAATATCACGGCATCGAGGTTACGGAAATGGACATCGATGCCATCCTCGAACGGAAACCCGGCGTCGTGCTTGTCGACGAGCTCGCCCACACCAACGTTCCGGGAAGCAGGAACGCAAAGCGGTATGAGGATGTCGAGGAGATCCTGGCGGCAGGGATACACGTCATTTCGACGCTGAACGTGCAGCATATCGAAAGCTTGTATGAAACGGTCGAACAGGCAACGAACGTGAAAGTCAGGGAAAGGGTGCCGGACAGGATCATCGCCATGGCCGACCAGCTCGTCAATGTGGATATCACGACAGACGACCTGAGGCAGCGGCTGCAGGAAGGGAAGGTATACTACCCCGGAAAAATAGAAACGGCCCTCCAGAATTTTTTCCGCCAGGAAAACCTCGAACAGCTCCGCGAGCTTACCCTGCGTGAGCTTGCCGCACAGATCGATTCGAAACGAAGGATTCCGGGCCTCGATGAAACCTTGTCGATACCTGACCAGCTCATGGTCTGCCTCAGTTCGAAAACGGTCAACAGCGAAGCGATCCTGAGATATGCTTCAAGGATCGCAGGCCGCCTGAACAGGAACTGGTACGCCGTCTATGTGCAGAAACTCTCCGACAACCCGGTAACCGTCGATGCTGGAACCCAGAGGGCTATGTCGAAAACGCTGACGCTCGCGCAGGAACTCGGGGCGACCGTCTTCACCTACAAAGGGGACGATATCGTCGGGACGATCCTGCAATTTGCCCGTGAATACCGGGTAGGAAACATCGTCATCGGCAACTCGGGAAAAAAATTACACCTCCTTGCAAGGCTCTCGGGACAGAGAACTGTTATCGAACGGTTGATCGACGAAAGCCGCGGCGTCCGCATCACGGTGCTCGACGTCCGTGAAACCGAAACCCAGACGGCGGTAAAAGCTCCTGTTCAATATCTGTCGGAAATCCGGGAGACCCTGCTTCAGAAAAACAAGCACCGCAAGGAGTGGAAGGAACCCTTGAGAAAAGCAAGGGTGGTGCTCTGGAAGAGCGTCGTCGAAAAAGACGAAGCGATTGCACGGCTCATCCGGGAATGCTGTTCGGCTACCCCCGAGCTCGATGAAACAACGGTCCGGGCAACCGTATTTGAACGGGAAAAACAGGGTAGCACTTTCATCGGCCAGGATATCGCCATTCCCCATGCAAAACTCGAAACCCTCGCTGCGCCCGTCGTCGCGATCGGGGTGAGCAGGATCGGGTTGTTCGACCCGGTTTCATCGAATTCGGCAAGGATCATGTTCCTCATCCTTTCGCCCTCCTCCGCTCCGGTCATCCATGTCAAGCTGCTCGGAACCATAAGCCGGATGGGCTCCGACAGCCATTGGCGCAGCATGATGCTGGAGGCTGCAACTGCAGATGGGATCCGGAAACTGGTCAGGCGATCCCTCAACCAGATGTAGGCGCCTGCCTCCATCGCCCCCCGGGTGCGCCGCCGGAAAATACCGGAAACCGTCATTTGCCGTCAAATCGTTATTTTTCAGTCGAACTATCCTGAAAATAACGGCAAACTTCATCACCACCCTCGGGTTTGCGGCAGGCGTCATTACGACAGTCGCATTGCTGCCGCAGGTTATCCGGATACTGAGGACGAAGCAAACTCGCGATATCAGTATCGCCTGGGTCCTGGCCATGACGCTTGGGGTCGCCCTCTGGCTGCTTTACGGGATCGAAAAAAACGACCCTGCAATCATCGCGGCAAACAGCATAACCCTCATGCTCTTCCTGATTATCCTTTTCTGTAAATTCAGGTATGGATAACCGGCATTTCCCCTGATTGATTTTCAGATGAAAAAGCGTAAATAGTTATATACAGGTAACTTTATTCAAAACGGACCGCAGCAATGAACCATGTGAACATCGGCTTTGCCGGAACAGGAAGGATAGCCCGAGCCCTTATTTCAGGCCTCTGCAGAAAAGAAAACCTTACCGTCTGGGGTTACGACAAGGAACCCGCCGCGCTGAAAGCGGTTTGCGAAGAATTTCCCGTCAGGTCATGCCCTTCGCTTGAGGAAATCGCCAGGGCTTCGGATGTGATCGTCCTGGCAGTGAAACCATACCAGATCGAGGAAGTGCTTGAAATCCTCAAGCCTTACCTTTCCGAAAAACATCTCCTTGTCAGCGTCGCTGCCGGTATTTCGACGGAATACATCCGCAAACACGCCGGCGAATCGATCAGGGTGATCCGCGCTATGCCCAACACGCCCGCATTCGTCGGGGAAGGCATGACCGCAATCTGCAAAGGGGCAGCGGCTACTGAGGAAAACCTCGCATTTTCGAAAGAGCTCTTCAGCTCCATCGGACGCGTCGCGGTGCTCGAAGAGTTCCAGATGGATGCGGCTACTGCGGTTTCAGGAAGTGGACCGGCATATATGTTCCACATCATCGACTCCCTTGCCGATGCCGGCATGAAATGCGGCCTCACGAGCGATGAAGCCGTCCTGCTTGCGGCACAGACCATGCTCGGGGCTGCGAAAATGGTACTGACCTCCGACAGGAGCCCCGAGGACCTGAAACATGAGGTAACAACACCGGGAGGGACAACAGAGGCCGGACTGAAAATCCTGAACGAAAAAAATATCCGGCATATCCTTCAGGAGACGGTAACGGCAGCAGCGGCCCGTTCAAGGGAACTGATGAAGTAAGCGGACATGCGGCGCGCCCTCACTCATTTCACCCTTCTGCTCCAGCTGCTGCTGGCGCTGGTAAACGTTCGCGCTTTCGCTGCGACCGTACCTCAGGGTGATGCAAAAACCTTTCTGACCTCTTCGGTTTCCGATACCCGTCCCTATGTGGGAGAAGAAGTTCTCCTCACGTATACCCTTTATTTCAGGGAAACCGCCCCGAAAATTTCGGATGAAGTCACCCCTTCCCTGCGCGGACTGTGGGCAAAGGAAGCCAAACCGGAACGGTATATCAAAAGCACTCCCGCAACGTTCAGGGGACAGTCATACCGGTGCGCCGTCATCAAACGCTTCAGGCTCGTTCCCGTCCAGGCAGGCACTCTCACGGTCAGCGGTTACAGCATGAATTGCGCCGTGCCTTCAGGGAAACCTGCCGCCGGAGGCGCGGAACCGCCCGATATCATAGCGCAGATAACAGCGCCGCCTGTCACCATCGAAGCAAAGCCGCTTCCCGGAACTCCTCCCCCCGGATTTTCCGGTGCGGTCGGCAGTTTTTCCCTTGAACTGCTTGCGGACAAACAGAACGTGCATGCGGGGGATCCGCTTACGCTGAAAATCAGGGTTTACGGTACAGGAAGCCTGCTCACCCTTACCCTGCCGCC
Source organism: Chlorobiaceae bacterium (assembly GCA_013334565.1). GTDB lineage: Bacteria > Bacteroidota > Chlorobiia > Chlorobiales > Chlorobiaceae > Chlorobium. The sequence continues at coordinate 13,136 of JAAXXI010000012.1, forward strand.
CCTGAAACTTCCGGACAGTTTCCGGCCCGGCACTTCTGAAGTTACGAACGCACTGCAAAGCGAATCAGCCGTTTCCTCAGGCTCCACCACTTCGACAATCGTCGTCTGGCCCCAGAGCCCGGGCAATTTCGCCATAGAGCCCGTGCGGATGGTGGTATTCGACCTGGAGGCGGGAACGTTCCACACTCTTGAATCGAAACCCCTCAGCGTCATCGTTGGTCCTGCCACAGGCAATGCCGGTGCAGGACCAAAACCTGTAAACGGGCCCGTACCGCCTGTCGCACCGGGACCGGAAAAGAACAACGCTGCCGGAACGCCGTTCAGCTTCATTGCCGTGATTGCGGCTGTTGTGCTTGCCGCAGCAGTGGTGATCTTCTTCCTGAAAAAAAGGCCCTCGTCCGTTTCCGGCGAAACCGTGTCCGAGGTTCCGTCCCAAACCGGCGACTCTCCGCAGGCGATCAAAAAACTGGTTTTCGAACTTGTTGAAAAGGCGGGGATCAATGGGGCTGCCGGTCTGACCAGGAACCAGCTGAAAGCTGAACTGCAGAATAAAACGGAAATCACTGAGGAACAGCTTGACGAACTGACCGGCTTGCTCGATACAATCGACAGGATCCTTTTCACTTCTTCAGCTACACGTGAAGGAGGTCTGCCCGGCGACTCCGGTGAAAAAATCGAACGGCTGCGGAAAGCGCTGAAAACCAGGAACGCCTAAAGCTGAACCGGGCCCTGAACGGCAAGGCCCGCGAGGCCAAGCGCCATTTCAGGATAATCGGTGATCAGTCCGTCAGCGCCGAGGATCTTCATTTCCAGCATATCATCGGGACGGTTCACCGTCCACGGAATGACCCTGATCCCCTTCTCATGCAGTTTCGCGATCATCTCCCGATCGACCATATCGTATCGGGGGTTCAGGTAACCAGGCACGAAACCCAGGTCATCGAGAAACGGGAAGGTATGTTCGCGTTCGTTGATGAGAAGTCCATAGCACAATCCCGGATCGATTTTCCATGCCTCCCTGACGACCCGGTAATCGAACGACTGAATGCGGACCCGATCCCCGAACCCGGCAATCGCCACAGCATCCAGGACCAGCCGGGCATAGGCCGAAGGGTCGGGATGGTATACTCCTTCATTTCCCGGCCATGATTTGATTTCGAGGTTGAAGACCATCTTTCCTTCAAGTCCGGATGCAGCCATCCAGGCATCAACCCCGCTGAAAACATCCTTGAGCAGGGGTTTGGATGAGCGGACCTGCTGCTGCGCCGGAAATGACGGATGGGGGCGACCGCAGTCGTAAGCGGTAATGTCGATGTAAGACATTGCGTAGATGATCCGCGTGTGATCGTCATCACCGAGAGGCTCGCCGTCGGGATCGAGGCAGAGCGGGCCGCAGAGCCATGGATCGTGCGAAACCACGATCTGCATATCCGCGCAAACAACCAGATCGAGCTCGATAACCCTTATGCCGAGATCGGCGGCCTTGCAGAATGCCTGCAGAGTATTTTCCGGGAAAAAAGAGCGCGCCCCCCGGTGCGCCTGGATTTCAAAACCCATATAAATGAACAGGGGGACATGAAAGCCCCCCTTTAACGGCAAGATAAAAAAACCTTATTTCACGATCCAGTGCTTGAACCCCTCGAACGTCTTGTGGAAAACGGCGGCATCCCGGTTTTCGTCCCTGGATGCCCTGCGTTCTTCGTAACCGGCGAGCGAGAAGTAAATTGCTTTTTCGTAGAAGTAGTTCAGCTGGTTTGAAAACTCTATGGCACGGTTGAGGTCGATACCCTCCGTCACGATGCCTTCATCGAGGATGTAGCCCCAGAGCAGGTCCCGTTCGAGCATGAAGGAATATACCATCTCGCTTGCCCTGATCCCCGAATCGGCCTGCTGTGAGCCGATTTCAAAAAACGCCTGGGCGATTTCAAGGTCGCGGCCCTCTTTTTTTCCGATCCATTGCCCGAGCGTCCTGAAACGGCTGTATACCAGGTCATGTAGCTCATCCCGGGATATTGTCGCATATCCTGCGGTCAGGGGGTTGGAACGGATATCCTGGACCCATTTCAGCGAAAGAGATTCCGCGTGGTCTTCGACAAGACGGATGAAACGATTGATAAGCAGCATGGCAATAAAAGGATATCGTGGAAAAGATACACTTGTGTAAGCTACGAATCTTCTTTGAAGAGTTCAAAGAAAACAGCATCCACAGCTGATCCGGTAGAGGGAGTTGCAGTGCTCGAATGCGGAACAGCCGGGGGCGGGAACGGTTATGCTTTTCTTTTTCCGGCAGGTTGACCGTTAGACTTCGTGAACGTCTTTTTCTTCGGTTTCCGTTTCTGGACCTTGTTCCCGTTCGTGCTTTTGGCGGAAAGCTGAAGGCCGGGGCCACTGACACCTAAAAGATCGGAGGTCTTCTTGTTCCTGTTCTTGTTAAACCTGTTTTTTCGATACTTTTTTTCGAGGTCGGCGTAAGGGCTGGGCGGCTCTGGAGAGGTATTGAAATTGTTGAAGTTAGGTTCGTCAATAACTTCAAAATCATCCAAAACCTCGTCGGGATGAACTTTATTAAACAAGTTTCTTCAATTTATGTTTTTCAAGAGATCGAGAGCACTCAGTTGCTCTGGATTATCTGAAGGGAATTAAATTTACGATTTTCGATACAAATTGCAAGCAGACGGGCATTTATTCCGGCTTTACAGGCATGGATGCCGGTTTTTTTACATTGTTTCTTGCTCCGACAAATGTTAAATTTTAAAAATTAATTCAACTTATAAACGGAGCTTGATATGGATATTCGCAGATGGGCACTGGCTGTTGTCTGCCCTCCCGCAGCGGTCATGAACAAGGAAGCCGGCACGATCATGCTGACCGGGCTTCTCACCCTCCTCGGCTGGCTGCCCGGTGTAGCAGCGGCATCTTTTATGATCATCATGGAACAGCGCCAGGCAAAAGCCGCCTGATCCCGCCTGTCCGGTTTTTTTTACCCATCGCACAGCTTTTTCGTGGAAACCTGCAACACAGGTTTCACGAAAAGCTGCGTCCACTCGAGGCTTTCAGGTATGTACTGCGGATAACTCACAGAAGCTCCGATAACTGAGACTCCGAAAAGAACCGAAAAGCGTCTGAAAAAATTCACGAACCCCGAAAAAATCCGGTTTATCCCCTGTATATAGGTACGGGATGGCAAATCCCCTGTACGAAGCAAATGTCCCCGATTCGGGAGGACGGCCGCCGCACGGCAGCCGTCCGGGCTTTATCAGGGAAGGCGGTTCAGGGCGCTTACCGTAGCTTTTATCGAGGCAAGGCTGATGTTCGAATCGACACCCGCACCGAAAGCCATTCGGCCGTCGGGGGTTCCGATCTTGATATAGGCTATGGCCGTCGCCCCGGCGCTGTGACCGATGGCATGTTCCGCATACTCCTCGACACTGAACTCCATTCCGCTCGATTTCACGAACCCTTTCGCGAACGCATCGAGAGGACCGTTGCCTTTCGCTTCGAAGCTGAACTCCCTCTCCTCCACCTGCACGATGCAGCTGAGCGAAGTGGCTTCCGCCTCATTTCGATCCGGGTCCATGTCATCCCATGCGATATGGCATTTCTTCAGCATGATCGGCTCCTTCAGCGTCACATATTCGGAATGGAACAGATCGTGGATCTGCGAGGGTGAAAGCTCTTCACCGGTCCTGTCCGCCAAGGCCTGCACGGCCTCGGCGAAATCGGGCTGCATCCATTTCGGGACCTGGATGCCATAATCGGTCTCGAGGACATAGGCCATCCCGCCCTTGCCGGACTGGCTGTTGATGCGCACGATCGCCTCGTAGTTGCAACCGACATCGCGTGGATCGATGGGCAGATACGGCACGGCCCAAAGTCCGCCGTTCGACTGGAAATTCGCTTTCATACCCTTGCTGATCGCGTCCTGGTGCGAACCGGAAAAAGCCGTGTAGACCAGCTCGCCGGCATACGGATGACGCGGATGGATATCCATGCGGGTACATTTCCGGTAAACGTCCCGGACCCTTGGCAGATCGGTGAAATCCAGCCCCGGATCGACCCCCTGGCTGAACAGGTTCAGCGCCATGATGACAATATCCATGTTGCCGCAACGCTCTCCGTTGCCGAAAAGCGCCCCTTCGACGCGGTCGGCACCGGCCATGACGGCAAATTCTGCCGCAGATACGGCCGTTCCCCGGTCGTTGTGGGTATGAACGCTGATCAGCACCGAATCACGGCTCCTGACGTTCCGGCAGAACCATTCTATCCGGTCCGCATAGATGTTGGGCTGCGACATTTCGACGGTCGAGGGCAGGTTCAGGATGACTTTGTCTTCCGGTGAAGCGCCCCAGGTATCCATGACGGCATGGCAGACTTCCAGCGCATAGTCGAGCTCGGTGCCGGTAAAACTTTCAGGGCTGTACTCGAACCTGATACCGGGGTTGCCGCTCTTGTCCTTCAGGCGCCTGACCAGCGATGTGCCTTCGATGGCGATCGCCTTGATCTCTTCCCTGTTCTTGCGGAACACCACGTCGCGCTGAAGGGTCGAGGTGGAGTTATAAAGGTGGACGATGGCGTTTTTCGCACCACGGATCGCATCGAACGTCTTGCGGATAAGGTGTTCCCTTGACTGCGTCAGCACCTGGATCGTGACATCGTCAGGTATGAGCTGCTTTTCGATCAGTCGCCTGACAAACGCGAACTCCGTCGCGGATGCGGAAGGAAAACCGACCTCTATCTCCTTGAACCCGACCGAGACGAGAAGCTGAAACATCGCGACCTTTTCATCGACGCTCATCGGGACCGGAAGGGCCTGGTTACCGTCCCTCAGGTCAACGCTGCACCATATCGGCGCTTTCGTGATGGTCCCGTCCGGCCATGTCCGGCCGGAAATCGCTACCGGCGGGTATGCCGTGTATTTCTGGAAGTTCATAGTTTTCACTGCTTCATCCTCTCCTTTTGTCCATTAAACGAAAAAAGCCTCCAACCCGTGAGGGATGGCGGCTTCCAAACTGTTTTTTTTCTGGCGTTGCAGAACAAACTTAGAAAAAAGTCCCCACCCTCCGAGCGAAAAAACCCGGTAGAAGTAGCCCGAGGCTATTCTGGGTAAGGATGTTCCTGTTGGTCCTGCGCATCTCTGTTCTCGTTAATCGCCTTCTGCTCGAAAGAGCTTCTGCACTCAAAATAAAAAAATGGTTATTGCCTGCAATAGGTTAAGGAACATTTTGTGACGGCGCAAAGTTCCGTCAGAATTTTCTGACGGCAGACAGCTCGATGATCTTCTGCCCGTCGGCGCTGAACAGCCTGAGCCTGCCGTCCTCGTTCGAATAGCTCACCACCTTTCGGATCGCGTCGAGAAACATCCTTTCCCTTTCCATGAGCGGTGAAGGGCAGGCGATCCGCGTAATCAGCAACGAACCGAAACTCAGTCGCCCGGCATTCATGATATAGGAACCGCTGAGGTGGTTGCAGCCGGTTGAACCACTGAACTGCCCTCCCCTTGAGAGCGTCAGGTAAAAATCGAGTTTCTGCCCGGAAAGAAATCCGGTTTTCGCACCGTTCAACTCGACTACCCGCCATGCTGTGTTCAGGATCGAAGGAACCGAAACCGCCGGCTTTACAGGCTGGACAGCCTGTTCAGAGCTGCATCCGCCGAGAATCAGAGTACCTGCCGCCAGGATGGCCGCCGTCAGGCAGTATGCCGGATATAATCTTTTGTTCATAGTGATATTGTCACCTGTTGCATAACATTGAAAAGTATGAACTGTGCCGCAAGCTTACAACAACTCCTTTTACGGGATCACCCTCTCTAAACAAATTTTTCCACCAATTCTGGCCATTCATACACACGGGCGACAGCGTGACGCAGAATCACGTTCCCCGGTATTATGGAATGCAGGACGACGATAAGGGTCGGATGATATGCCGGTGTAATACCGGTCACCCGACACAGAATAGAGAATATACAGGGAACAGCCTCCAAACACTGTTGAGGACTTCGGCATTGGACATGTGTTTTGCGGGAGCAAATTTCAAAAAAGAAAGGCAGAAGCACCGATCAGTACTTCTGCCTTTCTTTTTGCTCCGCGAGTAGGATTCGAACCTACATCCCGACAAGTCGGGATAACAGCCGCTAAATCTGAATAGAACCTGCGATGAGCTGTTCGATCATCGTACGGCTTTTCCAGTTTTTGACCATGTTTTCTGCCTCTCTTGCCGATGCACGTGAAACATAATGCTTTATGAACAGCAACACCCACGGACGATAGCGTGACGTATAACCCCGTTCTTTTGTATTGTGGAATTCAAGCCGACGATATGGGTCGGATGATATGCCGGTGTAATACCGGTCACCCGACACAGAATAGAGAATATACAGGGAACAGCTTCCAAACACTGTTGAGGACTTCGGCATTGGACATGTGTTTTGCGGGAGCAAATTTCAAAAAAGAAAGGCAGAAGCACCGATCAGTACTTCTGCCTTTCTTTTTTGCTCCGCGAGTAGGATTCGAACCTACATCCCGACAAGTCGGGATAACAGCCGCAATCCATCTCTTTTTGCTCCGCGAGTAGGATTCGAACCTACAACCCTGCGGTTAACAGCCGCATGCTCTACCGTTGAGCTATCGCGGAATTTACATTCCTTGTTCCGGATGCCTTATCGGCAAATACATGCTGTTTTCGAACCTACATCCCGACTTGTCGGGATAACAGCCGCATGCTCTACCGTTGAGCTATCGCGGAATTTACATTCCTCTTTCCGGATCCTTATCGGTAACTACATGCTGTTTTCGAACCTACATCCCGACTTGTCGGGATAACAGCCGCATGCTCTACCGTTGAGCTATCGCGGAATTTACATTCCTTGTTCCGGATGCCTTATCGGTAAATACATGCTGTTTTCGAACCTACATCCCGACTTGTCGGGATAACAGCCGCATGCTCTACCGTTGAGCTATCGCGGAATTTCATCGGCAAACAGTTTGCCGATGGGCTGTTAATATACACCTGTTTTTTTTTAATACAAACCGTCAGACCGAATTTTTTGTTTTTTTCGGCCCTGCAGGCCTGCCATCCATTTTCATTTTCGATAATAAATTTTGTACATTGGTTTTCCTTTACTGAAAAGAGAGCGTATGCATAAAGAAAAAGGAGTGATAGGGCTTCAGGTCGACAGCCTGGTCGAGGGCACGAATGAACTTGTCTTCACCCGAGACGCGGCTGATTTCAATGACCGGCAGCTCATCGACGCCGGGTTCGGGAAAAACATCAGGGTCGAGGTATCGGCTGAAAAAAGCGAAACAGAAATAACAATATCAATCAGGACTTCGGCTGAAGCCGATCTTTCCTGCGACATCTGTCTCGCGCCGGTATCGACAATGCTGACAGGCACCTACCGGATTTTTTATGTATACAATGATCATGCGGAAAGGGAACCTGACGGGAACGACGATTACAGGCTCCTGGAACGAACGGCGGAAACCATCGACATAACCGAGGATGTACGCGAAACCCTGCTGCTTTCTCTGCCGATGAAGGTAACCTGCACGGATAATCCGGAATGCATTATGTACCCCGGCTCAAGTGAGGATACACAAATTGATGACGGGGATAAAAGCCAGTGGCTGGAGTCCCTTGAAAAGCTGAAAAACAAGTATCGTTAACCGACAATAACAAGAAGACACTCATGGCGAACCCTACTAATAAAATGTCCAAATCCAGAAGGGATAAAAGACGCGCCCAGTTCAACGCCCGCACCAAAGCGGCAAACACCGTCATCTGCCCCAACTGCGGCGAGCCGACGCTTCCGCACCGTGCATGCCAGCATTGCGGCCAGTACCGGGGCAGGACTGTTGTAAACAAGTTGTCAAAAAGCTAACAAGATCATATTCCCGACATGTTGACCATCGCCGTTGACGCCATGGGCGGAGACCATGCACCAGAATGTGTGGTTGAAGGTGTTGTTAAGGCTCTGCAGGAAAGCAGCAACAGGTTTGAAATCATCCTCATCGGTCAGGCGGAAAAGGTCGAACCGCTTCTTGCGGCCCATGACACGGCCTCGCTGAACCTGCGGTTCATGCATGCCCCTGAAGTCGTGACGATGGACGATATTCCGGCCACTGCCGTCAAAGCCAAACAGGATTCATCGCTCGTCAGGGGACTGCAGCTCTGCAAGGCTAAACAGGCCGATGCGTTCGTGAGCGCAGGCAATACCGGAGCGCAGATGGCGGCGTCCCTGTTCGTGCTCGGCCGTCTTCCCGGCGTTCTCAGGCCTACGATTTACGCCTATTTCCCCCGCATCCAGGAGGGGCTCACCAATATCGTGGATGTCGGTGCGAATGTGGATTGCAAACCGGAAAACCTGGTCCAGTTCGCAGAAATGCTGACGATATACCAGCGTTACGGCGCAGGCATCGAAAAACCGATGACCGGGCTTCTGAATATCGGCGAAGAGGAGACAAAAGGTTCCGAGACGCTCAAACAGGCGTACAGGCTCCTCAAGGAGGCCGACAGCAAGGGAAAGGTTAATTTCATCGGCAATATCGAAGGGCACGACATCCTGAAAGGCCATGCAAGCATCGTGGTCTGCGACGGGCTTGTCGGCAACACCATCCTGAAATTCGGCGAAAGCATCCCCGAATTCATCGGGGCGCTCCTGAAACAGTCTCTCGAACAACATCTCCTGTCAGGCCAGATCGACCAGAATACCGCCAAGCTGACATCCTCCATGTTCAAAGGAATGTTAGAACCTTTCGACGTCGAAAAGTTCGGCGGTGTCCCATTCCTGGGCGTTGACGGCATCTCCATCGTCGGTCATGGACGATCCTCCTCGCGGGCGATCAAGAACATGATCTACATGGCGGAACACATGGTCGAGAAAAAGGTCAATCAGCATATCGCGGAAGTCCTGGCAGAAGAGTGATGCCAGGACATCGTCCCCTCCGGCAAACCAGGCAGCGAACCTGCCCCTGCTGGTTATTTTTATATCCTGCACGTCAATAACTGCAAACAACGCATGAAAGCAGCAATAACGGCCACTGCCAAATACCTTCCCGACAGCATACTGAGCAATCGCGATCTCGAAAAGATGCTCGATACCACCGATGAATGGATCGTAACCAGAACCGGCATCAGTGAAAGAAGGATCCTCAGGGACCCCGAAAAGGCCACCTCCTATATGTGCGGCGAAATAGCACGACAGCTGCTTGAAAAACGGAAAATCGACGCAAGCGAAATCGAGCTGATCATCGTCGCGACCATGACGCCCGACATGCTTTTCCCCTCGACTGCCTGCCTGACGCAGGGCATCATCGGAGCGGTCAACGCATGGGCTTTCGACCTGAACGCGGCATGTTCGGGATTTGTTTTCGCCCTGAATACCGCTGCACGTTTCATCGAAAGCGGCGTCCATAAAAAAGTCATGGTGATCGGTGCCGACAAGATGTCATCCATCCTCGATTTCACCGATCGTTCGACGGCAATCCTGTTCGGTGACGGCGGCGGAGGGGTCATTCTCGAACCGGCAGACGAAGATGGCTTCGGCCTGCTGGATTCACGCCTCTACTCCGACGGCAAGACAGGGCAGGAACACCTGCTCATGCCTGCCGGAGGAAGCCTTCACCCGGCATCGCACGAGACGATCGACAAGAAGATGCACTATATCCATCAGGATGGTCGCCAGGTGTTCAAGTCGGCGGTCATCTCCATGGCCGACGTTGCCGAAGAGATCATGAAAAGGAACAACCTCCAGGCAGACGATATCGCCTATCTGGTGCCGCACCAGGCAAATCAGCGCATCATCAGCGCCACAGCCGAACGCATGGGCGTCGATCAGTCCAAGGTCATATCGAATGTTTCGAGGTTCGGAAACACCACAGCGGGGACTATTCCGATCTGCCTCGCGGAACTCGACGAGCAGGGAAAGCTTCATCACGGATCGAACCTCATCCTCGTCAGTTTCGGTGCAGGGTACACGTGGGGCGGCATCTACCTGAAATGGCAATAGAGCTCTAAATCCATTATTATCTCGCTATGAAAGCTTTTGTTTTTCCCGGTCAGGGATCTCAGTACTGCGGCATGGGCAGAGACATCCATGACAACTTCCCGGCGGCCCGCTCCCTGATGGAGAAGGCAAACGAACTTCTCGGCTATTCGATCACCGACATCATGTTCAGCGGCAGCGAAGAGGAACTTCGCCAGACCAGATATACCCAGCCGGCAATTTTCCTGCACAGCATGGCCATCGCGACCCTCCTGGGCGCCGGGGACATCGCCATGACGGCAGGCCACAGCCTCGGCGAATACACTGCGCTCTGCTGCGCAGGGGCGATCGGGTTCGAGGATGCTGTACGCATCGTTTCGAAACGGGGTGAGCTCATGCAGAACGCCGGTGAAAAAAATCCGGGGACCATGGCGGCCATTATCGGCATGCCGGACAGCAACCTCGAAGCCCTTCTCGCCGATGCATCGGCCGAAGGCGTCGTCCAGGCGGCAAACTTCAACTCTCCCGGCCAGATCGTGATTTCCGGCGCAATTGCCGCCGTCAGGAAAGCCGTCGAGCTCGCTCCATCGAGAGGGGCCCGCATGGCAAAGGAGCTTGTCGTATCGGGCGCATTCCATTCGCCGCTCATGAAACCAGCCGAAGAAGAGCTTGCCGCTGCGCTCGAAAAGATTGACATCAGGGATGCCGCTATCCCCGTCTGTATGAATGCAGTCGCGAAACCCGTCACCTCCGCGTCTGAAATCAGGAAAAACCTTCTCCTCCAGCTCACCAGCTCCGTCCTCTGGACACAGTCCATCGAAGAGATGGTGCGCGGAGGCATTACGTCTTTTGTGGAAATAGGGCCGCAGAAAGTACTGCAGGGCCTGATCAAAAGGATCGACAAATCAGTCGGCACGAGCGGTGTCGACACGGCGGCCGACATCCAGGCCCTCGGTTAAGCATCGGTCCTCATATGTCAACATCAACCTACTGAAAACATGCTGGAAAACAAGATCGCCGTTGTCACAGGAGCCGCCAGGGGTATCGGGCAGGCCATCGCTTTCGATCTCGCTTCGAAAAACGCCGACGTCGTCGTGTGCGATATCAAGGCCGAATGGCTCGAGGAAACTGCTGAAGGCGTCAGGAAGCTCGGCAGGAAAGCCTATTGTTTCGAACTCGACGTCACCAATTCGGATGCCGTGCAGAATGTCTTCAACGATATCGCCGCCGCCACAGGCAGGATCGATATCCTGGTCAACAACGCAGGCATCACCCGCGACGGCCTGCTCATGAGGATGAGCGAGGAAGACTGGGACGCCGTGCTCACCGTGAACCTCAAAGGAACCTTCGCCTGCACCAAAGCGGTCAGCCGTACGATGATGAAACAGCGTTCCGGCTCCATCGTCAATATCGCTTCGGTTATCGGCATCATGGGCAATGCCGGCCAGGCGAACTATGCCGCTTCGAAAGGTGGGGTTATCGCGTTCACCAAATCGGTGGCAAAAGAGCTTGCGTCGCGCAACATCAGGGTAAACGCCGTTGCGCCGGGCTTCATCTCATCAAAAATGACCGATGCGCTTTCGGAAGAAGTCAGGGCGAAAATGCTCGACGTCATCCCTCTGGCCCGCTTCGGCAAACCCGAGGATGTGGCGAACGTCGTTTCGTTCCTCGCCGGGGACCAGTCGGCCTATATCACCGGAGAGGTCATCAACATCAGCGGCGGCATGGTCATGTGATTTGAGCAAACTCAATTTCTTTGTATATTCTCAAACTTTTTGATTTTTTCACCAAAACACAACAACTATCAATCGAGGAGCCAACATGAGCGCAGCAGAAATCAAGGATAAGGTTTACGATATCATTGTCAGCAAAATGGGCGTCAACAAAGACCAGATCAAGCCGGAATCCAAATTTTCGGACGACCTCGGCGCTGATTCGCTCGACACCGTCGAACTGATCATGGAGCTCGAGAACGAGTTCGGTATCCAGATCCCTGACGAAGACGCAGAGAAAATCGGTACCGTCCAGCAGGCTATCGACTACATCGTCGCAAAAAAATAAGGTATACCGCCGCGCGGCCAGGCTAACGATAAAACATTTCAGATGGGACAGGAGAAAAAAAGAGTCGTCATAACCGGTATCGGGGTGCTTTCCCCGATCGGTCTTTCCAAGGAAGAATTCTGGGAAGCACTGTCTCAGGGAAAAAGCGGGGCCGCGCCTATCACTTACTTCGACGCGGCAGATTTCGTCACGAGATTTGCCTGTGAACTGAAAGGATTTTCAGCCGAGAATTACATCGACCGGAAATCCGCCGACCGTATGGACCCATACTGCCAGTACGCAGTCATCGCTGCGGATCAGGCCCTGAAGGACTCAGGGCTTGACCTGCAGCAGGTCGATCCACTCAGGATCGGCGTCGTGCACGGCTCGGGCATAGGAGGTATGACCACTTATGACCAGCAGTTCAGAATCTATATGGAACGGGGGCCGAAAAGGATCAGCCCGTTCTTCATTCCCATGCTCATTCCGGATATCGCAGCCGGCCAGATTTCAATGCGCCACGGGCTTATGGGTCCAAACTATGCGACGGCATCGGCCTGCGCGACATCGCTGCACGCGATCATAGACGCCTACCTGAACATTCAGGCTGGACTCGCGGATTTTATGGTCTGCGGCGGATCGGAAGCTCCGATCACCCAGATGAGTGTCGCCGGGTTCAATGCGGCACGTGCGCTTTCGACCGCAAACGACCGCCCAGAGAAGGCATCCCGTCCCTATGACAAGGACCGTGACGGTTTTGTGATGGGTGAAGGTGCCGGTTCAATGGTGCTCGAATCCCTCGAATCCGCCAAAGCAAGAGGTGCACATATCTATGGTGAAATTGTCGGCATCGGCGCTACCGCTGACGCTTACCACCTTACCGCTCCTCACCCGGAAGGGCTCGGCGCTTTCAACGCGATGAAAACCGCCCTTGCAACAGCAGGAATAACACCGGAAAAAATCGACTACGTCAACACCCACGGAACGTCCACGCCGCTCGGCGACATCGCGGAAGTCACCGCCATCAAGAAAGTCTTCGGTGACCATGCCTATAAACTGAGCATCAGCGCATCCAAATCGATGACAGGACATCTGCTTGGAGCGGCCGGCGCGGTAGAATCGATCGTCTGCCTGCTCGCCATGCAGAACCAGACCGTTCCTCCGACGATCAACAACGACAACCTCGATCCGGAAATCGATGTGGACGTCACCCCGAACGTCGCGAAAAAACGCACGATCGAGTACGCCCTGAACAACGGTTTCGGTTTCGGCGGCCACAACGCCTCACTGATTTTCAGGAACGGAGCTTCGCTCTGATGTAAAGGTCCCTGCGATGGAGCGTATCTGGCAGAAATTCCCTTTCCTCGCATTTCATCGCCTGAAGGACAACGCTTCGCCTGAAAATTTCGAGGGCACCCATCCTCTTTCAGCAGCCGGACTGACGCAGGAAACGATAGCCTTCATCAGGAGTTTCTGTCCTGAAAGGGATGCGAATATCGCCCTGTACCTCATAGCGCTCACCCATCGTTCCGTCGTGCACGACCCATCGATGCAGGACCTCGTCGAATCGAACCAGCGCCTCGAGTTCCTCGGTGACTCGGTGCTCGGGCTCCTGATTTCCGAATACCTCTTTAAAAAATTTCCCGAAAGCGCAGAAGGCGAGCTGTCAAGCAACCGTTCGAAAATCGTGAACCGCAGGTCCCTTGCCGGATTCGCAAGAAGCATCGGACTAGGTGATCACCTGCTTATCGGGGAATCCGCAGACCACCGGAAAATACGCGACAGCGAATCAGCCCTTGCAGACGCTTTCGAATCCTTCATAGGCGCGCTTTATATCGATAAAGGCATCCAGGGCGCCCGGGACTTCATCATGAAGCATGTCATCGAACATATCGCGTTCAACACCATCGTCTCATCGGAGCACAACTACAAAAGCAGGCTCATCGAATACACCCAGTATCACCACCTCCCCGCACCGGTTTACACCGTTATCCGTGAAGATGGGGCCGAGCATGAAAAGACCTTCACGGTTGCCGTGTATTGCCTGGACAGGCAGCTCGGCACCGGGACCGCACCAAGAAAGAAAGACGCGGAACAGCTCGCGGCAAAGGAAGCCATGGAACGTTTCGCTGCCGAAGAGGAACAGCCTGAAAGCTGAAGAAAAAGCCAGCATCCCTTTTTCAATCTCTTCTTTTGCTCCGGATTATCTTCCTGTAACAATGTTCGCATGCTCGAAAGTGTTCCGGTTTTTTGGAGCAAGTTCCGCTTTACCCCTCCCCCTCCTTTAAACCAGCCATGAAATTCGTATATTGTTCCCCGTCACGGCGGTCTCTGGACCGAACCGCACAACCATTTTCATTTTCGGCTGACTGAAGCGTTATTTCGGAGCAACGGCTGCAGAAGTCTGTAAATCAAGGCCATCCCATGAACGAAAAACTGATTTTCGACCTTTCGAGAAGCGGCAGAAAAGGGTACTGCCTCTCCCAGAACGATTTTCCCGAAGTCCCGCTCGAATCGATCCTGCCTCAGGAACACCTCCGCAAGGAACCTCCAGCGCTTCCTGAAGTTTCCGAAAGCGAGGTCGTGCGCCATTTCGTACGCCTGTCGAACATGAACTTTCATGTGGACAAGGGAATGTACCCGCTGGGAAGCTGTACCATGAAGTACAACCCGAAAATCAACGACTATACCTGTTCCCTCCCCGGTTTCGCCGCGCTTCATCCGCTTCAGCCTGAAACGTCGGCACAGGGCGCGCTCCGGCTCATGTACGAGCTTTCGGAAATGCTCCGCGAAATCGCCGGAATGGCCGCAGTGACCCTGCAGCCTGCCGCCGGAGCCCACGGCGAGCTGACCGGGATCCTGCTCATCAAGAAATACCACGAATCGAACGGGTCGGAACGCCGGAAACTGCTGGTAGTCGACTCCGCCCACGGCACCAACCCCGCTTCGGCAGCGCTTGCCGGTTATGAAATCGTTTCCGTCTCCTGCAACGCCGATGGGCGCACCGATCTCGAAGACCTTGCCCGCAAACTCGACCGGGATGTCGCGGCGCTCATGCTGACCAACCCCAACACCGTAGGTGTTTTCGAGAAGGATATCAGGGCAATCGCCGACATGGTTCACGACAACGGCAGCCTCCTCTACATGGACGGCGCCAACATGAACGCATTGCTCGGCATCACCCGCCCCGGCGACATGGGCTTCGACGTGATGCATTACAACCTGCACAAAACCTTTTCCACTCCGCACGGCGGCGGCGGTCCAGGAAGCGGCCCGGTAGCCGTCTGCGAAAAGCTCGTGCCGTTCCTCCCCGTCCCGGTCGTCGAAAAAGAGGAAGGCCCGGAAGGTGCAACATACAAGCTTACAGTCGACCGGCCTGAATCGATCGGCCGGATGATCAATTTCTACGGCAACTTCGGCGTCCTCGTGCGTGCCTACACCTACATCAGGATGCTTGGCGCGGAAGGGCTCGGCCGGGTTTCCGAAAACGCCATCATCAACGCCAATTACCTCCTGAGCAGGCTCGAGGCGAGCTTCGACCTTCCGTATCCGAAACCGGTCATGCACGAGTTCTGCCTTTCCGGCGACCGCCAGAAAAAAGCCCACGGCGTAAGGACGCTCGACATGGCCAAGCGCCTGCTCGATTTCGGCTTCCACGCCCCGACCATCTATTTCCCGCTCATCGTCAGTGAGGCCATGATGATCGAACCGACGGAAACCGAAGCGAAAGAGACCCTCGACATCTTCGCCGATACGCTGAAAAAAATTGCCGAAGAGGCCGCAGCCGACCCGGCCTTCGTACAGTCGGCACCGGTGACGACGCCCGTGAAAAGGCTCGACGAGGCACAAGCGTCGAGACAGCTCAACATCTGCTGTTTCTGATCAGGCACGGAAAGCGATATTTGACAAACGTTTAACAATTGAAAGCAGTGCAGTACGGACCAAAGCTCTCATACTTCAGAAAAAATACGGGATATGCCGCTGGACCATGTAAAAGTGCTCGTGCTCAACAGCAGTTACGAACCTCTGGGCATTTGTGACCAGAGAAAGGCCATTACCCTCATTTTCGGCGGGAAAGCCGTAACGGTCGCCAACCATCCGGAGCTGGCGATTGCGACGATTTCCCGCCGCTTCCCCCTGCCTGTCGTCGTCCGCCTCCGTTCCTATATCAGCAAACCGTTCAAACGGGTGCTCCTGAGCCGGAAGAATATCCTGCTCAGGGACAACCATCAGTGCCAGTACTGCGGCACGAACGACTCCCCGCTTACCGTCGATCACATCCTGCCCCGATCGAGGGGAGGTGAATCCTCATGGGAAAACCTCATCGCGGCATGCCCGAGGTGCAACTCCGCGAAAGGAAACCGCACTCCCCGGGAAGCCGGGATGAACCCCCTGAAAAAACCGATGAAGCCGCACCATCTTCTTCTGTTCACCGAGCACCTCACCCCCGCAGTCTCCGAGCACTGGAAACCCTATCTCTTCATGTCCTGATGCATGAACAGCTTTTCGATCCCGCGACCATACTTCCCGGCTGGGCAAGGAAATTTGCCGAAGAAAAGAGCGGGACCGTCTTCAGTGGAGAGGAACGCATGAAACTTGCCATCGAGCTTTCCCGATTGAACATCCGGCACGGCGGCGGTCCTTTCGGCGCGGCTGTTTTCCGGAGGGAGAGCGGAAAACTGGTTTCAATCGGGGTCAACATTGTCGTTCGAAGCAACTGCTCGCATGCCCACGCGGAGATGGTGGCGATCGCGATCGCCCAACATGCCCTCGCGACCTACACCCTCAACCGTGAAGAAGGACCGGGGTACGAGCTCGCAACCTCCTGCGAGCCCTGCGCCATGTGTTTCGGGGCGATCATCTGGTCGGGGGTGAAAATGGTCGTTTGCGGCGCTTCCACCGCTGATGCGGCAAAGGCAGGCTTCGACGAAGGCCCTAAACCCGACCAGTGGGTTCGGGAGCTGGAAAAGAGAGGTATCGAAGTCGAAACAGGGCTCATGCGGGACGAAGCACGAAGCGTGCTGGAAGAGTATACAAGGCTGGGGGGCATCGTCTATAACGCACGGTAAACAGGAAGTTTGTCTTCTCACCGGCTCGGCCTGCCGACATACCGTCAAAAACGGCACCAATGCGAGGCCCGGTTTTGTCATCCTGCCTTCATGGACAGGGAAACGTGGATTTTGCTTAATTTTTTTTACTTTTCCTGCAGAGCGCCGTTCCCTGGCGCAGCACATCCGGCAAATTCGGGACCCGGCAGAGAACCGCCCGGAGAGGGCCCCATGAATCGAGTTCCGGCCAAAGGCAAAAACAATTCCGGTCCCGCTTCGTTTTTCCGGACAGCGGAACCGCACGAAACCATTCCCGCCCCGGCAGGGAAATACCATTGAACAAATGAAACGATCCATAATTGTCTGCTGCTGCTTTTTCATCCTTCTTTTCGCAAGGGGGGACGGCAGAGCCTTGGCTGAACCGGGTTACAGAAACTGGCAGGCGCAGCAGATTTTCAGCAGGAGCACCCCGAAGATCGAGGAGGCGCTCAAAAATATGAGTCTTTCCGAAAAGGTGGGCCAGATGATCATCGCCCAGATAGAGGGCCGTTACAACGGAAGCGTAGACAAAAACTACGTTGTCCTCGACCGCCTCGTCACCGAAGGCAAGGTCGGCGGGATCATGTTCCTCAAGGGAAGCGCGTTCAGTGCCGCCATGCTTTCGAACCATTTCCAGTCAATCGCGCCGCGCCCGCTCCTGATGAGCGCGGACATGGAGCGAGGTCTCGCCATGAGGCTGAGCGGAGCTACCCAGTTCCCGCCCAACATGGCCGTGGCTGCCGCCCGCGACCCGAAACTTGCCGGCGCGATGGCCGAGGCGATAGCCAAAGAAGCGAGGGCTGTCGGGCTGGACCAGAACTATGCGCCCACGGTAGACCTCAACATCAACCCGATGAACCCCATCATCAACACCCGCTCTTTCGGGGACGATGTGCCGCTCACCATCACGATGTCCAACGCGATTATCGAAGGGCTCCAGTCGAACGGCGTCATCGCTACGGTAAAACATTTCCCCGGCCACGGCGACGTGACCGTCGACAGCCATATCTCACTGCCGGTACTCCAGGCTGATCGCACGAAGCTCGACAACTACGAACTCAAACCGTTCAAGGCGGCAATCGACAAAGGGGTCATCAGCGTCATGATCGGCCACCTCGCGGTACCGAACATAACCGGCACCCTTGAGCCGGCATCCGTTTCGAAAACAATCGTCTCGGGTATCCTCCGCCAGGATCTCGGCTTTCAGGGCCTCATCATCACCGATGCCCTGAATATGAACGCCCTCTATAACGGAAACAACCTCGCGGATATTTCCGTCAAGGCCGTCCAGGCAGGCAACGACCTCCTGCTCTTTCCGCCAGATCCGGAGGTGACGCACGACGCCGTCATGAAAGCGGTGGAAGAGGGACTGATTTCCGAAAGCCAGATCAACGCTTCGGTCAGGCGCATCCTGCAGGTGAAAGAGTGGCTTTTCGCCAACCGCAGCAGGCTGGTTGACCTGAACAGGCTGGCCGAGGACGAAAGCCCGGAATCGCATAAGGACCTGGCGAAAAAAATCGCCGAACGATCTGTCACCCTCATCAGGGACAACAACAACTACCTGCCACTGAAAGCGGGATCGACGAACGGCAATGTGCTGAACATCATCCTGCAGGATAAGAAAAACAGCGAGACCGGGTCCGAGTTCATGAAAAAACTGGACCGCTTCTACCCGGTCACCCACATCAGGATCGATCCTGAAACCGACGCCATCGGCTATGCGAACGCAGCCGATCTCGCATCGAAATCGTCGGCCGTTATCCTGACATCCTATGTCCAGGCCCTTTCCGGATCGGGAACCCTGAAACTCACCGAAAAACAGCAGGCGTTCATTCATAACCTCAAAAACTTCACGCCGAACGGCAAACCGTTCATATTCGTCTCGCTCGGTACGCCTTACCTGATCAACTATTTCCCCGAGATCCCGACCTACCTGTGCACCTATTCATCGAACGAGATGAGCGAGGAAAACGCGGTCAATGCCATCAGGGGCGAACTCAAGCCGCAGGGGCTGCTGCCGGTCACACTGCAGCGATGACGCTCCGGATGAACCGTTTTTTTGAAATCCACCATCAGTAACCATGGGAAAGACCATACGCGACGAATCGACGGCAAGCGCTTACTGGGCTGCCGTCAACACCTTCTGTTCGCTCTCAGACGTGCACGTCATCGCCGATGCGCCAGTCGGCTGCTACAACCTTGTCGGCGCCGCGGTCATCGATTACACCGATGCGGTGCCCTACCTCGAAAATTTCACCCCGACCAGCCTGACCGAAAAGGAAATCGCCTCTTCCGGCAGCTCGGAAACCGTCGCGGCAACCATCGAAAAGCTCCGGGCGCCGGGGCGGCAGCTCATCCTCGTTTCAAGCGCTGAAAGTGAAATGATCGCGAGCGACCATGAAGGGATGCTGAAAATGAAATATCCCGACGTCAGTTTCTTCCCTTCGAACTCGCTTGGAGAGAACGAATGGCAGGGGCGAGACCGTGCGCTCACCTGGCTTTTCACGAAGTACGACGACGGCGAACCTGCGGCAGTCGTACCCGGTACCGTGAGCATCATCGGACCTACCTACGGCTGCTTCAACAGCCCTTCGGACCTTGCCGAAATCAAGAGGCTCATCGAGGGGGCAGGAGGCACCGTCTGCCATGTCTATCCGTTTGAAAGCTCCCTGCATGACATCGCACGGCTGAAAAACTCGGACGTCATTGTCCAGCTCTACCGCGAGTTCGGGGGAGGACTGGCCGAACTGCTCGGACGCCCGGTACTCCAGGCGCCTTTCGGCATCGGGGAGACACAGGAGTTCATCCTTGGACTCGGCACTCTCCTGAAGACCGGCGACAATGCCGCCGAATTCCTAGCCAGGGAAAAGAAAACCACGCTCAGGCCCTTGTGGGACCTCTGGCGTGGACCGCAGTCGGAATGGTTCCCGACGATCCGGTTTGCAGCCGCAGCTTCGAAAACATACGCGCTCGGCCTCCGGAAGTTCCTCGGCGACGAAATGGGCATGCAGTGCCTTTTCAGCCTCGAATCCGCAGAGGCGGACAACACCGCCGTCCGGGAGGAAATCAGGCAGAAACAGCCCCAGTTCCTTTTCGGCAGGATCGTCGACAAAATCTACCTGGCCGAGATCGACTCGAAATCCCGTTTCATTCCGGCAGGCTTCCCCGGCCCGGTCGTCCGCAGGGCGCTCGGGACCCCCTTCATGGGCCATTCCGGGGCGGTCTACCTCCTGCAGGAAATCGTCAATGCGCTTTACGACATGCTGTTCAATTTCCTGCCGCTCAACCGACCTTCCGCAACCGTGGAAGAGCCGCCTGCAAAGATTGCCTGGAGCAGCGAGGCAAACGCCATCCTGAACGAAATCGTCAGGAAAGCACCGTTCATCAGCCAGATATCGTTCGGACGCGAGCTGAAAAAGAAAGCAGAGCTTCTGGCCGCGAAACAGGGCAAGGATACCGTAACACCGGAACTGCTCAGGATGCTGAACTGATTTGGATTTTTTCGAATTTCTTCGTATAGTCAGGTTCTTCATTCCGGATACGGGGAAAACAGCCTCGAGCTGAACAGCCCCCCCGACCGGACATAACTGACGGAAAGCGGCTGTATTGACTTTTCCCTGCGGATAGTGCCGGTCACCGGTACTCTGCAAGGCTCGAAACGACAGAACGACAACATGTCTGACATTCAGGAACATCCGGCTTCGATAGCCGTTACCCTGCCCGACGGCTCCGTGAAAACGGTCCCTTCAGGCAGCACAGGTCTCGATATTGCACTCTCGATCGGACGAAAGCTCGCACAGGATGCGCTGGCGCTCAAGATTGACGGTAAAACCGTCGATCTCTCGGCCCCGCTCCATCACGATACGTCCGTTGCGATCCTGACATTCGACTCACCGGAAGGAAAGAACGTCTTCTGGCACAGTGCGAGCCATATCATGGCCCAGGCGATAGAAGAACTTTTCCCCGGCAGCAAGTTTGGTGCCGGCCCGGCGATAGAGCAGGGTTTCTACTACGATATCGCATCGGAACACCGCTTCAGGGAGAGCGACCTCCGCCTGATCGAGGAAAAAATGCTCGAAATAAGCAAGCGCGATATCACGATCACGCGGGAGGAAATGCCCAGGGATACAGCCATAGCCTATTTCACCGATGTCCGCAAGGACCCGTATAAAGTTGAGATCCTCACGGAAACCCTCAAGGATGTCGCTACGGTTTCCGTATACCACCAGGACAAGTTCACCGACCTCTGCACCGGCCCGCACCTTTCGTCAACGTCGAAGCTGAAAGCCGTGCTGCTGACCAATATCTCATCGTCCTACTGGCGAGGCGATTCGTCGAGGGAAAACATGCAGCGCATCTACGGCATCGCATTCCCGTCCGAAAAGCAGCTTAAGGAGCATGTCGCGAAGATCGAGGAAGCCAGAAGAAGGGACCACCGCAAACTCGGCGCAGAGCTCGAGCTGTTCATGCTTACGCCCGAGGTTGGAAGCGGCCTGCCGGTCTGGCTGCCCAAAGGCGCCATCGTACGCAGCGAGCTCGAATCATTCCTGAAGGAAGAACAGCGCAAGCGCGGCTACCTTCCGGTCTACACGCCGCATATCGGCAACATAGAACTCTACAAGCGTTCGGGACATTATCCGTATTACAGCGATTCCCAGTTCCCGCCGCTGACTTACCACGACGAGGATGGAAGCCAGGAGCAGTACCTCCTGAAACCGATGAACTGCCCGCACCACCACCTCATCTACAGCAACAGGATCCGCAGCTACCGGGAACTTCCCATCAGGCTGACGGAGTTCGGCACGGTTTACCGCCACGAACAGTCGGGCGAACTGAACGGCCTCGTCCGGGCAAGGGGTTTCACGCAGGACGATTCCCACATCTACTGCCGCCCCGACCAGCTGGTCGACGAGATCTGCAATGCCATCGACCTGACGCAGCATGTCTTCTCGACGCTCGGTTTTTCAAACGTCCAGACAAGGCTCTCCCTGCATGACCCGGAAAACCAGGCCAAGTACGGAGGAACGCCGGAAGTGTGGGAACAGGCGGAAAAAGATGTCAGGGAAGCCGCCGACCGCATGGGTATCGAGTATTTCATCGGCATCGGCGAAGCGAGCTTCTACGGGCCGAAAATCGATTTTATCGTCCGCGACGCCCTCGACAGGAAGTGGCAGCTCGGCACGGTCCAGGTTGACTACGTCATGCCAGAACGGTTCGACCTCACCTATATCGGCAGCGACGGGCAGAAACACCGCCCGGTCGTCATCCACCGCGCACCCTTCGGCTCTATGGAGCGTTTCATCGGGGTGCTTATCGAGCATACAGCCGGCAATTTCCCGCTCTGGCTCGCTCCGGTCCAGGCCATCGTACTCCCGATAACGGAGGAAGTGCACGATTACGCCGCAGAGGTTCAACAGGCGTTGCTGGGCGCAGGCATCCGCACGGAAATCGATACCCGGAGCGAGAAAGTCGGCAGGAAAATCCGCGATGCCGAGCTTGCAAAGATTCCCTGCATGGTTGTCATCGGACAGAAGGAAAAAGAGAACGGGGAAGTATCCCTGCGCCGCCATCGCATCGGCGATGCAGGCCGTGTCGGACTTGAAGCGTTGATCGAGCAGTTGAAGACAGAAATTACCGGAAGAACCTGATTATCCAAACCAAACCTTTACGCATGAAGAAACAAAAGGCCTCGGATCAAAAATCCAAGCTTACCTACCGGGTCAATGAGCAGATCCGTGTACCTGAAGTGAGAGTGATCTTCCCGGACGGGACACAGCAGGTCATGAAAACCTTCGATGCGAGGCGTATTGCAGAGGAGAAAAACCAGGACCTGATCGAGGTTCAGCCGAACGCGCAGCCGCCGGTCTGCAAGCTCGACAACCTCGGCAAGCTGCTCTATAAAATGGACAAGCGGGAAAAGGACCTGAAAAAGAAGCAGAAAACCACCACGCTCAAGGAGTTGCGGTTCCATCCCAACACCGACAAACACGACTTCGATTTCAAGACGGCCCACCTCGAGGAGTTCCTTCGCAAGGGCAACCGCGTCCGCGCCACCATCGTCTTTCTCGGCCGCTCGATCATTTACAAGGATAAAGGCCTCGAACTTGCTGAACGCCTGACCGAAAGGCTCAGTGTTGTCGGCAACCGCGACGGGGAACCCAAGTTCGAAGGAAAGAAGCTGTTCGTTTATTTCGAACCGGACAAGAAAAAAATCGATGCCTACGACCGCATCAGGGCAAAAACCAGCATTGCCCCACTGCCGCCGGCTGACGTGAAGGACATCGACGAAGCCAACGAAATCAAAGAGTAATTACCGTTTCAGTTTATTCCCATAATATCAAAGGACGATCATGCCTAAAATGAAATCACACCGCGGGGCAAGCAAACGCTTCAAGGCTACCGCATCAGGAAAGATCAAACGCGAACGGATGAACGGGTCCCACAACCTCGAAAAGAAAAACAGGAAACGTTCACGCCGCCTGCATCAGGCAACCCTGCTCGAAGGCACGAAAGCCAAGCAGATCAAGCGTATGATCCTTGCATAAATTTTCAACACTAACTTTTCACTGCAATGCCTAAAGCCAATAACGCCGTAGCCTCGAAGGCCCGGAGAAAGAGAATTTTAAAGAAAGCAAAAGGTTTCTGGGGTTCACGCGGCAATGTCCTGACCGTCGTCAAGCATGCCGTCGACAAAGCCGAACAGTACGCTTACCGCGACCGCCGCGCCAAGAAACGCACCTTCCGTTCGCTCTGGATCATGCGTATCAATGCCGCTGCGCGCATCAACGGCACCACCTACTCGAAGCTTGTCGATGCCATGAACAAGAAGAACGTCGAAATCGACCGCAAAGCCCTTGCGGAAATCGCCGTCAAGGACCCGGCCGCCTTCGCAAAAATCGTCAGCAGCGTCATCGGATAAGATTCATCGGTACATCAATGGAAAACACCATTCGCAGTTTACAGCAGGAAATCATAGATTTTGAGATCGGTTCACCGGCGGAGCTTGAAGCTTTCCGCCTCAGGTATACGGTACGAAAAGGCCTGATTGCCGGGCTTTTCGGCCAGCTCAAGTCAGTTGAACCTGCTGAAAAACCGCGGATCGGCCAGCTCCTCAACCAGCTCAAGCAGACTGCGGAAGCGAAATGTGCCGAAGCTGAAGAGAGGTTTTCGTCAGGAGAGAAAGACCGGGTCAGCCTCATCGACCTCACCCTTCCCGGCCGGAGGTATTTCACCGGCAGCGAGCACCCGGTCCAGAAGGTGCTGGGCGAGATGAAAAGGATTTTCTCCGACATGGGGTTCGGAATAGCAACCGGGCCGGAGCTCGAGCTCGACCGCTACAATTTCGACATGCTGAACTTCCCGCCGGACCATCCGGCCCGCGACATGCAGGACACCTTCTTCATCACCAGGGAAAAGGACGGCGATGACGTCCTCCTCCGCACGCATACTTCCCCGGTACAGATCAGGGTCATGCTCGACAGTGAACCGCCCATCAGGGTCATCTGTCCCGGCAAAGTCTATCGTAACGAGGCGATCAGCGCCAGAAGCTTCTGTGTCTTTCACCAGCTCGAAGGCCTTTATATCGACAGGAAAGTGTCGTTTGCCGACCTCAAGGCCACCATCTATTCCTTCGCCCGCCAGATGTTCGGTACGGACGTGAAACTGAGGTTCCGCCCCAGTTTCTTTCCCTTCACCGAACCGTCCGCAGAAGTCGACGTCACCTGCTATCTCTGCGGCGGAAAAGGGTGCCGGGTGTGCAAGAAATCCGGCTGGCTGGAAATCATGGGATGCGGCATGGTCCATCCCAATGTGCTCCGCAACTGCGGAATAGACCCGGAAACCTGGTCAGGATACGCATTCGGCATGGGCGTGGACAGGACAGTGCTGCTGCGCTACAAGATTGACGATATCCGGCTTCTCTTCGAAAACGATGTCCGCATGCTCAAACAGTTTCCCGCATAAGTACCACCTCCCTCTGCCGACAGGATACTGAACGATACTCACTCCTGATCACCCGATAAGCATCGACGGGGCATTGAAGCGATACGATGCCTCTTATAACAATTGTTAGCATTTCTGTCGGGAAATTGCAGCAAGCAGTGTAATTCCTTATATTGTTCGCAAAAGACAAGGTTAACCAGCTCTGTAGATCACTGTTTTCCCCTTTTTATAGACGTTACTTCAAGATATTTTCGTTACAATAAACTTGGAATTACGTTTTCATAATTACCTTTCCGGGACAGGCGCTCATAACATAACACCTCAGGGAACCACATGAGTTTTTTAAACGATCTCTACAAGGATATCGCTATTGATGTAGGTACGTCCAACACATTGATTTATATCCGGGGTGTCGGCATCGTCCTGAATGAACCATCCATGATCGCGCGTGAGAACAAGACCGGCAGGGTCGTCGCCATTGGAAGCGATGCACTGGCCCTTCACGAAAAACTCCATCCCGGAGTCTCGACCATCCGCCCGCTCGTCAACGGTGTAATTGCCGATTACGAATCGACGAAAGAACTGGTCAAGGGGCTCATCAGGAAAGCCAAAGGCCTGTTCGGGATCGGCATCCGCAATATCGTCATCAGCATGCCCTCAGGGATAACGGCGGTGGAAAAAAGGGCCGTACGGTATTTTGCAAAAAATGTCGGGGCAAAGAAAGTGTACATGGTGACGGACATCATGGCATCGGCAATCGGGCTCGGCCTCGATATCGATGAGCCGATGGGAAACATGATCGTCTACATCGGCGGAGGAACGACTGAAATCGCCGTGATCTCCCTCGGGGGCGTCGTATCGAACGAATCCCTGAAACTCGGCGGAATGGATATGACCAATGCCATCCTCAGCCATTTCCGGAAAGCCTATAACCTGGTCATCAGCGATTCAAGGGCTGAAGAGATCAAGATCGAGCTCGGATCCGCCTACCCGCTTTCGCATGAACGCTCCATGACCGTCAGGGGAGTGAATGTCGAATCCGGCCTCCCCGCAGCCCAGACGATAGATTCCCTCACGGTCAGGGAAATCATCACCCCGAGCATCAACCAGATCATCACGGCGATCAAGAAAAGCCTCGAGGTATTGGTGATCAAGCCCGAAATCGCCGTAGACATTTTCAACCACGGCCTTTACCTTGTCGGCGGTGGCGCGCTCATTCCCGGCATCGACAGGAAAATCACCGAAGAAACGACCATACCGGTTCAGATTTGCGACGATCCGATCACCGTCGTGGCCAGGGGAATGGGATCGCTTCTTGAAGATCTCAGGAAACACCGGGAAATTTATTCAGCCTGATCCCGGAGATCGCTTATCGACAGCACCGCCACATTTGGGAGGGCTTCACCCCATCCATCACTCTTCCTGAACGGCGATATCCCCTTTAAAAAGCAATAAAAAAGCCCCGCGATCTTGAGGATCACGGGGCAGGACAACTGCCGTATTGGAGATGGATCAGGCTTCGGCGCCCTGGGCTTCTACTTCGAAATGCACCCTGACAGAAACGTCGTGGAACAGTTTCGCATCGGCCTCGTATTTTCCAAGCGCTTTGATCGGGGCCTCGAGGGTGATTTTCCTGCGGTCCACCTCGACACCCTCGACCTTGAGAGCATCGGCGATATCACCTGCCGTTACGGTTCCAAAAAGCTTTCCGGACTCGCCGGCCTTGGCATATACTTTCAGGGAAAGCTGCTCGATTTTCTGCGCAAGATCACGTGCACTCTTGCGCTGGGCTTCGACCTTCTTTGCCTGCTGCTTTTTCTCGGTTTCAAGAGCCTTGAGCGTTCCTTCGGTAGCTCTGATAGCGATACCCTGCGGGATCAGGAAGTTGTTCGCATAACCGTTCTTGACGGAAACGACCTCGCCTGCATCGCCAAGGGTAGCTACATCCTTTCTTAAAATGATTTTCACTTGTTAGCTTCCTCGTTCAAATGATTGCGAAAATGGTTATTTGTATTCATCGGCGACATAGGGAATGACTGCAAGGAACCGTGCCCATTTCACCGAATGGGTCAGAAGGTTCTGTTCTTTTGCAGACAGGCCCGTAATGCGGCGGGGGATGATTTTCCCCTGGTCATTGATGAACCTCTTGAGCTTGCGCTCGTCCCGGTAGTCGAAAAATACCACCTGGTTCTTCGATACTTTCTTTTTAGACGCAAGAGCATTGCCAAGAGCTTTGTTGCCCTGGCCTTTGGCGCCATGGGATGGTGTGAATTTCTGTTTCATGGGTTGATAGCAAAATTTTTCCTACCCCTCCCCTCAATCGGAGGAAAGGTATTTGTATTCATAAATCTGGCTTGCCTCATCTTCGGAGATTGCTTCGTGATGAGTATCGTGGCACTCGTCCTCGATAAAGCCCTCTTCATCCTCTTCGCCGTTTTTCTTTCTCTTGTTGAGAAACTGGATCCTGCGTGCCTTTATTTCCACGACAGTCCTGGATGAACCGTCCTGCGCTTTCCAGGTGCGGCTCTGCAATTCACCGTCAACGAGGACGGCAGAACTTTTCTTCAGGTTGTCACGGCAGCTTTCAGCCAGCTTGTTCCAGGCAACCACGCCGACGTAGCAGACATCTTCCTGCCACTGGTGATTGCTGTCCCGGAACCTCCTGTTGCAGGCAATCGAAAAATTGACCACAGGTGTTCCACCGGAATTAGTTTGCCTGAAAACCGGGTCCTTGGTAAGATTTCCAGCTATAATGACACTGTTTATTTCAGGCATTTTCAACTCGGCCATGACATCTTCTCCGTTTTATTCTCAAAAGGAATCTTTTCTCAGCTTACGTGCAAACATATCCTGACGATCACTCATTGCCTGAACCGGATGCATCCGATTCAGCTGAAACGTTGTCTTCAGGGCTGCCGATGACGACACTGTATTTCTCGACCCTCTTGCGCATTTCAAGAAGCGCACCGGTAAGATGAATGATGAGGTAACGCAGGAGGTCCTCCTCGTAACGGAGCACCTTTTCAATCTCTGCGATCACAGGGGTTGCTGCGGTAAATTCGATGTGGGCGTAATAGCCGATGGTTTTCTTTTTGATCGGGTAGGCCATTTTCCGCCTGCCAATCTCGAGGACACTGCTGATGCTGCCCCCTTTTTCGGTGATCACCCGCTGCACCATAGCCATCGCCGATGCTATGGCTTCGTCCTGAAGCCCGCCGTCGATGATTACCGTGCATTCGTAAAGTTTTGCTGTTTCCATAGCGCAAAAATTAAAAAGTTGACCTTGTCTACTGCTTGCATGTGGCGGAAGTCAGGTATTGCGCTTACCATCCCCCTCGGATTCATTGTGTTTTCAGGCACAAAAAACACCACCTGCAAATTTGAACCTTCAAGGTAAATTTTTTGTCACACTTTTCCAACCTTTCCGGCATATCGCTCAGGTAATTGAAAGCTCGAGAACGACGGGTGCATGGTCGGAACTTTTCTCACCGAGATCGACACTCGCCCCGCATACTTTTCCGGCAAGTTCCTTTGAAAGGTAAAAACAGTCGATCCTCCAGCCGAGGTTTCGTTCCCGTGCATATTTCCAGTATGGCCACCAGGTGAAGAGGTTGTCCGTTCCGGGGTTCAGGTCCCGCATGATGTCCGTCAGCCCCGAATCTATCTGGGCGCCGATCGCGCCCCGTTCCTCGGGCCTGAGGCCTACGGCCCCCGGTTTGTTCTGTGAGCGGTGGACGTCGATGTCGAGGTGGGCGACGTTCATGTCCCCTGCAAGGATAACCTGCCTCCCTGAACGCTGCAGTGTGAGGGTGTATTCCCTCAATGCCTCGAGATATGCAAGTTTGGTGCGGTAGTGCTCTTCGCTCTCACCCCGTGGAACATAGGTGCCGACGAGGGTGAAGTCGGACAGATGAAGAACCGCGGTGCGGTTTTCGAGATCGAAGGGAGGAATTTCCCATACCGCGCTGCCGCCGAATCCGGCTTCCCTCATGAGCATTCCTGTCCCGCTGTACCCCTTCCGGAAAACGGAACCGTTCCAAAATTTCCTGTAGCCGGGAAGTGCGCTTATTTCGACAGGGATCTCTTCCTCGGAAGCCTTGACCTCCTGCAGCACGAGCAGGTCGGGCTGCCGGCTCATAACCCAGGCGCTCAGGGCATCTTTCCGTGCCCGTATGCCGTTGATGTTCCAGCTTGCGATCTTCATGGCTCTCTGCGGTTGAAATATTTGAGGATGCTTGCAGCGATCCAGCCCTCTTTCAAGTCATTCATACAGCGGAAATGGCCTTTCCGGCACGAACTCCGTCCGATATGCGAACAGGGCCTGCAGCGGAGCCCCCGAACTTCGAAAAGTTCGAATGGAACCCGGTAGGGCAGGAAGCCGAACGCCGGCACCGACGAACCGAAAAGCAGGAATATCTTTTTTCCGAATGCCGAAGCTATATGCATCAGGCCGGTGTCGTTCGTCAGCACCGCGTCGGATCTACCGAGAACCGCCGCTGACTGCAGGAAGGTCGTCTTTCCGGCAAGATCGGCAACGTACGGCCTGAACTCCGGCGGAAGGGCGGCCATGATCCCTGCAGCGGTATCGGAATCTTCCTTACCTCCGAGTATGACGACCTTCAGCGGCATCGCCCGGAAAAGCAGGGCAAGAATACTGGCGAATTTTTCTGCAGGATAACGCTTGGTGAAATGTTTCGCTCCCGGGCATACTGCAAGCAAAGGTACTCCTGCTCCAGTCGCCGACTCGGCAAATATCCTGTCGGCATCTGACGGAAAAAGCTCGCAGCCCTTTCCGTCCGCCTTCACGCCGAACCCATCGAGCGAACCGCGGTACCGGTCGACCACCGAACGATATGGACCGGTTATGTCCATGCCTGTCCTTGCAAGTAATAATTTTTTCCAGGTGCTCTTCCGGTATTTCACGACCCGTTCGTGATCGATGCTCCTGATGAGCCTTGCGGACCTGATGTTGTTCTGCAGGTCGATAACGAGGTCGTACCTCTCACTCGGCGGGTCGTCGATGGTATGAAGGGCCCGGATATGAGGGTTGCCGTCGAGAAGCGACCGGAATGCAGGTTTGGTGCAGTAATCGATAACGGCATCCGGAAAAAAAACGGCAACCTCGCGAAGCACTGGTGTCGTCAGGACGATATCGCCGATCGAGCTCAGGCGCACCATCAGGATTTTCTCCACCCTTGCGTTCATACCTTCATGACCAGAACTCCCACCAGGCTTTGTAGCCAGGCTTCTTTGCCTGTTGCCCGGCCTTGCCTCCCGGGGAAGCGAGCCTGTTGTCAATCTCGCCCAGCATCTCCATTTTTCCCGGCAGCTCTTCTTTCCGCTCCTGAATCATCTCCCTTGCCATAGCCAGTACTTTGGCGCCCTCTTCCACCAGGCCGGTCTCCTGGAGCGCCACGCCGCGGCTGAGCACCGCCGCGATCCAGAACTTTCCGTCCTCCCGGTTCAGTTCACCCCTGCGGTTGAAATAATGAAGCGCCTTTTCGGATGCTGCGAGTGCCTCGTCATATCCGCCAAGTTTCCGGAGCGCTTCCGAGAGCCTCGCATGGCAGAACGCATCAAACCCCGCATAATCGAAAGCCTCTTCGGCAGGAATCGTTCTGGACACCGCCATCGCCTTGCGGCAACTGTCCGCCGCCTCGCCGTAAAGTCCGTCTGAAATCTGACGTTCGGCCTCCGCAAGTGCCATATAGGATTGGGCAACCTCTCTGAGTGGTTTCATAAACAGGGTACTTCTCTTTGATAAAATGCGGTAACGATAAACTTATGACAACGCATGAAATTGGATCCTTCACTCCTCTATGCTCCGTTCAGGATGACATCTGTCTTTCGGAACAAACTCGTTACGCTTCTCATTCTGTCCCAATCTTGTCATTCTGTCTTTTTTTGTCATTCTGAGCGCAGCGAAGAATCCATAACTTATTGTTACCGTAACTATAAGGCATCATCAGCTCTTTGGCCGTTTGCTCACTCGCGAAAGAAAAGCCTGTCGAGCTCTTCGGGCAGTTCCGGCCGGCCGCGCTTGTTGATCGCCGTCCCGGTGATTTTGGCATGCACAACCTGCTTCATGTCGGGCAGGCGGAAAATCTCCTGATGAAAAGCGAACCTCAGGGGGCTCTCCCGTTTCATGTTCAGGCAGACCAGGAAACGGTCGCCGCTTTCCAGCGGAGAACGGTAATCCAGTTCCGCGCGGACGACGACGAGATTGATCCCCTGCCGGGTGTATTCCGTAAAGTCGACGCCGTGCTCTTTCAGGTAGATATGGCGCACATGTTCCAGATAATTCAGGTAGACGCTGTTATTGACGATCCCCTGCATGTCGCATTCGTAATCGCGCACCGTCATTTCGTGGCTGAATGCGTAATGGCCCGGTTCGGTCTTTGGTAGTACCATGAGTGTGCAAACTAATGCGTTTTCATGTTCGGGTTCATGCTCTGCCGGAAAGCCTGATCTCCCTGATACGTGGATCCTTATAACAATCGTCGATGGCGACCACGCTCTTTCCATGGATCACGGTTGGCCTGATCACCGGTCGGCCGCATGCTTCATTGACCGCCCGCATCACCAGCTCGGAGCAGTAAAGCTTCGAAGCGTCCCGGGCATCGAATTCGGTATCGAATGGCCTGCCGATATAAGAGGATGCGGCTTGCGCAATGCGCAACCTGACGTTTCCCGGCGCATCCAGGCGATAGAAGGCATAGTCGGACGCGCCGGAAAGGAATTCATCGAGACGCACCAGATGGACTTTGCCGATGCCGGTCATGCTGTGCGCATCGGAATGCACCACCCAGGGCAGCCCGTTGCGGAACACAATCACACCCGTATGGGAAAAGCGCTTGTGAACCGTGGATGCGTCCCTGAAGTACGGCGACCAGAAACCGTTTCCGTACCTGAACACAAGATCACCGTCCCGGCAGGCGTAAACTGCGCGATGCAGCACCTGTTGATTGCGGAGCGATCCTTCAGTGGCACCGGAAACCGGAAGCATCAACCCGAAGAAAAGCAGCGGCAGGAGCAAAAACAGCCCTTTATTTACCGGTCGGAAGATCAACTTTCCACTTGCCATCGACTTTCACCATATCAAGCGTTTGTTCCTCGGCTTCGGGCTTTTCCCTGTAGACAACCTTCGCCCTGTTGTCCTTGACGGATTCGCTTATGAACGTGAAGCGGAAATCGCGGTTCACCGGCAGTGTTCCGAGGGAGGCGGCAAAATCGAGGAGTTTGCCGGTCGGTTCGGTAGCATACTGCTTCGCTTCACTGATCTTGCCGGCAGCGAGGTTTTCGGTGAATTTCTGGGCGGTGCTCCTTGGATTATCGGCACAGGCGGCAAGCAGGAAAAAAGAGAACAGACAGAGAAAGGAAAGAGAAAATTTTCTCATCGGGATTTCCATGAAAAATGAACAAATCTTTCTCAAGGTATCACATTTTCATGAAGAGAGCAAAGGCTGTGGGGTGCGGGAAGTAGGATTTGGGAACTGGAAAGTGGAGAGTGGGATATGGGGTGTGGGAAGTGCTGAGGACTGAGGACTCAGGACTGAGGGAGGAAAGTGGGGACTGGGAAGTGGGGTCTGGAAAGAGGGAAGTCAGTGCTGAGGACTGAGTAAGAAAAAAATGCTTATTCCTGAGCACTGAGCACTCAGCACTGAAAAAAGGACTGAGTGCTGAGGGTTGTTTCCTGACTTGTGCCAAAATTTAAAAAAGTGCTGACCAAGAAAATTAAGTTCTTGAAATTATTGCATTTATAATTTCCGAGTTTCTCAGTATTGGCACTAATGCTATTTTCTTCCCATGCGTGGGG
>JAAXXI010000013.1 GCA_013334565.1 Chlorobiaceae bacterium
GCTTCCTCCCAGTAAAGCTCGCCGTTTTTCTTTTTGTTGTGGAATTCGCCATACCAGACCTTTCCTGAAAGGATGGTATTCCAGAGATTCTTGTATACCTCCTTGGGCATCATGCCTGACTGGAGTATCCGGGGGTTCTGACCTTTTGCTTCCTCCAGGGTATAGCCGGTATGCTCGGTAAATGTCGGATTGGCATACTCGATGTTTCCATCGGGGTCCGTGATGACGACAACGGCAGGGCTTTGCTGCACTGCCACGCTGAGCTTTTTCAGCTCTTCTTCCGCGAGTTTGCGTTCGGTGACGTTTGATGATGTGCCGATGATCCTGTATATGTATCCGGAATCGTTGCGCAACGGACTGAGCATCGTTTCCCAGAATGTTTCCCTGCCATTGACGCAACGGCGTTCCTGAAACTGGATCGGACGACCTTTCTGCATGCAGATTTCGAAGTGCCGGTTCATTTTCCCTGCTATCTCGGGGCCGAAAAGGTCTTCAGGGGTTTTTCCCGTTATTTCATCATTGACCAGGCCGGTGTTGATTTCAAGGTTCCTGTTGATGCCCCTGAACCGGAAAACGCCGCCGGGCATCACATCAGCGACAAAGATGGAATAACTGACAGCATCATAGATGGTCTGCAGGAACTGACGGCTTTCGAGCAGTTTCTGTTCTGAATCCCTGCGCCGGGCTTCACTTTGTTTTCTTTCCGTGATATCGCGTATCAGACCGATCAGTCCGGGATGTTCCGAGTCCTGGTAATATCTGATGTGACATTCTCCGATGAAAAACATGCCGTTTTTTTTTCGGAATTTCAATTCGACGATCTGATCTGACAACTGTTCCTTCAGAATTTTCCGGAAGATGGCCCGGCCTTTTACAAGATCCTCTCCGGCAAGAAATTCTGAATAACAACGGCCGAGCACCTCATCACGCACACTGAAGCCGAACATATTCTCGGCAGCTTCGGAAACGTAGGTCACCTGTTCATCGGCATCGATCAGGAATACGACTTCCGTCATCTGTTCGGTAATGGAGCGGAATTTACTTTCGCTTTCCTTAAGCGCCTTTTCTGTTTTCTTGCGTTCTGTGATGACATCGAAAACAGCTACAAAACAGCCTTCTCTGGTCCTGTAGGCCATGATGTCAAGCCAGGTGTCCAGCATTGAAAAGTACATTTCAAATCGGTCGGGAATTCCGGTCGTGACAACCTTTCCGAACTTCTCGAAAAATTCGGGGTTCGTTTCGCGAAGTCCGGGAATCACTTCGGTAGCTCTTTTTCCGACAAGGTCCCGAAGACCGGTCAGGACGGTGAATTGCCCGTTGACTTCTTCATGGAGAAAATCCACGGGTTGACCGTTTTCGAAGATCATCCTGCAATATGCGACACCGTTCAGGGTATTGTTGAACAGTGAACGAT
The DNA here is from genome assembly GCA_013334565.1 of Chlorobiaceae bacterium. GTDB lineage: Bacteria > Bacteroidota > Chlorobiia > Chlorobiales > Chlorobiaceae > Chlorobium. The sequence continues at coordinate 1,415 of JAAXXI010000013.1, forward strand.
GCCTTTCGGTACTTTCGATCAGCAGCTTTTCAGCCTGTTTCCTGCCGGTGATATCCATGACGACGCCGATCATCTTGACCGGTTTCCCCGATGCATTGCAGATTGGTCTTCCTCTCGACATCATCCACCGTTCGCCTCTGCTTGTATCGTTGACGAGCCATTCGGCCAGGAGTTCCGTTCCTTCACGCATGGCTTTCTGCGCCTTGAACGCAACTTCCTCACGGTGGTCGGGATGGATTGACGCAATCCAGCTCTCGTATGAGGGTTCGCAGCTTCCGGGATCCAGTCCGTAGAGTTCCCACAATTCCTCGGACCAGACACTCCGTGATGTGCTGAGGTCCGAAGACCATGAACCGGACTTTGCTGCATCTTGCGCCAGCCTGCGGTGTTCTTCATTCTGACGGAGTACCTCTTCCTTTTCAGCCCTTTCGATGATATCCGCCGTCTGGTTCGCGAGGAGTTCCAGAAGGGTGAGGAGCTTTTCGTCGGATGTGCGGGTATTCCTGTAATAGACTGAAAGTATTCCGAGGAGTGTACCATTCCGGCTTTTCAGCGGTATGGACTGTATTGCCTGGACACCGGCCGAGATGTGTTCTTCAAGTTCTGTCCTGTTGCTGACGAGTGAGTTTTTCGAGATATCTTCTATGATGATCCTCCGGTTCTGTTTCAGAGCCAAGTCACACAGACAGTTTTCTTCGCCGGAATAATCGCAGAACTCCCTGAGCGGATGTTCGAATCCACGTTGTTCGGCGATTTTCAGATGTCCTGATTTCGGGTCGGTCAACCGGATGTTGCCCATATCCGCACCGGTGATCTCCAGGGCGGTGTCGATTACTTTCTTGAATATTTCATCGAGATTTCCTTCGCGTACGAACAGCATGGAAATATCATGCAGTTTGAGCATCGCCCGGTAGTCGGCGTCAAGGGTGTGCTGTGTCTGGCGCAGCTTTTCCCCTGTCTGTTTGAGGGGTGTTATGTCAAGAGAATAGACAACCAGCTGCTCTACCTTTCCGGTACCGCTTTTTACCGGCGATATATTGTGCACTCTCCAGGTTCCGTTCTCTACGCTTTCGAACGATATCCGTTTTCCGGTTCTCGTAACTTGTTCAACTTTCTGTTGCCGGTCAGCGGCCGTTTCGGACGGTAACAGATCATAGACTGATTTGCCGATGCACTGTTCGTGGTCCATACCGAAACGGGAAGCGAAGGCTTCATTTGCTTCGAGAATGGTCCCTTCGCGGTTGATGAGGAACAGGGATTCGGGGATGGAATTGAAGAGCGAACAGAGCGGGCACGGGTCTTGAACGGCAGCTTTCGTTTCGCGGAAAATCAGGAGCGTGCCGTCAGGTTTTCCCTGAACCCCGGCCGGTATGATTTTTCCGGCTATGTTTTTTTCGACACCTTTTTTGGTAAGGATGGGGCTTTCAAATTCACCGATTTCCCTGATGTATTTCTCCGCAACGAACCGCGATAACCGGTTGCCGGAAAGTGGCTTTTTTTTCAGTTCCTTGAGATTGAAGACCGCTTCGATCGTTCGGAATTCGGCATCACTGTTTTTCCATCCCGTCAGATGTTCTGCAGCATCGTTCATGAACTCGACAAGGTTTTCCCTGTCGAGCAGGACGACGGCTTCCTGCATGTTGCCGAGAATGACGGATGTCAGATCCTTTTTGGAGTGCCGATCCATTTCGATCTTTTTATTATTTTGGGCACCTCTGTTTATTTGTTCCGAACCACTATTGCGGTGTTGGTCCCGATGATTCGGGATCGAAATCCTCATGTACTCCCGGCATATTCCGGTTTCGGAGTTTATCCCGATAATGTCGGGACTCCCTCCGCCTTGCACTCGTGCTTCTAACGACAATAAAAGGGTGCCCTTTTGAATTTCGCCTTGTTCGGGGGTGAAGCGAATTACGGTAGTGTCCCTGAAAACAGGGTGAATCGCTGCCAGGAAAACTTTGAACATTACAGTTCTTATAAAAAAGTAAACATCTTCTTTATATTTTCCTGAATGTTTACCACTTGCACTTTCTTTTCTTTTTTTTCGATTTTTCCTCTCGAGCATTGAAGTGCTGATTGTCCCTGGTCCTCTTTTCTGGAGTGAATACCGTCATACGTATTCTGCATCACAGTACCCCCATAGGGCACAGGAGGACGAATGTGAGCTTTCGCAATCAGTTGTGCATTGAATTATCATCTGCTTTTCATGCCCGGCAGCCGGGTATTTCCCTTGGCAGTGTGTACAGAATTACAATCCCTTGCAATCCACGTCAAATTCTAAACAAGGAAACATTATGAAAACTGCATGTTTCAGGCTCATGGTGATTATGCTGCTGTTTTACCCGGTGAAAGCTGTTGCGGAATCTCCTGTCCAGGATGAAGTATCTTCCTGGCGGAAAGCGGCGGAAAGCGGCAATCCTACTGCAGAATACAACCTCGGGCTGATGTATTTCAAAGGAGACGGGGTCAGGCAGGATTATTTCGAGGCACTGAAATGGTACCGGCTCGCATCGGACCATGGCGATCTCAATGCCCGGTTCAATATCGCGCTCATGTATCGCGAGGGACAGGGGGTCAGGCAGAATTTTGCTGAAGCGGCAAAACTTCTGAGGCTTATCGCGGACAAGGGATATCCGGAGGCCCAGAACGAGCTTGGCCAGATGTACGAAAAAGGGCAGGGAATGCCCCAGAATTATTTCGAGGCGGTCAAGCTTTACAGAATGGCTGCAGCGCAGAATTATGCGAAAGCGCAGTACAGTCTTGGTTCGGCATATGAAAACGGCAAAGGCTTGAATCAGGACCCCAAGGCGGCAAAGGAATGGTATGGGAAATCCTGTGACAACGGTCTGCAGCAGGGTTGCGATGCCTACCGCAGATTGAATGAAGCAGGCAATTGAGTTCGTTCTGAACAGGTGTTTTTAAGATGTTTGAGTTTTTTATTGGACGGAATTGTTCCGACTTATTGTTATTTAAAACAAGTTTAATTATTATCAATTGTTAATACCTCTGATTTGCAGGCTCCACCCCCTGGCGGCCTGATTTGAAGTTCCTGTCGGTTGTGCTTTGGGTTCTCTGCCTTGAAGCAATGTTTTCTCAATGAAGTACCGAGGGATTTCTGTTTCTCCCTTTGATTGTCAGTGCACTCTCTATTTCGGAAGGATACTTGAGATTATCCTCGTTCCGGCTTGCGTCGGCCGAAATATCAGGTGACATGCGCATCATCTTCATACGCACCGGATTTAGGGTTTTTGTTATCCATTACTATCAATGAATCCAAAAGGGGGGGTACATGAAAAGGTCACCCATATTGCTTTTTCTTGCGATCGTTATGCCGGTCCTGATCTGGTATGGAGATGCTTCGGCTATACCTGCGTTTGCGAGAAAGTACCACACGGCGTGTTCGACCTGCCATCTCGCATTTCCTGTAAGGAACGGGTTTGGTGACGCGTTCCGGAACAACGGGTATCGTTTTCCGGACAGCACGGACGAAGAGATGGTCAAGGAAGAGCCGATAAAGCTGGGGTCGGATGCTTACAAAAAACTGTTTCCCAAAGCGATCTGGCCTTCCGACATGCCGAACATGCCTTCTCTTGGTCTTCTTGCAAGAGTTGACGGATCGCTGCCTAAAGACAGGGTTACAGGAAAGTTCAAAGATTCGCAGATCAACGAGGAACTCGATATTTTCTTCGGCGGCACAATCACCAACCAGATCAGCTATTTCGGCGATTTTACGGTAAGTCCGGAAAATACCACTCTGGGCCGCATATTGTTCCTCTGGACATTCAGCCCGGGTATAAGCCTGGCTGCCGGAACCGTCGGTTTCCCGGAGCAGTTCGATCTGATTTCATCGAATGCTGCTGACGGCCCTGATGGTTTTGCAGCCCAGTTGCCTAATCCTAACAAGGGTGTCGAACTGCGACTGGCAGGAAATTTCGGAAAAAGCGGAGGGTATACGTTCGTTGCCGGTGTCGGACGAAATTCCCAGACAGACGGGAATTCGCAAGAGGGTGACGTTTCCGGCGGCTCGTTCGCCGATACCAGATATGCAAGGGCGACAGTCAAATTCGGTGGCACCGGTGCGATGAGCGGTTCGGGCGGAGAACTTGGAAACCAGTATATCGGCCTCGACAACTCGATCACCATCGGGGCAAATATCTACAATTCTTCAGGGGGTGGCAACGTCAATGCCGAATCGTATACCTATGGTTTGACGAAAACGGCCTATTCCGGAGATATAAAAATCAATTATGGGAATTTGCGCCTCATCGCCCAATACGCTCATTTCTGTGAAGTTATCGATGCCGAAGGAACAAACTGGGGAGCTCGCAATGCCCTCTCGCTCGAAGGTGATTACTGGATTTTTCCATGGCTTTTCGGTGTTTTCCGCTACGAGCATCTCGAGGATAAGCTGAACGGCGAATACACGAAGCTGATACCGGGTATCGGTGTTCTGTTGAGGCCGAATGTCAAATTCGGCATCGAATATGTCGCTGTGACGAAAAATACATTCGGTTTTGATCCACTTGGATTGGAAAACTCGCCGATCAATTCATGGAATCTCTATACCCAGGTCGGCTTCTGAACACGTGGCAGTCCGGTTTGAAAGGTGCGCCTCATTAATGATGCGCACCTTTTTATAAACCACCGTATTAACGATTGTTATCATGTATCGCACCATTTCTGTATTCACCAACCAACATGCACGAGGAGGTATGCGTATGAGGAGAAGAATGTCGGCTGTTTCAAGGACAGCCTTTATTACCGTCGGGTTTGCGTTATGGGCGTCAAAAGCTTTCTCTTCAGGAACGGTCAGCGGCACTGTCAATGCAGATATAGAGAAAACCAAAGAGAATGTAGTTGTCTATCTTAAAGGGATTAAAGGCCCGGTTGTGACGAAACAGATAGATATCGACCAGCACCATATGATGTTCAACCCCAGGGTATCTGCCATACCAGTCGGTTCGACTGTCGTATTCAGCAATCACGACAAGATTTACCATAACGTTTTTTCGGTCAGCGACGCAAAAAAATTCAGCCTCGATACCTATGACCCCGGTTATTCCAAAAAAGTGACGTTTGACAAGACCGGCGCGGTCAACCTGCTCTGCCACGTTCATGCGGAAATGTCAGGATGGGTGATCATCACCGAGAATCAGTATACCGCAGTCAGTGATGAGGATGGAAGGTTTTCAATCCAGGGTGTCCCTGCCGGAACCTACGAGGTCGGAATTTGGAGCGAAACACAGAGGCCGCAGGGACCGGTAACGGTTACCGTCAGGGACGGGCAGACGAGCCAAATGGATATCAAACTTGGCCACTGACGGGAGTGTCCGGTTTTTTCAGACTTTTGACGCTTTGCATCGTGCAGGTCTCTGCCTAAGGAAATGGCAGTGGTCCGGTTGTGAAATTTTCAGAAGGACCAGTATCGCCCGTCACTGATAAAGGAAAAAGCCCTGCACGGAAACAGGGCTTTTTTCGTTCAATCGGGGAGAGTTCGGCTCTTCTTTGCAGTTTTTATATATTCCTTTTTGAAAAAATTCATAATCGTTAATTGTATCCGGAACAGCATTCCGGGTTTGGGCCGGACCGGCATCTACAAAAGACCGCAGGCGTATGCAGCTCATGTTGTTCGAAGATTCGGGGGTACACGAACTGAAGCCCCTCACAGACCTGAAACCCGTTTTCAGCCTTACCACCGGCTTCAGGACGCTTCGGGAAAAGATGGTCCATGCTGTGGGCGGGGTTTTCGAAGTGACCTTTCATCTCCGCCGGTACCTTGCCCCCTGTTTCGCTGAACAGAACCCATCATGCATCGTCAACAGCATCAGGGAAAAAGAGGTGTTACTGGTTAACGGTCGGCTGGTCTGTTCGGACGCCATCGGCCGGTTGCTTCGGGAGAACGCTTTCGAGCCGGGCAAAGCTTATTTTCAGGACGGCAACCTGCTGTTCGCGAAGGTCCCTTCAGCCATGGTGACCGATAATGACGGTATGATGCCGGACCTGATCGATACCGCCCGGTTGGCGGACGGACTTGCTGCAGAGGAAATTTCTGGTTTCCGGATCATCGACAATCTCTGGGACCTGATAGCGTTTCATACGGATGAAATGCAGAAAGATGCCCGGTCACTCATGCTGGGAAGAGTCGAAGGGGTAGTGCATCCTTCGGCAGTCATCGTCAATCCTTCGAATATTTATATAGGTCCGGGAGCCTTTGTACGCGCCGGAGCGGTCATTGACGGGGAAGACGGATTCGTGGCAGTCGGAGCGGGAGCTGTGGTGGAACCCCAGTCCCTGCTTATGCAGAACGTCAGTCTCGCCCCCCGGTCGAAGGTCAGGCCTGGTGCGAAGATCTACAGCAACGTTTCCGTGGGAAGTTTTTCCAGGGTCGGCGGCGAGGTCGAGGATTCGATCATAGAGCCCTATGCGAACAAGCAGCATGACGGTTTCCTTGGGCATTCCTACCTCTCGTCGTGGTGCAATCTCGGGGCCGGGACAAATACCAGTGACCTGAAAAACAACTATGCCCCTGTCAGGATTTTCGTCAATGGACGGGAACGGGAAACCGGACTGCAGTTCCTTGGGCTCCTGATGGGCGAGCACAGCAAGAGTTCGATCGGTTCGGTGTTCAATACCGGTACAGTCGCGGGAACAGCCTCGAACATTTTCGGTGGCGGGTTTCCTCCGAAAGCAGTACCTTCCTTCTCCTGGGGCGGAAGCGACGGGCTGGTGCCGTATGATCCGGACAAAGCCGTCGAAACGGCCCGGCAGGTCATGGCGCGCAGGCAGGTCTCGATGAGCCGTTCCTATGAATCGATGCTCAGGCATATTGCCGAAACAGCCGGACCCGGCAAAGTTTTACCATAATGTTTACCAGCAGGAATGCATGATTTTCGTTCTCGATAACTACGACTCCTTCACCTACAACCTGGTGCAGTATATCGGGGAGTCCGGAAAAAAAGTTGAAGTATGCCGCAATGATGAGCTTTCACCCGAAGAGGTTATCGGCATGGCACCGGAAAAAGTTGTCATCTCGCCGGGACCGGGAACGCCGGAGGATGCAGGTATTTCGATAGCGTTGATCCATGCGGTCAAAGGCCGTATCCCACTGCTTGGCGTCTGCCTCGGCCATCAGGCTATCGGGGCGGCCCTGGGGGGTAATGTCGTCAGGGCGTCGAGTATCATGCATGGCAAGACATCCAGGGTTTTCCACGACGGCAGCGGAATTTTCAGGGGGGTTGAGAACCCTTTTACGGCGACGAGATATCATTCGCTCGTGGTGGAACGGGAGTCCCTGCCGGAAGCGCTCACGGTCAGGGCCTGGACGGAAGACGGGGTGATCATGGGGATGGATTCGGTGGAGCTTGGCCTTTACGGGGTACAGTTCCATCCTGAATCGATCATGACGACAGAAGGCATGAAGATCATCAGGAATTTCCTGGAATTGTAGTAACCGTTGGGGCGCGGTATGCGGCCGGTCAGAGGTCCGAATCCCTGCCGCTGCTTGCCGCATTATGTATGAAGGCCTGACGTTCTTTCTCCAGACTGACGTACCAGGCGGAAAGCGTTGTGCATTCGCAGTGTGTCAATTTCGCCTCCGGGTTCCAGAGGTAATATTCCCTGTGATGGGAGTTGGCTTGTGTGAAGATGGCGTTAATTTCCGGGCGACTTGCCAGATATTTCCAGCCGTTTTTGTTGTTCCAGGCTGAAAAATTGATCGCGCTTCTTCCCTCATTGACCGTGATGGAGGTGAACCATGAGAAGGGTGCGATATATGCGATCCCATGCCAGTTCGTCTCGTTGGAATGGCAGTCGTAACAGGCTTTTTTCAATGCGTTTTTCACCGGGGCCTGAACAGGGATTTCGTTTGTCACCGGCGGATTGATGCGGTTGAGGGGGACTGCCTGCATGAGCATGAGCGCAAGAACGGTCCAGCTCGCTATTGACTTTGTTGTATAATTCATTATTTCGGATGTTCCACATGAGAGCGGATAAACTTTAAACTATCGAATCGTGATATTTCCCTGTGAGAAAGCGGTATGGTACTATCTTCCTCAGATAAGGGCCGATATGGCCATTGAGCTGGTCAAGAGCGGCCTGACCCAGTCCCAGGCTGCAAAAAAGCTCGGGGTCACACCTGCGGCCATTTCCCAGTACATTCATAAAAAACGGGGCATCCTCTCTCCGAAGAGCAAGCAGTACCGGCAGGAGATCAAAGAAGCGGTCAGAACGATCTGCGATGAAAACGCCAAACCTGACGAACTGCGACAGCTGGTCTGCAACTGCTGCCACCTGTTGCAGAAAGAGGCTGACGACGTGGTATGCGGCTGATCACCGTGTACTAAAGGGATTTGTTCCGAAGCCGGATTGCTGAGTTGGTCGGTGCTTGAAATCCTCATGTACTCCCGGCACATTCCGGTTTCGGAGTTTATCCCGATATTGTCGGGACTCCGTCCGCCTTGCACTCGTGCTTCTCACTTACAATAAATAGAGGTACCCTACAGTTCAACGATAATATGCTCTTCGGACGAATGTCCGGAAAGTATGCTTTTCAGCGTTCCCATGAGTTCCATGCCGTATTTGTTCAGGAAGTAAAAGATATTGACAAGCCTTTCCTGCGGCATACCTTCCGGGAAAAGGGCCGTTTCTGCTTTCTGGATCTGCTCGAGCAGATCTTCATGTTTACGCCGGCTCGCTTTCCAGGCTTTCTGCTCGATCCCCTCCACAATTTTCTCTCCCTGCACGGCAGACGCTGCAAGGAAAGGCTCGAGCGTCGGATCGAGTTTTGCGATCGACGGACCGAGAGCTTCCACGGCCTCTCTGATTTTTTTCCTTGTATCCCTGAAAAGGGCTTCGAGCTCGGGGTTTTCGGAAATGCCTACCGCATTTTTCTTGAGTTGCTGAAGGTCCTGGAAAACCGCGTGATAAATCTGCTTGCGCGAAAAGCCGGGTTTGCCTGAAACTTTCAGAAGCTTGTCCATTATCCTGCTTATTTTCGGTTCGACAAGCGTGAAACTTCCCCTCGGGACAATGAAGGGCATCGAAATGCCGAAATGTTCGTAATTTTTCCGGTACTGCGCCATATAGCTTATTTCCCCCGGTCCCGCGATACAGGCGAATGTCGGAAGGACGTGGTCCTGCACGATCGGCCGCAGGATGACGTTGGGGCTGAACCGTTCGGGATGGTCCTGGCAGAGCTCGAGCATCTGGTGTTTTGAATAGCGTTGTTTTTCCGGTACGATCGTGAAAACGTCGTCGGACGGATGCTCTATTTTCTGGCGCTGCCCGAGATGGTTGATGTAAAACAGGTTCACCGCTCTCGGTTTCGCCTGGGCGGTGTAACCCAGGGTTTCCATGCGTGAGCTCTGTTCGATGATGTTGTAGGAGGATGCCGGGGATGTCCCGATTTCCTTGATGAATATTTCCGATGCGAGCTGCTTGAACTCCGGGTCCAGGCTCGAAAGCAGGATGAGCGGCTGGTCGCTGAACAGCTCCATCATGGTGCGCGCGAAACCGGATTCGAAGGTGCTGCCCATCTGGTAACAGCCGGTCAGGATTTCGGCGACTTTCTGCTTGTGGTCCGTATCGGGCAGGGTGGCAAGGAACTCCTGGAGCGTCCTTTCGATTTCCATCCCGAAAATGGTAGAGGCAACCATCTGGTCCTGGCTGCGACGATCGGTTTCGGGCCTGAAATGAACCACCCTGTTTTCGGAAAAAATCGCGGCATGTGCTGATTCCTCGAAATCGTGGTCTTCACCTTCGAGCCAGAAAATCGGAACGAAATCATATTCGGGGAACATCTCTTTCTGCCGTTCCGCGAAAATTATGGCGCTGAGCGCCTTGTAGACGGTATAGAGCGGGCCGGTGAAAAGGCCGAGCTGCTGGCCGGTGACCACAGCCATGCACTGGGGAGAACGGAGCTTTTCGATCTCCCTGAGATGGAGTTCTCTGCAGCCGAAACGGGTATTCTGCCTGGTGAGTATGTTTACGAGGGTTTCCCGCCGGAACGTTCTCGAGCCCAGCAGGCCTAACTGCCGGTAATAATCCGCTTCTCGCTGGCTGTCGAGGTGGAAGCACTCCGATAACAGTTCGGAACGTTCATGGCCTTCCCCCGTGTAGTCGCGGAAAAGCTTCGAAAAGCCTTTGCGGGGGGTCAGAATATTTCTGTATTCGAGAAGAAAGGTGTTCACGGGTTATTTCTGCAGGTTCCAGCGTTTCAGGGTGCCGATGAATCCATGGTTCGTAAGGTCACAGGAAAGCGGTGTGACGGAAACGTAATTGTCCCTGACAGCGAACTCGTCCCTCCGGATATCATGGTCGAGCAGGGTCAGCGTGCCGTTCAGCCAGTAATAGGGGTTGCCGTACATGTCGTTGCGCTCGATGGCGCTTTCGGCCCAGCGGGATCTTCCCTGTTCGGTAACGACGACCCCCGCGATTTGCGATTCCGGCACGTTGGGGATATTGACCGAAAGCACCGTGTCGTCAGGGAGCCCTTCGGTCAGCACTTTCCTGGCAAGTCTTCGGGCGAATTTTCCTGCAAACGTGAAATCGGCATGTTCGTAGGTCGCCAGGGAAAACGCAAGTGAGGTGATTCCCTGGAGCGCCCCTTCGAGGGCGGCTGCGACCGTGCCGGAATAGAGGACGTTCGTTGCGGTGTTGCTGCCATAATTGATGCCCGACACGATGAGGTCGGGTTTTGACGGCATGATGTGGCTCAGAGCCACCTTGATGCAGTCGACCGGCGTTCCGGATACCGTATAGCCGAAAAACCGGTTGTTCCTGGAATATTTTCGTATCCTCAGCGGGACGCCGAGCGTCATGGCGTGGCTCATTCCGCTGTGGGGCTCGGCCGGAGCGACGACGGTCACCCTGCCGATTTTTTTCATCGATGAAGCAAGGACATGAAGGCCTTCGCCCTCGATGCCGTCATCGTTGCAGACGAGGATATGCGGTTTATCCGGAGTGTTCACACGGTAAGGTTCATGGTGTCTCTGCTCATTGCCGGTCCCGGAGGACGGTGTTAAAATAAAAAAAGTTGTGCTCAAAAGCAGGGCTGTGATGAAATAACCCTGTTGCGGAACAGGAACAGGCTTTTCCTGTAGCGGGATCTGACCGGTGACGGCTTTGTGCCTCCATCCGTTCAGCTGCCTTTGAGATCTCGACCTCAGTTCATATCTTGAGCATTCAAGAATAACCTTTTAGTCCCTATAGTTGAAATGGCCTGGTTCAAACGGGTAAAACCTTCCATACGCACCACCGACAAACGTGAAATGCCGGAAGGGTTGTGGTCGAAATGCGACGCATGCGGTGCAATGCTGCACAGGAAGCAGCTTGAAGATTTCTCCTATACATGCATGCACTGCGGCCACCATTTCAGGATTTCCCCTTACCGATATTTTTCCCTGCTTTTCGACGATCAGCAATATGCCGAGTTCGATGACAACCTCAGGGCAGCGGACCCGCTCTCGTTCACCGATACGAAAAAATATCCGGACAGGGTTCGCGACATCATCGAAAAAAGCGGAAAAACCGAAGCATGCCGAAACGCTTTCGGCGATTGCGGCGGCCGTCCGCTCGTGATTTCCGCCATGGATTTCGGTTTTATCGGAGGATCGATGGGCTCTGTCGTCGGCGAAAAAGTGGCGAGGGCGGTCAACAAGTCTCTCGAGCTGAACGCTCCGCTGCTCATCATATCCCAGACCGGCGGCGCACGCATGATGGAAGGCGCCTTCAGCCTCATGCAGATGGCCAAGACATCCGCCCGGCTGACCCTTCTTGCCGAACGCAGACTGCCGTTCATCTCCCTGCTTACCGATCCTACCATGGGCGGTATCAGCGCGTCGTTCGCCATGCTCGGCGATATCAACATCAGCGAGCCCAGGGCGCTCATCGGTTTCGCCGGTCCGAGGGTGATCAGGGATACCATCAAAAGGGACCTTCCGGAAGGGTTTCAGCGAGCCGAATTTCTTCTCCAACATGGTTTTATCGACTGCATCGTTGACCGCAAGGACCTGAAAGAGCGGCTTGTCAGTATATTGGGGATGCTCAGGGCCTGACGGCCTTTGTCCTATTGCCAGCCGAGGGCTCCGGCGGTGACCGGAAACTGTTCCCTGAAGATTTCCCGGATACCGAGCGCGATATCGCGGTGTTCTTTCTGGGTGCTTTTGTCGGTCCTCACCTCAAGGTAGTGTATCCAGCTCCTCACCGAACCTTTCATGTACAGCCTGGTGCGCGTTCCGAGCGGAAGCAGCACCCTTGCACACTCCTTCGCGATCCCTTTTTCGAGCGCGGTGTTGTATCGCTCGAGCGACAGCGCGGCTATTTCTTCCTGGGCCTCATCGAACCAGGTTTTCGTGGATTCTTCCAGATTGTCGAGCGAATTCTGCCTGTTTTTGCTGTCCTGTCCCCTCGGCTCGTAATGTTCTATTTCCTGGGCCTTCGCGTAGCGCTGTGAGAATTCCTGGAACTGGAAGCTCCGGTGGCGGAGTATCTGGGGTGAGATTGCCCTCGACGTGAAGATCTCGACGGTCATGTCGGCCATCTCGAATACGCTCCAATGCTTGTTGGCGATGCAGTATGCGAGCAGTTTCCCGTAGTCTGGAGTTTCCTGGTGCGGGCTCGACACCCTCGCGCAGTATGCCATGAGTCCTTCGGGCGAGAGCGGTTTGTTTTCGACCTGGATGAGCGGGGCGGTGACCGAAATGAGGCGAACCTGCATGATATGGGATGTTTGGTTGCAAAGGATTCAAATATAGCGAATGAAGCTGTTTTTTCTTGCCCGTGTTCCGGGTGCTGTCCATGGTTTTTTCGTGAAATGAAACCGTTATTATTGATTTGTTGTTATGACTCTGTATTTTTAAAGTTTTCCGGCAAAGGGCCTCATTTCGCCAGGCAGGCTGAAACGCCCTGCATGCCGGAAAACGGGATGCTTCGGTTTTTCAATCAAAACGACACAGATACCATGGCAAACATCAATTTCGGTTTCGAACACCAAGCTAAAAAAATGTACTCCGGTGCGATAGATCAGGCAATCAACAGTCAGCTTGTTCCGATGGTCATTGAAACCTCGGGAAGGGGAGAGCGCGCCTTCGATATCTTCTCGAGGCTGCTTCGCGAGCGGATCATCTTCCTGGGCAGCGGTATCGACGAACATGTCGCGGGGCTCATCATGGCCCAGCTTATCTTTCTCGAGTCGGAAGACCCCGACCGTGACATCTACATCTATGTCAACTCTCCCGGCGGAAGCGTTTCGGCGGGCCTCGGCATCTACGATACCATGCAGTACATCCGTCCTGACGTTTCGACCGTCTGTGTCGGCATGGCTGCCAGCATGGGGGCCTTCCTGCTTGCCAGCGGCACGAAAGGCAAACGCGCGTCGCTTCCCCATTCCCGCATCATGATCCACCAGCCGTCCGGCGGTGTCCAGGGACAGGAGACCGATATCGTCATCCAGGCCAGGGAGATCGAAAAAATCCGCGTCCTGCTCGAGGAACTGCTTGCAGGCCATACCGGGAAAACGGTGCAGCAGGTGAGGGAAGATTCTGAACGCGACCGCTGGATGAACGCGAAGGAAGCGCTCGAATACGGCATTATCGACCAGGTGTTCCAGAAACGCCCGCTGCCTGAAAAGAAGGATTGAGCCTCAACCGTCATTATTTCATTTAGAACCTGCAGTAACCGATTTCAACCAAACATGAGCGATCAGCCGACAGCATTCAATCTGGACAAGACATACAATCATCAGGACGTCGAAGAACGGTGGAGGAGTTCCCACTGGGAAGCACTCGGTATCTTCCATGCCGAGAGTTCCCGCGTGGGCACGGAGGGCAAAATCCCGTATACCGTGCTCATGCCGCCGCCGAATGTCACTGGCAGCCTTACGCTCGGCCATGTCCTCAACCATACGCTGCAGGATATCTTCATCCGTTACAACCGCATGCAGGGGCGCGAAGCCCTCTGGCTTCCCGGGACCGACCATGCGGGCATCGCGACGCAGACCGTAGTCGAGCGCAAACTGAAGAAGGAAGGACTGACCCGGCATGATCTTGGCCGCAAGGATTTCCTCGATCATGTCTGGCAGTGGAGAGAGGAGTATGGCGGACTCATTCTCAAGCAGCTTCGACGGCTCGGGATCTCCTGCGACTGGAGGCGCAATCTCTTCACCATGGATGAAAGTGCCTCGAAAGCGGTCATCCACGCCTTCATCACGCTTTACCGCGACGGGCTCATCTACCGCGGCGCGCGCATTATCAACTGGTGCCCCGTTTCCCAGACCGCGCTTTCCGACGAGGAGGTCATCATGAAGACCCGCAAGGACAAGCTGTACTACCTGCAGTACGCCCTTGCCAACCATCCCGGCCGGTTCATCACGATCGCCACGGTGCGCCCGGAAACCATCCTTGCCGACGTCGCGATTGCCGTCAATCCGAACGATCCGCGCTTCAGCGACCTTGTCGGCGAACTTGCCGTCGTCCCGGTCGCGGGGAGGCATATACCGGTTATTGCCGACGATTATGTCGATATCGAGTTCGGCACCGGCGCGCTGAAAATCACCCCGGCCCATGACGCCAACGACTATGAGGTCGCCATGCGCCATAACCTGCCCATCATATCCGTTATCGGAAAAGACGGTCGGATGACCGACTCCTACGGTTACGGAGGCATGGACCGTTTCGAGGCCCGTGAAAAGATCATGAAGGACCTCGAAGAGCTCGGCCACGTGGTCAGGGTCGAGGAATACGAGCATAATGTCGGGTACTCGGAACGTGCCGACGTGGTTATCGAGCCCTACCTTTCCGAGCAGTGGTTCGTGAAAATGAAGCCCCTCGCCGAGCGCGCCCTCCAGGTGGCCAACGACGGAGAGGTGCGCTTCCATCCGCCTCACTGGATCAATACCTACCGCCACTGGATGGAGAACATCCGGGACTGGTGCATTTCCCGCCAGCTCTGGTGGGGTCACCGGATTCCCGCCTGGTACGATCCCGACGGGAACGTCTGGGTCGCATCGAACTACGAGGAAGCCTGTCACCTGGCCGGGACCGACAAGCTGGTCCAGGACGAGGATGTGCTCGACACCTGGTTTTCCTCATGGCTCTGGCCGCTCACGACGCTTCGCTGGACCGGCGCCCAGAAAGACAACGAGGACCTGATGACCTTCTATCCGACCGATACCCTGGTCACCGGTCCGGACATCATTTTCTTCTGGGTTGCCAGGATGATCATGGCCGGTCTCTATTTCAGGGGAGAAGTCCCTTTCCGGAACGTCTATTTCACCAGCATTATCCGGGACATGAAGGGGCGGAAGCTTTCGAAGTCCCTCGGCAACTCGCCGGACCCTCTGAAAGTGATCGATACCTACGGTACCGACGCCCTCCGCTTTACCATCATCTACATCGCTCCTCTCGGTCAGGACGTGTTGTTCGGAGAAGAGAAATGCGAGCTCGGGCGCAATTTCGCGACGAAAATCTGGAACGCTTCGCGTTTCGTGTTCATGCTGCGCGAGAAGCATTTCATCTCTCCCGATGATTTCGAGACGTTCTACAGGGGATTTTCGCCGTCCGCAGAGGTATGTTCCTTCTCCGAAGCCTGGGTTGTCCTGGCAAGGTTCCATGGCATGCTCGAAAGGTACCACGCTTCTTTCGAACAGTTCAGGATCAATGATATCGTAAAGAACCTCTACGACTTTTTCTGGGGAGAGTACTGCGACTGGTACCTCGAAGCCCTGAAAGCGAAGGATGCCGAAGGTATGGCTCCTGACCAGGCGAGGCTCGCAGTCGGCCTTGCCGTTTTCATGCTCGAAGGGTTCCTCAAGGTCCTGCACCCGGTCATGCCGTTCATCACCGACGAAATTTGGCACTTCATCCTGAGGCACCCGGATTCCGAAAGCATCGCCCTTTCGGCGATACCCCGTGCGGATGCCGCATGGGCCGGGGCTGATATCCCGCTCAGGATGCTGCCCAGACAGGTCATTTCCGAGGTGAGGAGTGTACGCTCCCTGTTCGCCGTCCCTGCCGGAAAGAAAGCTTCGCTGCAGATCAGGCCTTCGGGCACTTCGGCGCTCGATGAACTCGATGCCAATGCCGCCGTCATTTCCGCCCTGACCAGCTGCAGCGTGGAGTTCCTTCGGGACGAACCGAGGCCTTCGCACGCCGCCGGTTCCGTTATCGACGGAAATGAACTTTTCCTGCAGCTCGAGGGTTTAATATCCTTCGAAAAAGAGCGCGAAAGGCTTGGAAAGGAGATCGCAAACATCTCCTCGTATGCCGACAGCATCAGGAGGAAACTTTCCAACAAAGGGTTTGCAGACAATGCCCCGAAGGATGTCGTCGAAAAGGAACGGGAAAAACTTCGCGAGGCGGAAGCGAACCTTGAAAAGCTCGGAAACAATCTCGCCGTGCTCGATACTTGATGGTAAGGCAAGATGGACCTGCTCCAGGCAGGGTTTAGCAGCCTGCTGGCGAAATCTGTTTTGGGAAAAAAAGGTATTATATGATAACTTCCGACTTTTCCGGTCTTACGATTATTCCGGCAGGAAGGAATTAAACGATGATGTCCGCAAGGAGAAGCCATATATGAGACAGTTGAAAATAAGCAAGCAGATAACTAACCGCGAGAGCCTCTCTCTCGACCGGTACCTGCAGGAGATCGGCAAATATGACCTGTTGACCGCTGAAGACGAGGTAAGGCTGACCAAAGCCATCAAGGACGGTTTCGACATGCCAGTCGATACGCCGGAATACAAGCGTGCGAAGAGGGCACTTGACAAGCTCATAAAGGGTAACCTTCGTTTTGTGGTATCGGTCGCCAAGCAGTACCAGAACCAGGGGCTCACGCTCGGCGATCTGATCAACGAGGGCAATCTCGGGCTTATCAAGGCAGCCAAGCGTTTCGATGAAACACGAGGCTTCAAATTCATCTCCTATGCCGTCTGGTGGATCCGCCAGTCGATCCTTCAGGCGCTTGCCGAACAGTCGAGGATCGTCCGTCTGCCCCTCAACCGCGTGGGCACGCTCAACAAGATCAGCAAGGCTTACAGCCAGCTCGAACAGGAATACGAACGCGACCCGAACACCCGAGAGCTTGCCACCCTGCTCGACATGGATTCCCAGGACGTGGCCGACACGCTCAAAATTGCCGGAAGGCATGTTTCTGTCGATGCGCCCTTCGCCCAGGGTGACGACAACAGGCTGCTCGATGTGCTCCAGAACGACGGCCATCTTCCGGACCACGGGCTGAACCGCGATTCGCTCACCCTCGAGGTCGAGCGTTCGCTTTCCGTGCTTGCCCCAAGGGAAGCCGACGTGATCAAATCCTATTTCGGGATCGGGATGGACAACCCGCTGACCCTCGAGGAGATCGGTGAAAAGTTCAAGCTTACCAGGGAACGCGTCAGGCAGATCAAGGAAAAAGCCATCAGGAGGCTCCGGCAGTCCGCCTACAGCAAGATCCTCAAGGAATATATCGGCAGCTGAAGTTTCATGTACGTTTCAGCCTGACGATATCCCCGGGTTGCAATCCGAGGGATTGTGCCGCATTTCCGTTCCTCAGCCCTATTTCAACCGTGCCGCTGCTGCCCCGGTAGGCAAGCGGTGCGCCTTCAGGAACGCTGCCATACGTAAGTGAAAGGGGCATCGGACTGATGTTTCCGCATTCCACTTCCCACCGCTTCGGCTCAAGGATTGTTCCTGTTTCAATCGATGTGACCAGGTTTCCGAAGTGATCGGCATAGATGATGATTCCTTCCAGGACCTTACCGTCCGCCGAGAGGCTGCAGGCCGGCTGGTCCCTTCTGACGCACTCTCCCGGGTCCAGGCTTTGGCCAAGTTCGGCAACAGGAAGTCCCGTCGAAAGATGGGCCGCAACCGGCGAAAAGAGGTCCCTGCCATGAAACGTCGAGCTCGATACGGGAAGCATGAAGCGGGATTCCGATATCCGGACGCAGCGGACGACTTTTTCATGCTGCAGAACCGGGGAAAGGAGCCCGTTGTCGGGCGAGACGAAAATGTGCTTTGCCGTTTCTACCGCAATTGCCCTGCGTGAGGTCCCGACGCCGGGATCGACTACGGTGACGAAGATTGAGCCGGCAGGGAAGTACGGGAGCGATTTACCGAGCAGGAATGCTCCCTGGGCGATGTTCTGCGGCGAAACGGCATGGGTGAGATCGATGACCACAGCGGATGGGGCTATGGAGCGAATGACCCCCTTCATCTGACCGACAAAGGTGTCCCCGAGGCCAAAATCGGTCATGAGCACGATAGTGCGCTCCTCCTTCATCCCGCTCATTCTTTCGTCGCCCTGAAAATACCATAGCCACCGGCAAGAAAGATGATGTCAGGCAGCCATGCAGCCAGAACGGGATTCAACGCTCCCTGGGATCCAGCTACAGCGACAACTTTCTGCAGGCCGAGGAAGAGGAAGCCGATAAAGAGGGTGATTCCGATTTCCGATGCGAGTCCACCCCGTTTTTTCTTCGATGAGATAGGTACGCCGATGAATATGATGATGAAAGAGGCGAGAGGCATGGAAAATTTGGTGTGGAATTTCACGATCGAATATTCAAGGCCGGTAAAGCCGGCTTGCTGTTTTTCCCTCAGGTAGCGGGCATGTCTGAAAACATTCATCGTTTCTGGGTTAAGACCGAGTTCATCAAGGGAACGGGGAGAAAACGAGAGCTTCACCGGTACCGACGGTTCGCGCCTGAATATCTCGTCGCCGGTGCCGAATGTTCTCTTCGTGACGTTTTTCAGGACCCAGAGCCTTTTTTTTGCATCGTAATTCATGGAATCGGCATCCATCCGGGATTGGAGGTACGAGTTGCTGAATTCTTCGATGGAAACCTGTTTCGGTACCGGATTGTCGGCATCGAAGCTGCCGATGGAGACGATACGATTTCCCGGTTCGAGAATATGGATGTTGTGTTTCTCCGATGATAACCCTGATCGGGATGTGAAGCGTTGATCGAAACTGTTTTTCATACTGCAGGCGGCAGGTGAGATCAGGCAGGCATTGAGGAGATTGAAGGTGACAATCAATGCCCCACCGGCTGAGAAAGGTACGAGGAACTGTTTCATGCTGACACCTGCTGATCGGATTGCCGGCAGTTCGCTCGAGAAGGACATTCTGCCCGCGACAAGGATCGATGAAAGCAGCGCACAGACCGGAGCGGTAACGATGAAGGTTGAAGGAACGGTGAAAACATAGTAGACGGCAATATCCTCAATGTTCATTTTTTTATCCATGAAATGGTCGAGCTTGTCCATCATGGACAGGAGGATAAAGAGGAAAACGAATGCCACTGAGGTGAACAGGAATGTTCTGATGAACTGGCTGAAAATGTAACGGTCGAGAATTTTCATCGCGTAAGCTCTCTGTCTTCCCCCGGCAGGGCAAAACCTTTCTGCCCTGCCGGGATTATTTTACCTGCTTTTTCAGTACCCGAAAATATCTTCGAGACCGAGTTCCTTCACCGTACCGTACCTGCCAAGTGTCACCATATCGAGGTTTTCCAGCTTGCCGAGCACGAGCAGCACATGCCTGCGCCGTTTCAGGTGATTCCGGTGGAACTCCTCGATGTCGCTGAACTCAAGGATTGCCGTATCCCTGTATATATCCTCCCGGTAGTCGTGGTCATGCCCGAGCCTCAGGGCCTCTTCATAGTTGAACAGCACCTCCGTTTTCGTCAGTCTTTCGGAGGAGATTTTCTGAAGGATGCCGTCCCGGGCCGAAGTGAAAAGTTCCGGTGATTCCGGCAGGTTGTCCAGAAGGCCGCTGATGCCTTCGAGCGCTTCGGGCAGCTTGTCGGCCTGTGTTCCGATATAACTGAAAATGAAGTTGCTGTCCTGTTTGCGTTTCGGGGTCCTGTATATGGAAAAGACCGAATAAGCGAGGGCTTTCGCTTCGCGGAGCTCCTGGAAGACGACAGAGGACATCCCTCCTCCGTAATACTCGTTGAAAAGCGTGATCACCGGCAGGTTGGACGGATCGTATGGTTCGTCCTTTGTCAGGAGGATCATTTCCGCCTGGGTCATATCGTAATCGGTGACGTATACGAGGTTTTCTTCCTGTTCGGCTTCCCTGAAAACCTCCAGTCCGGAAGGTGTCCTGAATGATTCCGGGTAATGGCGGATATCCCGGAGCATGCCGAGGAGTTCGTCCGACTGGCATGGACCGAAATAGAGCACCCGATGTCGGTATCTCAGCAGCTCAGCGATTTCATCGAGCAATTCCGCTGTCGTGAGTTTTTCGAGTTCGCTGCCGGATAACACGTTCGTAAACGGAGAAGACGGCCCGTATTTGCCGTAGCTTGCCATTGCCTCGAAGAGGATTTTCTTTTTGGCGAGCTTGGCGTCCGCCCTTTCCTTCATCAGGCCGGCCTTGAGCTTTTCAAGCGCCTCTTCATCGGGGCGCGGCGTGACGAGCAGCGATTCGAGCAGTTCCATCGCTTCCTTCGCATGTTTCTGCAGCCCCGAAAGTTTCAGGTATACGTAGGTGTCCGACGTGAATGCCGTGAAGCTTGCCCCGATCCGGTACATTGCCTGGCTGAATTCGGCCGCTCCATGCTGTTCCGTGCCGAGGTACGAGAGGTAGTCCAGCGCCGGATCGAGTTTTTTCGAATGGTTTTTCCCTATGTCGAAAACATAGTAGAGCGAGAAGAGCTCGTTTTCGGTGTTCTGCAGGTAGTGCAGCCTGACCGAAGGGTTGATGTCGAAAAAGCCGATATCCCTTGTGTAATCGATGAAAGAGGGCTCTGTTGGCCTGGATTGCCGCGCAAGGATCTCTTCGGCGAATTTCGATGAGGTGTTCCTGTTCACCTTGAGGGGGGTGATCGGCGGTTTCTGGATTTTCATTTCGTTTTCGGCCGTGCCATGTTCCTTGAAGACGGCTACATAGTTGTTTGCATAATGCTTCCGGGCGAAAGCGACAAGGTCCTCCCTGGTCAGCCTGGCAAGCCGTTCCGTCTGTCCGGCATAACGGTCCCAGGGCATTCCCCAGATGAAGGAATCGACAAATGCCTCCACACGGCCTTTGTTGCTCTCGTAAAGTTTCAGCTGCTCTATTTTCAGGTCGTTGATGATCGCTTCGGGGAGCCAGTCGGGGAAATTGCCTTTTTTCAGTTCTTCGAGCTGTTCGAGCAGCAGTTCCTTTACCTCGTCGAGTGTCTGTCCATCCCTCGGTTTCGCGCTCAGCATATGGGCCGAATAATCCTTCATCATGACGAGCATGGAGCCGGCATCGAGCACTTTCTGCTCCTGGTTGAGGTTGAGGTCGATCAGGCCGGCGGTCTGGTTGTAGAGCACCTTGTCGATCATGGCCAGGTAATCCGCCTCTTCGCTGTTGATGCCGCAGAACCTGAACCCGATCACCACTTCTTCGGCCTCCGGGCCGCTGACCCGGATTTCCAGGGGTCCATCGATCGGGTCTTCGACGGCGGGAGTGAATGGCGGGACCTCTTTCGGCCCGAGGATCGAGAATTTTTCGTCGATGAGCCTGATGGTTGCATCGGGATCGAAATCGCCAGCGATGCAGATCGCCATGTTGTTGGGGACGTAGTACTTCCGGTAGTAATCGATGACGTTCCTGATCGACGGGTTTTTCAGGTGTTCCGCCTTTCCTATGGTGCTCTGGGTGCCGTAGGTATGTTTCCTGAAAAGGCCGGTGAACATGTTTTCCCATATTTTCCGGCTGTCGCTGTCGATGGTCATGTTTTTTTCCTCGTAGACCGTTTCCAGCTCGGTATGAAACAGCCTCATGACGGGGTTGCGGAACCGTTCCGCCTCAATGGAGAGCCAATGGTCCAGCTTGTTCGACGGAATGTCGTTGATATAGACGGTCTGTTCGACCCAGGTATAGGCATTCGTGCCCTGTGCCCCGATGGAGTTGAGGAGCTTGTCGTACTCGTTCGGTACCGTATAGCTTGCGGCGATGTTCGAGATATTGTCGATATCGCGGTAGATTGCCGCCCTTTTTTCCGTATCGGCGGTCGATCGGTACTCTTCGTAAAGCTCGGCGATTTTTTCAAGGTCCTGGTGTTCCTTTTCATAGTTGAGCGAGCCTATCGCGTCTGTACCTTTGAAAAGCATGTGTTCGAGGTAGTGCGCGAGTCCGGTCGTTTCGGCAGGATCGTTCTTGCTTCCCGCCCGCACGGCGATCGAGGTGTAGATCCTCGGTTCGTCCCTGTAGGGGCTCATATAGACGGTCAGCCCGTTGGCAAGGGTATAGATCCTTGTCTGGAGGGCATCTCCTTCAACAGACGTGTAGGTGTATGGTTTATTCTGGTTCATCTCGTGCATGAAGACGTTTTGCAAAAAACAACCCGATGTTGTGCATCGGGATTGTGTCTTTTCGGGAAAAACCCGATTGGTCGAATTCCGGAAAAAGTATAATGGAATATAAACACCATAATTGCAATCGGTATTATCCGAAAGTGCCGGAGGAAAAATTCCGTCTGTTCCAGAAAGAACTAACAGCAGGCATTGACCGTTTTTTTTCCTGGAACCCGCCCGGCGCGTCCGGCGCGTTTCTACTTGTAAATGATCAACAGAAAGGAGAGTGATTTGTCAGTTCGTTCAGGCGGCGGAGGCGGAACCTTCAGGCTCGTCAGCCCTTACAGTCCAACCGGCGACCAGCCGAAAGCTATCCGTGCGCTCACCGAAGGGGTGCTGGCTGGGAACCCCTACCAGACCCTGCTTGGCGTGACCGGTTCGGGCAAGACCTTTACCATTTCGAACGTCATTGCCCAGGCGAACAGGCCGGTGCTCGTGATGAGCCACAACAAGACCCTCGCGGCCCAGCTCTACGGCGAGTTCAAACAGTTTTTCCCGGACAACGCCGTGGAATATTTCATCAGCTACTACGACTTCTACCAGCCGGAAGCATACCTGCCGACACTCGACAAATATATCGCCAAGGACATGCGCATCAACAGCGAGATCGAGCGCTTGAGGCTCAGGGCGACCAGCTCGCTCCTGAGCGGAAGGAGGGATGTCATCGTGGTCAGCTCGGTCAGCAGCATATACGGCCTCGGGTCGCCCGAAGACTGGAAGGCGCAGATCCTCGAGCTCCGGCCGGGCATGGAAAAGGACCGCGACCTTTTTCTCAGGGAACTGGTCGCGCTGCATTACCTCAGGGACGATGTCCAGCCGGGGCCGGGCAGGTTCAGGGTACGGGGCGACATCATCGATCTTGTCCCTGCGCATGAAGAGCTTGCCATCAGGATCGAGTTTTTCGGCAATGAAATCGAGAGCCTGCAGGTTTTCGACATCAGCACGGGAGAAATCCTGAGCGTGGAGGATTATGCATTCATCTATCCCGCAAGGCAGTTTGTCGCCGAGGAAGCAAAGCTGAAGCAGGCAATGCTGGCGATCGAGAACGAGCTTGCCGCAAGGCTGAACGTGCTCAGGGCGGACAACCGGATGCTCGAGGCGCGCAGGCTCGAGGAACGCACCCGTTACGATCTCGAGATGATGAAGGAGCTCGGTTACTGCTCCGGCATCGAGAACTATTCGCGCTACCTTTCCGGGCGCAGGGAGGGCGAACGCCCCTACTGCCTGCTCGATTATTTCCCGGAAGACTACCTCGTGGTCATTGACGAGTCTCATGTAACCCTTCCTCAGATACGGGGAATGTACGGCGGGGACCGTTCCCGCAAAACCATCCTGGTCGAGTACGGGTTCAGGCTTCCTTCGGCGCTTGACAACCGGCCTCTGCGTTTCGACGAGTTCGAGGAGATCGTGCCGCAGACCATCTGCATCAGCGCGACGCCCGGCGACCACGAACTTTACCGTTCGGGCGGCGTCGTGGTCGAACAGGTCGTACGGCCCACGGGCCTGCTTGATCCTGTCGTCGAGGTACGGCCGGTCAGGGGGCAGATCGACAACCTGCTTGCAGAGATACGCAAGCACTGTTCGAATGGGCACAAGGTGCTCGTCATGACCCTGACCAAACGGATGGCCGAAGACCTGCACGATTTTCTCCGCAAGGCGGGCATCCGGTCCCGATACCTGCACTCCGAAATCAAGAGCCTCGAGCGGATGCAGATCCTCAGGGAGCTGAGGGTTGGGGAAATCGATGTCCTTGTGGGGGTCAACCTCCTGCGCGAAGGACTCGATCTGCCGGAAGTTTCGCTGGTGGCCATCCTCGATGCCGACAAGGAGGGCTTCCTGCGCAACACCCGTTCGCTCATGCAGATTGCAGGCCGCGCCGCCCGCAATGTCGAAGGGTTCGTCCTGCTCTATGCCGATACGGTCACCCGTTCGATCAGGGAGGTGCTCGACGAAACCGACAGGCGCCGGAAGATACAGCAGCAGTATAATGAAGAGCACGGCATCGTTCCCCGTTCCATCAGGAAATCGGTCGACCAGGTGCTCGATACCACCAGCGTGGCAGATGCGGAAGAGCGGTTCCGCAGGAAGCGTTTCGGGCTTGAACCGAAACCGGACCGTCTCCTTGCCGGCGTTCTCGATTCGATCACTGCCGAAGAAGGCCATGCCATGGCCGAAGAGATGCGGGTGGAAATGTACGAAGCGGCGATCCAGATGGATTATGAAAAGGCGGCGTACCTGCGGGACGAAATCGCGAGGCTGGAGCAGGTCCTGCAGAAATTGCCTTCGGGCGGGCAGTGACGATTTTGCCCGGCGAATTGTTTTTTTGAGGGGAAATAACCCTTATAATCCAAAGAGGAGCATCCGTTCCGGCCAAAGAACCTTTTCAGTATTTATTTTTATGCAATGTTAGCCCAGATAGACAAAGAGCATTACGGCAAACTTCATGAGATTCTCCAGCTTTCCCGGCGTAACCTGAAGAACTATGACGAATCGCTGATCCAGCGTGCGTTCTTCCTGTGCTATCGGGCGCACGAAGGGGAAAAGAGGGCGTCGGGCGAACCGTTTTTTTTCCATCCGGTCGCAGTGGCGACCATCCTCCTCAAGGAGCTTCCACTCGACGGCGTATCGGTGGCGGCAGCGCTGCTGCATGACGTCATCGAGGACAGCGGTTATACCTACGAAGATCTCGCCGCCGAGCTCGGCACGGAAGTCGCCGATATCGTCGAGGGCCTGACAAAACTCTCCGGCATCACGATCAACCGTGAAACGACCCAGGCCGAAGGGTTTCGCAAAATGCTGCTTTCCATGGTGAAGGATATCAGGGTCATCCTCATCAAGTTCTGCGACCGCCTCCACAACATGCGGACGCTGGAATCGCTCCCGGAGCATCGCCGCATGAGGATCGCCCTCGAGACGAGGGATATCTACGCCCCGCTTGCGCACCGGTTCGGTCTTGGAAAGATGAAGGTCGAGTTCGAAAACCTCGCGCTCAGGTATATCGACCCTGAAATGTTCGAGTTCCTTTCGCAGAAGGTGCGCATGAGCAAGGGCGAGCGGGTGAGCTACCTGAACAAGATGATCGTGCCGATCCGGACGGACCTCGAGAAACAGGGGTTCAATGTCGAAGTTCAGGGGAGGGTCAAGCACCTGTTCTCCATCTACAACAAGATGCGCAACAAGAACAAGACGTTCGAGGATATCCATGACCTTTACGGCATCAGGGTTATCGTCGATACGGAGCGCATTGCCGACTGTTTCGCGGTCTACGGGTTCATCACGCAGAAATATCCGCCCGTGCCCCAGCATTTCAAGGATTACATCTCCATACCCAAGCACAACGGCTACCAGTCCCTCCATTCGGCCATCATCGGCCCGAAAGGCCACATGGTCGAACTGCAGATCCGCACGAAGCGCATGCACGAGTTCGCGGAGCTCGGTGTCGCCGCGCACTGGCGCTACAAGGAGAAAATCTCGAAGGACGACGCCAGCATCGATTCTTTCCTCAAGTGGGCCAGGGAGCTCATCAAGGACGCCGATACCGCGGCCGCCTTCATGGAGGGGTTCAAGCTCAACCTCTACCACGACGAGATATACGTATTCACGCCGAAGGGCGATATGAAGACCCTGCCTGCCGGTGCGACTCCTATCGATTTCGCCTATGCCATCCATACGGAAATCGGCCACGGCTGCATCGGGGCGAAGGTCAACGGAAAGATCGTCCGGCTCAACGCGCAGCTCAAATCCGGTGACCGTGTTGAAATCATCACCTCGAAAAACCAGAAACCGAAACCCGACTGGCTGAAGATCGTGGTGACCCAGCGTGCGAAGCTGAAAATACGTTCGGCCATCAACGAGGAACGCCGCATCCAGATCGAAAAAGGCCGGAGCATGTGGGAAAAGATGCTTTCGGGCACGAAGCGCCTCTTTTCTGACAACGACATCATCCGGCAGGTCAAGCGCTACGGGATCAGGACCCCCGCGGATTTCTTCAGCGCCCTCGCCAGCGAGCAGATCAATGGCGAAGAGGTCATCGAACGGGTCACCAATTCCCGCAAGGAAGGCGAACCGGCCCCGAAGTCCGTTTCCGAAGAGGCACGGCATGTCGAGGATTTCCTGCATGCGGCGCGCCATGACCACGAAGATGAAGGGGCCCCGTCCAGGAAAAGGGAGGATGTCGTCATCGCCGGCATGAGCAATATCGCCTATTCCTACGCGAAGTGTTGCCAGCCGGTGCCGGGCGACGACGTTATCGGCTTCGTCACGGCGGACGGCGTCGTGAAGATCCACCGGAAAAACTGCGCGAACGTCAGCAACGAAAATTTGCTGAAAAGCGAGCGGATCGTATCGGTATCCTGGAACCGCAAGGTGGAAACCGATTTCCTCGCGGGGATCAGGATCGTCGGCGAGGACAGGCTGGGCATCACCAACCAGCTCACCACGGTCATTTCCAAATTCGACACCAACATCCGGAGCATGTCGCTCCATGCCAGGGACGGCATGTTTGTCGGTACCCTGATGATCTATGTGAGGAACGCCGAAAAACTCGGCACCCTGATGGACAAGCTGAAAAAGGTCTCGGGTGTATTTACCGTCGAACGTCTGATAAGCTGATGGGCACCACTATGCATTGTCGTGTGAAGCAAGAGCGCAAGGCGGACAGAGTCCCGGACCCTCAGGACCAAACCCTGGCAATCAGGCTTTGGAACAAATACAGAGAGGTGCCCTGAGACAAGGAACCATGATTAACAACTGCAACAAAAAAAGAGAGGAGCGATCCATGAAGACGTCACTTGTAAGGGTGCTTGCATTTTTCTTTCTGTTCACGTCACTCTACGGCTGCGGATACAATACCATGCAGCAGAACGAAGAGGCTGTCAACCGCGCCTGGGGGGACCTCGAATCCCAGCTCCAGCGCCGGGCTGATCTCGTGCCGAACCTTGTCGCGACAGTGAAAGGCGCGGCGAATTTTGAAAAGGAGACCCTGACGGCCGTCATCGAAGCGAGGGCCAAAGCCACATCCGTACAGCTCACTCCCGAAATGCTCAGCGATCCCGAGGCAATGAACAAATTCCGAAGTGCCCAGGGCGAACTTTCATCGAGCCTTTCCCGCCTGCTCATTGCGGTAGAGCGTTATCCCGAGCTGAAGGCCAACCAGAATTTCAGGGACCTGCAAAACCAGCTCGAGGGCACCGAAAACCGCATCAGTGTTGCGCGCCAACGCTACAACTCGGCTGTAGAGACATTTAACTACTCACTGAGGATGTTCCCGAACTCCGTTACCAACAGTGTGATGCTGAAGCTGAAACCGAAGGCTTATTTCAAGGCCGATGAAGCGGCCAAAGCCGTCCCGCAGGTTAAGTTCTGATGCTCTGTTCCGTAAAAGGGCGATCCGGGCGTTTTGCACAGGTTCCCGCACTGTTTTTTCTTGCGGCCATCCTGCTGTTCCTGCCCCAGAGGGGGTTATGCGCTCTCCAGGTGCCAGCTCTGACGGCGAGGGTGAACGATTATGCCTCGATGCTGTCTGCGCAGGCAAAGGCCGATATCGAACAGAAACTGAAACAGTTCGAGGCGGAGGAGTCTACCCAGATCGTCATCCTTACCGTGCCTTCGCTCCAGGGCGATGTGATGGAGGATTTTTCCATCCGTGTCGCCGAAGCATGGGAAATTGGCCGGAAAGGGTCGGATAACGGCGCGATCCTCATCGTTTCGAGGGACGACCACAAAGTGCGCATCGAGGTTGGATATGGCCTGGAAGGCCGGTTGACCGACCTGCTTTCGGGCAGGATCATCCATGACGAAATCGCGCCTTCGTTCAAGGCCGGCAAGTTCGATGAAGGGTTCGAGAAAGGGGTTTCGGCAATGATGGATGCCGTGCGGGGCGAGTACAAGGGAAAACCCGCAGCGGAGAACAGCGACGATGCCCCGTCGGTACCGCTGCTGCTCCTAATCCTCATCATCTTTTTCATCTACTGGATCATGCAGCTCAGGAGGGGGCACCGGGGTGGCGGTTTCATGGGCCCGGGAGGCATGGGCGGCTGGTATATGGGCGGTGGTTCCGGGGGCGGCGGATTCGACAGTGGCGGTTTCAGTGGCGGCGGCGGTGGCTTCGGCGGCGGCGGCGCGTCGGGGGATTGGTAGATGGGGTTTGGAAAGTGGAAAGTGGAGAGTGGAAAGTGGGGAATTCAGGACTGAGGACTGAGGACTGAGGACTGGGGACTGAGGACTGAGGACTGAGGACTGAGGACTGAGGACTGAGGACTGAGGACTGAGGACTGGGGACTGAGGACTGAGGACTGAGGACTGGGTACTGGGGACTGGGGACTGGGGACTGAGGACTGAGGACTGAGAACTGGGAACTGGGTACTGAGGACAGGGACTGAGGGAAGTTTTGCAGCCAAACCCCAAGCCCCAGATCCCACTTTCCACTCTCCACTTTCCACTTTCCAAACCCCAGTCCCCATTACCCTGATTTCGGAGATCGGACAGATCATTCACGGAGGTTTGCATGATGAACAAAGCGGAAAAATTCCTCAGCGAAGCTGAAAGGCGCGCAGTCGAAGATCAGGTCACCCGGGCGGAAGAACGCACTTCGGGTGAAATTGTCGTCATGATAGCGCCTTCGAGCTACCATTATCCCTATGCTGGCCTTCTGGGTGGCACGCTTGTTTCCATTGTCCTTGCAGTAAGCATTTCGATGCTTTTCTCGAAGGACAGCATGTGGTTTTTCCTCTGCGTTTTCGTGCTCTCCTTCATGCTGATGCATGAGCTGTTCAGGGGAGCCCTTTCCCTCAAACGCCCCTTCATCAGCAGGAGGGACATGGCTGCAGAGGTGGAGGAAGCGGCCGTCATGGCCTTTTACCGGAGCGGCATCAATCGCACCTCCGGACATACCGGCATTCTTCTCTACGTGTCGCTTTTCGAGCGCCGGGTGCGCGTCGTCGCCGACCAGGCCATCAACGCGAAGGTTGATCAGGCAGCATGGCAGGAGATCGCCGATATCGTATCGGGTGGCTTCCGTGAGAAGAAGCATGGGGATGCGCTCGGAAAGGCTGTTTTACGCTGCGGTGACATACTCGCAGAGCATTTCCCGCGCGAGGAAGGGGATGTCAACGAACTCGTGAACACGGTGCTCATTGGAAACGAAGGGCGATGAAGGGGGTTTGGTACAGGTATGCCCATAGTATAATGACTGCAGGCTTTCGAGAAAAATTCCGTGAAGAGAACATCTCTGCCGCCTCCTGAAAAGTCAGGCCGGGAAAGCCATGTTATTTCTATCGTATTTGCTGTCCAGTCAGGCACTTTCCCCCGAAATTTATTAAATTATATAACAGTTGTCTTCCGGGCGGAATCTGTTTACAGCAGCTTCCATCCATATTCGGTGACCGGTGGAAAAAATTGAAAAGAAACACGGAACGGGCAGTAAACAAAGGTTTGCAATGAAAAAAACAGCGTTGTACGCCTGGCACGAGAGGGCCGGGGCGAAAATCATCGATTTCGGCGGTTTCCTCATGCCGGTGCAGTATTCGGGTATCATCGCCGAGCACCATGCAGTGCGCAACGCAGCCGGGATTTTTGATGTTTCGCACATGGGAAATTTCTATGTCAGGGGCCCGAGGGCGCTCGAGTTCCTGCAGGGCATCACGACCAACGACATCTCGAAAGCCGGCCCCGGAACCGCCCAGTACAACCTGATGCTCTATCCGAGCGGCGGGATCGTCGATGACCTGATCATCTATGTCATCGACAGCGAAACCTTTTTCCTCATCGTCAACGCAAGCAACACCGAAAAGGATTTCAGCTGGATCAGCGAGCATATCGCATCTTACGATGGAGCGGTGCTCGAAGACCATTCGGACAAGCTTTCGCTGATCGCCCTCCAGGGCCCGGCGGCCATGAACATCCTGGGCGGGGTATTTCCATCCGTCGATTTCGCCTCTCTCGGTTCCTTCCATTTCTGCAGAACCATGTTCCATGGAACGGAGATCATGATCGCCCGGACCGGGTACACCGGCGAGCCCGGCGTCGAAATCTGCCTGCCGAACGAAGCCGCACTGCCTCTGTGGGAAGAGCTCATGGAAACCGGGCGCGATTGCGGCATCCAGCCGGTCGGCCTCGGCGCGCGCGATACCCTCAGGCTCGAGATGGGATATTCACTGTACGGCCATGAAATCGACCAGGATACCAACCCGCTCGAATCGAGGCTGAAATGGGTGGTGAAAATGGAAAAGGGACATTTCATCGGCAGGGAAGCCTGTCAGCAGGTCGAACTGAACCTGAAGTATGGCGTGGCCGGCTTCAGTCTCGAAGGCCGCGTGCTTCCCAGGCAGCATTACAAGGTTTTCAATACCGACCACCAGGAGATCGGCTCCGTCTGCAGCGGAACGCTCTCTCCGACCCTTCAGGAGCCTATCGGGACCTGCAGGGTATTCCGCGAATACCTGCAGCCGGGAACCCCGATCCTTGTCGAGGTCCGCGGTTCCTGGCACAATGGCGTGATCAGGAACCTTCCCTTTTTGAAGCCCTCTCAGGGCTGAAAGCAAAACGTGTCAGGACGTGGCAAAGAGTACGAAACGGAACAGGGAAAACGGTAAAACCAGCAAGCCGTCCATCGACAGGGATGTGCTGATGAAAGAGCTGATCGGCATCGTTCTCATGCTGCTTTCGCTTTTTCTCGTCTGCGCCATCCTCGGTTTCCATCCCGAGGACGAGGCTGCGTTCAGCAGCCTTGCATGGCACGATATCTTCAGCAAGTCGGCCGGAGAAGTTGCCCGGGACATCCACAATCCTTTCGGACTGATCGGTGCGAGGCTGTCGGTGTTTTTCATCCGTTCCTTCCTCGGCTATCCGTTCATTTTCACCATGTTTTCGGTGTTCTACTGCGGATGGTCCCTGCTCCGTTCGAACAGCCTGAAGCCCGCCCTTTTCTTTTTTCTCTACAGCGCGTTCATCTCCGTGGATGCCGCACTGATGTTCGGCCTGACATCCGAGCCTTTCAGCGACGCGATGTCCGGGGCCATCGGCAGGATGCTCTCATCACTGCTTTCCCGCGCGATCGGCATGACCGGCGCATGGGTTCTTGCCGGCGTCATTGCCCTTCTCCTTACCTTTTACATGGGGCGCAACGTCCTTATCGCACTTTCCGAAGGGGCTTCGACGTTGAGCGCAGGCATTTCCGGCTCGCTGTCCGGCATCGGTTCATGGCTTGAGGATCTGCGAAAAAAAAAAGCTGAAACCCGGAGGCTGAAGGAGGAAAACAAGCGGGAGCAGAAGGAGCGCCGTCTTCAGGAAAAGGCGCAGAAGAAACCGGTTGCCCGTGCCGACTCCCGCCTGCCGGACCACCTGCCGTTTGAAAACACCCCTGCAGCCGAACCATCCGGGACCCCTTCCCAGTCTGCGGTTCCGCCCATGGAAACCGTCCTGCCGCAACTTCCCGGTGAACCGGAAATGGTGATCCGCCAGGGCGTTCGGGAAAAGGAAGCTGATCTCGACGAGAGGCAGATGAAGGTGAAAACGAAGGACAGGGAGCCTTACCGTTACCCGTCCATTGATCTCCTGGAAAAAGGCGCGGACGACGGGGAGAGGATCGACGAGCACCAGCTTGCGGAAAGCAAGAGGAAGCTGCTTGAAAAGCTCAATATCTACAAGATAGAAGTCCTCAGGATTTCGACCACGGTTGGTCCCAGGGTGACGCTTTTTGAAATGGAACTCGCCCCGGATGTGAAGATCAGCAGGGTGAAGGCGCTCGAGAACGACCTCGCCATGGCCCTTGCTGCGAGGGGCATCAGGATCATCGCACCGATACCGGGCAAGAATGCCGTGGGTGTCGAGATCCCCAACGGCAAGCCCAAAACCGTCTGGCTTCGTTCGGTGCTTCAGGTCGAAAAATTCAAGAACAGCAGGCTCATGCTTCCGGTCGTCCTGGGCAAGACCATCTCGAACGAGGTCTACATCGACGATCTCACGGCAATGCCGCATCTCCTGATCGCAGGCGCCACGGGTGCGGGAAAATCGGTCTGCATCAACGTCATCATCTCCAGCCTGCTCTATTCCTGCAGCCCTGACAAGGTGCAGTTCGTGCTGGTCGATCCGAAACGCGTCGAGCTTTTCCACTACCAGCACCTGAAGAACCATTTCCTTGTGCGCTTCCCCAACCTCGACGAGCAGATCATCACCGAGCCCCAGAAAGCGGTTTATGCACTCAAGTGCGTCGAAAAGGAGATGGAGCACCGCTACGAGACCCTCGAAAAAGCCGGCGTCCGCAATATCGGGGACTACAACCGCCGCAATCCCGCAGAAGCGATGTTCTACCTCGTGGTGGTCATCGACGAGCTGGCCGATCTCATGATCACTGCCGGGAGGGATGTCGAGGAGCCCATCACAAGGCTCGCCCAGCTTTCAAGGGCTGTCGGTATCCACCTGATCGTTGCAACACAGCGTCCGTCGGTGGATGTCATCACCGGCATCATCAAAGCCAATTTTCCTTCCAGGATCGCCTTCCAGGTGGCAAGCAAGGTCGATTCGCGCACCATTCTCGACGGATCGGGCGCGGAGCAGCTGCTCGGAAACGGGGACATGCTCTACCAGCCGGCAAGCCAGCCGAAGGCCATGAGGCTCCAGAGCCCGTTCGTCTCTTCAGCGGAAGTCGAGGAGATCACAACGTTCATCGGAAAACAGCACGCTCTCAAGAATATCTACGTACTGCCTGCCGCCGAGTTGCAGAAAGGAAGCCAGGGCCCGCAGGGGTATCAGGACAAGGACGGGCGTGACAGCATGTTCGAGGATGCCGCACGGCTCGTTGTCATGCACCAGCAGGCGAGCGTTTCGCTCCTGCAGCGCAGGCTCAGGCTCGGCTTCAGCCGCGCCGCGAGAGTGATGGACCAGCTTGAATACAACGGGATCGTCAGCGAAGCTGACGGAAGCAGGCCAAGGGAAGTCCTCGTCAATAGCGAAGACTCCCTCGAACTGTTATTGAGAAATCTCGACGGGTGAAACCTCAGACCGATTCGACGCGGACAATTTCCGGAATGGCTTTCTTGATCGCCTGTTCGACGCCCGCGCGGAGCGTGAGGGTGCTCATCGGGCACGAGCCGCAGGCGCCGAGCAGTTTCACATCCACAACCATATCCTTCGTGATGCCGACAAGCTGGCAGTCGCCGCCGTCAACCTGGAGATAGGGACGAACGGTTTCGAGCGCGGCGATGACCTTGTTGTAGATGGCATCGTTGTTTGGCAGGTAATCTTTGGTGATACTCATGTCTGTTGCTGTTTAATGGTAATTGTAGGGTAAATCTTTCCGGCATGGCCTGTTCCGGCTTTCGATAATATGAAACCTGCCGCGCAAAAAAACAACAAGGGCTCCTTTATTATTTGTCCGTGAGCCCGTGCCCAGCGGGTGATCCTGTCATATCTTACGCTCAATGTCCCGCAGAAAGTTCCGCGTTCGTGATCGAGACCCGTCTGGCAACCTCCATCGCCGCCGCCATGATGGCTTTCGCCGCAGGGGAATCCGGCCGACTGATGACGTACGGTGTTCCTTCATCGCCTCCTTCGCGCACGCCCCGGTCGATCGGGATGGCGCCGAGGAACGCGAGCCCCTGGGTTTTCGCGAAGATTTCCCCGCCGTGGTGGCCGAAGATGTAATCTCTCGTTCCGTCAGGGAGTTCGTAGTAGCTCATGTTTTCCAGAAGCCCGAGGATCGGGACGTGCACCTTGCGGAACATGCTCACGGCTTTCGATACGTCGGCCAGCGCGACATCCTGCGGCGTGGTGACGATGACGGTGCCGCTGAGCGGAAGGGTCTGGGAAAGGGTGATCTGGATATCGCCCGTCCCTGGGGGAAGGTCGAAAATCAGGTAATCGAGATCCTGCCAGTCCACGTCGCTGATAAACTGCTTGATGGCGCTCGATACCATCGGCCCGCGCCAGATGATGGCTGTTTCGCTGTCGACGAGGAAGCCTATGGACATGAGCTTGACCCCGAACTTTTTGAGAGGAATGATCTTCTTGTCGATAACCTCGGGTTTCGAATCCTGCAAACCGAACATGGTGGGAATGCTGGGCCCGTAGAGGTCGGCGTCGATAAGCCCGACCTTCGCTCCCGTGGCCGCCAGGCTAACGGCAAGGTTCACCGAGAAGGTCGATTTGCCGACACCGCCCTTGCCGGATGCTACGGCGATGATGTTCTTCACGTTTTTCAGCGGACGTTCATGGTCGCAGTTGTGGCCGCAGGATGAGGTAACCCGCGATTTCAGGTTCACCGTCACGTCAGCTGCAGCCGGAACGAACTTCCT
Source organism: Chlorobiaceae bacterium (assembly GCA_013334565.1). GTDB lineage: Bacteria > Bacteroidota > Chlorobiia > Chlorobiales > Chlorobiaceae > Chlorobium. The sequence goes on from JAAXXI010000013.1 coordinate 36,024, forward strand.
CACGGCGTCGATGCAGGCGTTTTTTATATGCTCTTTCATCGGGCATGCCGGGGTGGTGAGCACGACGCTGAACGACACGTTATCCTGTTCGTCGATCTCGATGTCCTCGACCATGGCGAGCGTCACCAGGTCTTTTTTGAGATCGGGCTCCATGACGGTGCCGAGCGCCTCGTAAATATGAGATTCCTGTACTTTGGGCATTCGCAATGACTGTTTGGTTGTTGAATGATAAGATGGAAACTATGCCTTTTATTTTTTCTGGAAGCGCAGGGATAGCGGAACCCCTTCGAGGGGGAAACGCTCCCGGAGCTTCTTTTCAAGGAACCTCCGGAAATTGTCCTGGACAAGCTCGGGATCGTTGCAGAAAAATGCAAATACCGGCCATGGTGCCTCGATCTGGGTCATGTATTTAATCTTCAGCTCCCTCCCCGATTTCGTGGATGGGTGCTTCTCCGCAAGCGCTTCCTCGAGGAACTTGTTGAGCTTGCTGGTGCTTATTTTCTGCTTAAGGCTGCCGGTGATATCCTTTGCGGTGTCGATTGCACGGTACAGGTTCTTTTTCGTCAATGCCGAAATGAACATCACGGGGATGAACGAAAGGTTGCCCATGAGCGAGCGGAGCTTGTCTTCGTAAAGCTTGCTGGTTTTCGAATCTTTTTCGATGAGGTCCCATTTGTTGACGAGCAGCAGGACTCCCTTGTGGCGCTCGAGCGCCATGTGGATGATCTTCATATCCTGCTTTTCAAGCCCGGCATCGGCATCGAGGAGGACGAGGACGACATTGCAGCGCTCGATGGCCTTTTCGGTCCTGAGCGAGCTGTAGTACTCGATACCGGCATCGATTTTCGTGCGTTTGCGCAGGCCGGCCGTATCGATCAGCACGAACTCGTTGCGGTTCCGCATGAACCGGCTGTCGATGGCGTCCCTGGTCGTGCCGGGGATGTTCGACACGATCAGCCGGTTCGAGCCGAGCAGCGAATTCACGAAGCTCGATTTTCCGACGTTCGGCCTTCCCACTATGGCGATTTTAATGGCCTTGTCTTCTTCTTCCTCTTCGTTCTCGCGTTCGGGAAGCGCTTCAAGCACGTCGTCGAGCAGGTCGGCGATGCCGCTTCCGTCCTTGGCGGAAATCTGGTAAGGCCTGGTGAAGCCGGTGCTGATGAACGATTCCGCTTCGATGGAAAGCGTCGGGCTTTCCACCTTGTTGACGGCGAAGAAAACCGGTTTTTCCGTATAATGCTGCCGGAGCAGCTTCGCAAGCTCGAGGTCGTCGTAGGTGAGCCCGGAGCGGACGTCGGTGACGAAAATAACGGTGTCGGCGTCCCGTATGGCGGTAAGCGTCTGATCGAGCATGGCCGAGCTGATGAGGTCGCTGTCGGAGGTGTTGTAGCCGCCGGTGTCCATGAGCAGGAACTGTTTGCCCTGCCACTCGCCTTCCGCGATATGCCGGTCCCTCGTTACGCCCGGCGTGCTGTCCACAATGGCGGTCCGCTGGCGGAGGATCCTGTTGAAAAGGGTCGATTTGCCGACATTGGGCCGGCCGACAATGGCGATCAGAGGCTTCATAGGAGCTGGAATACGGTCATTTGAAAAACTGCCGGTAGATCCTGCAGGTGACAAGTATACAAATGCAAGGTTATAATTTGTAGAATTATGTGGAATAATTTACATTGCTAAACTTTATTTTTCGGAAAAGACCAGTTAATCTATCGTAAGAGTATGAGCAAGACGTTAAGTTTCAAAACATATTCGGCAAAACCTGCAGAAGTCGAGCGGAAGTGGTATGTCGTTGATGCTGATGGACAGGTGTTGGGCAGAATGGCTTCTGAGATTGCCAGGGTGCTCAGGGGAAAGCACAAGGCGGAGTTCACGCCGCATGTCGATACCGGTGATTTCATCATCGTGACCAATGCGGAAAAAGTGATGCTCAGCGGCCGCAAAGGCGAAATGAAAACCTACTTTTCGCACTCCCAGTATCCCGGCGGCGCCAAAATCGACCATGTCAAGGAGCTGCTGAAGAAAAAGCCCGAAAGGGTGATCGAAGAGGCTGTCTGGGGCATGCTCCCGCACAACAACCTCGGTCGTCAGCTTTTCAGGAAACTCAAGGTCTATGCCGGTTCACAGCACCCGCATGCAGCTCAGGCACCGGCCGAACTGAAACTTAACTAAATCACTAAAAAACAGGGAATGAAAGAGGTTATCGATACAGTCGGACGCCGTAAAACCTCGGTGGCAAGGGTGATCCTGTCTCCGGGAAAAGGCCGGGTGATCATCAACAAGCTGCCGGTCGAAGAATATTTCAAGGACGAGTTCAAGCGCCAGCAGGCACTCAGGCCGCTCGCCCTTACCGAGAAGATGGATGAGTTCGATATCAGGGTGAACGTTCAGGGCGGAGGTGTGAGCGGCCAGTGCGGCGCGGTCAGCCTTGCCATTGCCAGGGCGCTTACCGAGTTAGACGAAACGTCGAGGGCCGTGCTGAAAACCGAAAAGCTGCTTACCAGGGACCCGCGTATGGTTGAGCGCAAGAAGTTCGGTCGCAAAAAAGCCCGCAAACGTTTCCAGTTCTCGAAGCGCTGATATTTATTTATACCGTTTTTATTTCAGTAAAAACAACGCATACCATCCCGGCCCGCCCTTGCGGGCCAAGTTCCCGGAAGTGTCCTGTGCCCTGCACGGGATCCCGGGGAATGCAGGTTTGGTAGAGGAACAACTAAACTAAAGGAAAAAGCCATGTCCTATTTTCAGCTTGACGACCTGCTCCGCGCAGGTGTCCATTTTGGCCACCTCGCCCGCCGCTGGAGCCCGAAAATGAAGCCGTATATCTTCATGGAGAAGAACGGCGTGCACATCATCGACCTGCAGAAAACCCTCGTCATGTCCGACGATGCGCTGAAAGCCCTCGAAGCTATCGCATCCACCGGCAGGGAGATCATGCTGGTCGGTACCAAGAAACAGGCCAAACACATCATTGCCGAAGAGGCGGAACGCGCCGGCATGCCTTATGTCTGCGAGCGCTGGCTCGGCGGCATGCTTACCAACTTCTCGACCATCCGTCAGAGCATCAGGCGCATGAACTCGATCGAGCGCATGGCAACCGACGGCACGTTCGACATGATCACCAAGAAAGAACGCCTCATGCTCGCCCGTGAAAAGGACAAGCTCATGAGGATCCTCGGAGGCATCGCCAATATGAACAGGCTGCCTGCCGCCCTCTTCGTGGTCGATATCAAGAAAGAGCATATCGCCGTGAAGGAAGCCCGTTCGCTCGGCATTCCCATTTTCGCCATGGTCGATACCAACTGCGACCCGGAACTGATCGATTATATCATTCCCGCCAACGACGATGCGATCCGCTCCATCCAGCTCATGGTCAAGGCCGTCGCCGACACGATCCTGAACGCAAGGCAGCAGAAGGTCGAGCAGGAAGTCCTTGCCGGTATGGACGAGGAAGTCGAAGACGAAAAGGAAGACATCAGCGAGTAAACCACGAATACAACTTCAAGAAGAAAGAGTTCAATGAGCCAGATTTCAGCATCGGATGTAAAGAATCTTCGTGATATCACAGGCGTCGGTATGATGGACTGCAAAAAGGCCCTCGAAGAGAGCGGCGGTGATATGCAGAAAGCCATCGAGTACCTTCGCAAAAAAGGCGCTGCGCTTGCCGCCAAACGTGAAGGCAAGGAAACCGGAGAAGGCATGATCGTCATCAGGATCTCCCCGGACCGGAAAAGCGGCGTTATCCTCGAGCTCAACTGCGAAACCGATTTCGTTGCCAGGGGCGACGATTTCACCGGATTTGCCGGAGCACTTGCGGAACTTGCCCTGTCAGGCCGTGTCGCTTCAGCTGACGCAATGCTCGCCATGAAGCTCGGCGACGCCTTCAGCGGCGAGACTGTAGAAAACGCCATGACGACCCTTACCGGGAAACTTGGCGAAAAGATCCTGCTCAAGCACCTCGTCTTCTGCGATGCAGCCGATGGACTGGTAGAAGGGTACACCCATCCCGGCGCACAGCTCGGTGCGATTGTCCGTATTGTTACCGACAAGCCGGAACATGCCGGAGAGCTGGCGAAAGACCTCGCCATGCAGGTTGCCGCTGCAGCCCCGATCGTTGCCAGCCGCGCCGATGTCCCTGCGGATTACATCGCCAAGGAATCGGAAATCTACCGCCAGCAGGCACTCGGACAGGGAAAGAAAGAGGAGTTTGTCGACAAGATCGTTACCGGCAGGCTCGAAAAGTATTACCAGGAAGTGGTACTGACGGAACAGTCCTTCATCAAGGACAGCAATGTCAAGGTATCCGACGTTCTCGCCGACTTCCGAAAGAAGCATCAGGCGAAGGTCGATGTATCGGCATTTGTCCGCTACCAGCTGGGAGAGTAAAAAAAAGAAGCCTCGTTGATCGAGGCTTTTTTTTTGTTCACGCCCGCTTGGGGCAATTTCATAAACCCTTGTTCAGGAGGAGACGTATATGTTGCAGTATAAGCGCATCTTGCTGAAATTGAGCGGCGAAGCCCTTGCCGGAACAGACGGCTACGGTATCAACGCCGACATGCTTCACCGGTATGCCGAGGAAATCAGGGAGGCGAAGGAGATGGGTGCCCAGATCGCACTCGTCATCGGCGGAGGGAACATTTTCCGCGGGATGTCAGATGCCGCCGCGAATATGGACAGGGTTCAGGCCGATTACATGGGCATGCTCGCAACGGTTATCAACTCCCTGGCGTTCCAGGATGCGCTTGAAAGCCGCGGTGTCTTTACCCGCCTGCAGTCAGCGATCAAAATGGAGCAGATTGCCGAACCGTTCATCCGCCGCAGGGCGATCCGCCACCTCGAAAAGGGCAGGGTGGTCATATTCGGCGGGGGAACAGGCAACCCCTATTTCACGACCGATACCGCCGCTTCGCTCAGGGCTATCGAAATCGAGGCCGACGTCATTGTCAAGGGTACGAGGGTTAACGGGGTCTACGATTCCGATCCGGAGAAAAATCCTGATGCCGAGTTTTTCCCGAGGATCTCCTACCTCGACGTCATCCGGAAAAACCTCCGGGTCATGGATATGACGGCCATAACGCTTTGCAGGGAGAACGTCCTGCCGATCGTGGTCATGAACATGAACGAAAAGGGGAACTTCACCAGGCTGCTCCGGGGCGAGGAAGTAGGAACGCTCGTCAAAGGGGAGACGAACTAAACGGGTTCTTCACGATCTGTCACGCCCGGGAAAAATCGTTCGAGCGCTTCGCGGATCTCAAGCCACGAAAAACCGCGGTTCCTGAGGAATGTTTCGAGCTTTTTTTTTCGGGCGTTTTCATCCGGGCCCCTGAGCATGGCGAGTTTTTTTTCCGCCGCCCGCATGCAGAGCTCCCTGCCGTCCACTTCACCAAGCACCTCTCCGATTACAGTTTCCGGCACTCCTTTTTTCCGGAGTTCCGCGACAAGTCTGATTTTTCCCGCCGGTTTCCTTTTCGAACGGCTTGCGATGAGCTCGAGACCGAACTCCCGATCGTCAAGCAAACCCTTTCCTGAAAGTCTTTCTATTGTCTGTGCCGTGACGGCCTCGTCGAACCCTTTGCCGCGGAGTTTCCTTTCAAGCTCCAGCCTGCTGTGGCTTCTTATGCCGAGCAGCTTGAGGGCCAGGGCGAGCGCGGCATCAGGTTGTTTACCGGAAGCTGATGCCATGACGGGACGTTTCATTCGCTCAGAATGTCTTGCGGTTATCCGAGATATGCTTCGATGACTGCGGGGTTTTTTTCAAGTTCGGCAGATGGCCCTTCGAGCACGACCTTGCCTCTTTCGAGGATATAGGCCCTGTCGGATACGGCAAGCGCGTTCCTTGCGAACTGTTCCGAAAGCAGTATGGTCATGCCGGAATTCCTCAGCGCGATGATCGCCTCGAATACCTCTTTGAGAACGATAGGGGCAAGCCCAAGAGAGGGTTCGTCGAGGATCAGGAGGCGTGGTTTGGCCATCAGCGCCCGTCCTATGGCCAGCATCTGCTGTTCGCCTCCCGAGAGGCTGCCCGATTGCTGCATCCGTCTTTCCTTCAGGATCGGGAACATGCCGTAGATTTTCTCAAGATCGTCCGAAGCTTTCCTGCGGAACGGTCCAAGCGAAGGGAGACGGGGAAATGCCCCGAGCACCAGGTTGTCTTCGACGGAAAGCGGAGCGAAGACACGCCGCCCTTCGGGGCAGTGGCTGAGCCCGTTCCTTGCCGTCAGGCTTGCCGGGCTGCCGGTTATATCCCTGCCGTTGAAAAAAACCTGTCCCGAGCTCGGGACGAGCAGGCCGCTGATCGCTTTCGCAAGTGTGCTCTTGCCTGCGCCGTTCGCTCCGACAAGCGCGACGCAGCTGCCCTCGGGGACTTCGATCGAAATGCCCTTCAGCACCTCTGCCCCACCGTATCCTGCATGGAGGTTGACTGTTTTCAGCATGGCTGTATCCCTGACCTGTTCATGCATGCCGGATGGAGGTTTTCCGCTCCGAGGTATGCTTCGATGACTTGCGGGTTTTTCCTGATCTCCACCGGTGTTCCGAGGGCAATCAATTTTCCGCCGTTCATTACTGCGACCCGGTCGCACAGCCAGGTGATGATATCCTGGTGGTGTTCGATAAGGAGGACCGCGATACCGGTTTTGCTGATGGAAACGATGAAGTCGATAAGCCGTGTGATGTCGGGTTTTGACATGCCTGCCGCAGGCTCGTCGAGCAGAAGGAGGCTCGGGTTGGTAGCGAGCGCCCTTGCAATCTCGAGGAACCGCAGGTCACCGAAAGACAATTCGGAACAACGCAAGCGGGCTTTGTCTTCAAGGCCCGCAATGCTGAGGAGCGCCATCGCCGCAGCCCGATCGTACTTCCGCTGGCAGACGGCAAGCGCGTCGAGTGCCGTGAGACTGGAGAATGGCTGCAGGTTCTGGAACGTACGGGAAGCGCCTGCAGCGGACGATGCCATCAGGCTTCCGGGACGTGGCCGGTTTCCCGCAATTTCCATCGAGCCTTCGTCTGGGGCGTAAAGCCCGGATATGAGGTTGATCACCGTGGTTTTCCCGGACCCGTTCGGGCCGATAAGTCCGAGGATTTCGCCTTGGTCGATATCGAGTGAAATATTGTCCACCGCGTTGACCCCGCCAAACGATTTTCCGATGTTCCTGGTCCGCAGAGGGATCGCCGCAGCAGTCCGGGGAACAGGAATTCCTCCGTAGGCGGCAGGACGCGGTTCGGGCGCAAATACGAAGATTTTTCTTATGATGCCCTTCATTGCGCCTGCGATGCCGTCCGGCAGACCGACAACGGCTGAAAAGAGAAAGAGCGCGAAAATTCCCTTTCTCCAGAGTTCGATATTGGGCACAAGGAATGACAGGGCGAGACACAGGAGCATGCCCGCAGCCGGAGCTGTTTCGCTGAATGACGGGAGCTTTCGCGATAACGCTGCCTTCAGGGGGGCTGCCAGCGAGAGCAGGCATCCCAGTGAGACGAGCCAGGAGAACAGCACCCTGTTCGACAGGAGGTTGGGCAGCAAGGTCACCACGGCTGCGCCCGCGATGGCGCCCCATTGGCTGCGCCGGCCGCCGAAAACAACGCCGAGCAGCAGGATGACCATCAGGTCGTAGCCGAAAGCCGAAGGCTGAAGGTACCCGAAGTTCATGAGATGGAGCCCGCCGGCCAGGCCGGCCAGGGAGCTGCCCCAGGCAAAAGCCAGCGCTTTGTGCCTCAGTGAGCCGATGCCGAGGGCATCGGTTGCGGTTGGCGAGTCGCGAAGGGCCTCGATAGCAAGCCCGAACCGGGATTTGAGCAGGAACCGCGAAGCCTGCCATACCGAAAAAAGGATGGCGAGGCAGAACCAGTAGAAACTTCTGGCATCGAGGTCGATGGAAAAAACAGGCGGGCGTGGTACGGAAATGCCAAGCGCTCCGTTTGTGACGGATTCGCACTGGTTCAGGACAATGATCGTGAGGGTACCGAATGAAAGCGTGGACAAGGCGAACTGGGGCCCTTCAAGCTGCAGTGACGGCAATGCGAGCGCAACGCCCGGAAGCAGTGCCGCTGCCATGCCGGCGAGCAGCGCCAGATGGAAAGGGAGCCCTGCCTGTATGGACAAGGCGGTGCCATATCCTCCGAGGGCGAAAAGTGCAGCCTGTGCGAGGTTCACCTGGCCGAGGTATCCGACGGTCGCATCGAGCCCGATAAGCAGGATGCCGTAGACCGCCATCATCGTCAGGAGGCCAAGTGCATATTGACCCTGCCAGATGAGCGGCAGGAAAGCGAGGAAGGAAAAAAGCGCGAGGAGCAGAAGCTGCTCTGCGGATTTTTCCTTCATTCCTGCGCTTACGGGTGTGAACATCGGTTTACCTTAGACTTTGCGAATGATTTTTTTTCCGAAAATTCCCTGGGGGCGCAGGGCAAGGGCAAGTATCAGCAGGACGAGCCCTGGTGTTTCCCTCCATCCGCTTCCGAGAATGAAACCGGCGAGATTTTCCGCGGAACCGAGGAAAAGGCCGGTAAGGACCAGCCCGATCGCGCTGTCAAGCCCCGCGACAACCGCCACGGAAAAAGCTTTCAGCGTCAGTGCCGCTGCCATCGTAGGCCCGACGGTTGTCACCGGCGCGATAATTGTTCCTGCGAATGCAGCCGCAGCCCCGGAAACAGCCCAGGAAAGCGATGTCACGGCATCAGAGCGGATGCCGCAAAGTTCAGCTGCGTCGGTATCCGCGCTTTCTGCCTG
>JAAXXI010000074.1 GCA_013334565.1 Chlorobiaceae bacterium
GGCATCGGCTTTGACGCCGATGCCGCCTCTCCAAAATCAGTCAAGCAGCGGAGTCCAGTGATTCTCAGACCGCGACATAGCCGTCGAGGGGATAGCGCAGGCAGAGCGTCCGGACTTCCTCCCTGACTTCACTGCAGACCGTTTCGATTTCCGGCTTGTCGGCAGACGAAATAACCCGGTCGATCAGTTCCGCGATAAAGACGCTGTCCTCTTCGTTCATCCCCCTTGTCGTCATGGCCGGGGTACCGATGCGGATGCCGCTGGTCACGAAAGGTGATTTATCGTCGAAAGGCACCATGTTCTTGTTCACGGTGATTCCCGCAGAATGCAGAAGGTTTTCGGCAACCTTTCCGGTAACGTTCTTGTTGCGCAGGTCGAGCAGCATGAGGTGGTTTTTCGTTCCGCCGCTCACGATGTCGTAACCAAGCCCGATGAATTTTTCACACATCTTTGCCGCGTTTGACCTGATCCGGACGGCATAGTCCCTGAACTCGGGCTTCAGGGCTTCGCCGAAGGCAACGGCTTTGCCCGCGATGATGTGCATGAGCGGCCCACCCTGGATGCCGGGCATCACTTCCGCATCCATCACTTCCGACATCATCTTGACACGTGACCCGGTCCTGGTCTTGATGGTGATCCCCAGGGGATTCTCGAAATCCTTGCCCATCATGATCATACCGCCCCTCGGACCGCGAAGGGTCTTGTGGGTCGTGGTGGTGACGAAATGGCAGTGAGGCATGGGATCACCGAGAAGGCCGGCGGCGATCAGGCCGGCAGGATGGGCGATGTCCGCCATGAGCAGGGCACCGACCTTGTCGGCGATAGCCCTGAACGCCTTCAGGTCGAAACCCTGGGAATAGGCGCTCGCACCGGTGATGATCAGCTTGGGCCGGACCGTTGTCGCCATCTCCTCGACTTTGTTCATGTCGATGCAGCCGGTCTCGCGATCGACACCATAGGAGTGGGCATCGAAAAGCTGTCCGGAGAAGTTCACCGGGCTGCCGTGGGTCAGATGGCCTCCATGCGAAAGGTCGAGGCCCATGATCGGGTCGCCCGGCTTCAGTACCGAGAAAAGGACCGCCATGTTCGCGCTCGATCCGGAATGGGGCTGTACGTTGACATACTCGCAGTTGAAAAGCTTTTTTGCGCGGTCGCGGGCAAGGTCCTCGGCAATATCGACATATTCGCAGCCTCCATAGTAACGCTTGCCGGGATACCCTTCGGCGTACTTGTTGGTCATGACCGAACCTGCCGCCTGCATGACCGCAAGGCTGGTGAAATTCTCGGAAGCAATCAGCTCCAGCGTCTCGTTCTGCCGTTTCGCCTCACTGGCAATCGAATCAAAAACCTCTTTATCCTGCTTCTTGAGGATGTCGGTGTTCATTGTACTGTCCTTTTCCTTGCGGAAGTTTACGGGTTGTTATGTTTCTTCTTTAACTGTTCGTCTGCGAGCTGTTCGAAATAGTGGCTTTCGTTGCCGCATGTATGGCCGATCATATGGCCGAGCTTGTCGCGTTTCGTATCGAGATAGACCTGGTTGATCGGGTTCGGGGCAATCTCCAGCCCGATCCGCTCGACGATTTCGAGGCCGTAACCTTCGAGGCCGACAACTTTTTTCGGGTTGTTGGTCAGCAGCTTCATCTTCCTGACCCCGAGGTCCTGGAGGATCTGCGCTCCGATGCCGTAATCCCTCAGGTCGGCCTTGAAGCCGAGCTTTTCGTTGGCTTCGACCGTATCGAGGCCCTCGTCCTGGAGGTTGTATGCCTTGAGCTTGTTGATGAGCCCGATACCCCGGCCTTCCTGCATGAGGTAGACCAGGACACCCCGGCCCTCCTTCTCGATCATGGAAAGCGCCGAAGCGAGCTGGTTACCGCAGTCGCAGCGCAAAGACGCGAACGTGTCGCCGGTCGCGCACTGCGAGTGCACCCTGACGAGCACCGGCTCGCCGGAAACGACATCGCCCTTGACGAATGCGATATGGTTCTGCTGGTCGGTAAACGATTCGTAGGCGATCAGCCTGAACTCGCCGTACACGGTCGGCAGCCTCGACTCCACCGCACGGTGCACGAGCTTGTTGCGCTGCATCTGGTAGGCGACGAGGGATTTGATGGTAATGAGCTTGAGGCCGAATTTTTCCTTCAGCTTGATCAGTTCGGGCAGCCTGGCCATGCTGCCGTCGTCATGGAGGATTTCGCAGAGCAGGCCGACCGGAGTGAAGCCCGCGAGCCGGGCCAGGTCGACCGCAGCTTCCGTATGGCCGACGCGCCTGAGCACGCCACCGTCCATCGCACGCAAGGGAAAAATGTGCCCCGGTCGAGAAAAATCATCGGCTTTCGTCTGCGGGTCCCCAAGCATCTTGATGGTCATGGTCCGGTCATAAACGGATATGCCTGTCGTCACACCTTCGGCGATGGCATCGACCGAAACCGTGAAATTCGTTTCATGCTGGGACGTGTTCCTCTGCACCATCGGATCGAGCTGAAGCTCCTTCGCCCTTGCCATGGTTACAGCCACGCAGAGCAATCCGCGCGCCTCCTTCGTGATGAAGTTCACCATTTCGGTCGATACCATTTCCGCCGCGGCGATGAAATCGCCTTCGTCCTCACGGTCTTCGTCGTCAATGACAATCACCAGTTTTCCGGCCCTGATATCCTCGAGGGCCGATTCGATACTGTCGAAATACTTTTTGTCCATACCTTTCGCCATGTTTTTCGCAACCGATATTACATGATAAAATTGTAATCAAATGTAACAAAAATTCCCCTTCGTTTCTCCCCCGGCAGAAGGTGCCATCCGGAGAATTTTCACCGGTACGTTTTTTTATTCCGGACGCTGCTGGAAAAATCCTCCATCCCCCTTCAGGAAGCGTCCCGGACAAAAGCCCGGAAAGGGGAAATGATGCAGGGACGGCAGCTTTGAGAAGCACCTCCTTTTTTGTATAATGCACCGGCTTTTTTATGACCGGGTGAATTGTTACTTTTCACAAAGCTGTATCCTGACGTTACCTAATATCTATCGCGACTGCATGACCACTCAAGCTTCCGACCTTTCACAGGAGGTTCACCACCTTTCCCTGGCATTTCCGAAAGAAAAGCTGCTCAAGGCAAAACAATACGGCTTTTCCGACTTTCAGCTCGCCAATATCTTCAAGACTACCGAACCGGCCATACGCGCTCTCAGAAAGCATTACGGCGTCGAATCCGTCTTCAAGACCGTCGATACCTGCGCCGCCGAGTTCGATGCGAAAACACCATACCATTATTCCACCTACGGCGAGGAAAATGAATCGGTTTCTACCGACCGCAGGAAAGTCATCATCCTCGGTGGCGGCCCGAACCGTATCGGCCAGGGCATCGAGTTCGACTACTGCTGCGTACAGGCGGTCTTCGCGCTCAAAGAAGCCGGCTATGAAACCATCATGGTCAACTGCAACCCTGAAACCGTCTCGACCGACTACGACATCGCCGACAAGCTCTATTTCGAACCGCTGACCATAGAAGACACCCTGCGCATCATCGAGCACGAGAAACCTCTCGGCGTCATCGTCAGCTTCGGCGGCCAGACCCCGCTGAAACTTTCCACGAAGCTCCATGAGGCGGGGGTCACCATCCTCGGCACTTCATCCAAAGGCATCGACCTGGCCGAAGACCGCAAAAAGTTCGGTGCGCTCCTCGAAGAGCTCGCCATACCGCATCCCGACTACGGGACCGCGATCAGTTTCGAGGAAGCCCAGGCGATCACCCGCCGTATCGGGTATCCCGCTCTCGTCAGGCCGAGCTACGTCCTTGGCGGCAGGGCGATGAAAATCATCTACAATGACGACTCCCTCAGGGAGTATGTCGACCAGGCGCTCTTCATCTCGGAAAAATATCCGCTGCTGATAGACCGCTTCCTGGAAACAGCCGTTGAATTCGACATCGACGCCATCGCGGACAGCTCCGACTGCGTCATCAGCGGCATCATGCAGCATGTCGAGGCGGCCGGCATCCACAGCGGCGATTCGACATCCATACTGCCCTACCACAACATCAGCCCGAAGGCGATCGCCGCCATGAAGGATTATACCCGAAAGCTCGCCGCGAGCCTCGAGGTTGTGGGGTTGATGAATGTCCAGTACGCCGTCCAGAACGAAACCGTCTACGTCATCGAAGTGAACCCGAGGGCAAGCCGGACCGTGCCTTTCGTCGGCAAGGCAACGGCCATTCCCGTCGTGAAGATCGCAACCCGCGTCATGCTCGGCGAAAAACTGAGCGACCTCAGGAAAGAGTACGACCTGAAAGACTGCGACGAGCTCGGCATGAAACACATGGCCATCAAGGAACCGGTCTTCCCGTTCTCGAAATTCGTCAAATCTGGCGTCTATCTCGGTCCCGAAATGCGCTCGACCGGCGAAGCGATGAGCCTTGCCAACGACTTTCCCGAAGCCTTCGCCAAGGCATATCAGGCCGCAAACATGCAACTTCCACTTTCAGGCACGGTGTTCATCAGCGTCAACGACCAGGACAAGAACCCCCGAATCATCGCCATCGCGAAAGCCCTTTTCCGCATGGATTTCGACCTGACCGGCACGGCAGGGACCCACCGGTTCCTCACCGAAAACGGCATCGAGTGCAAAAAAGTCTTCAAGGTAGGCGAGGAAGGAAGGCCGAACATCTTCGATATCATCAAGCACGGCAAGATCGATTTCGTGATCAACACGCCGAGGGGCGAAAAGGCATTGCACGACGAGGAAGCCATCGGGGCTGCATCGGTGCTGAGCAACGTGCCTTTCGTGACCACCATCGAGGCGGCCGAGGCATCGGTCCAGGCAATCGACTGCATCCGCCACCAGGAGTTCGGGGTGAAAAGCCTCCAGGAGTACTCCGCATACCGCAAAAGCTGAGACGGAACGCCGTCCCGCTCAAAGCATCCGGGTAACGGCGGCAAGCAGCCCCTCAAGAAAATTCCTCGCAGAAAGGTAAATATCCGGGTCCGAGCTCTCCCTCGGGCCCGCGATGTTGAGCACCTCCACCGAATGTTTTTCCAGCCATTGCAGCACGTCATCCTCAGCGGAGCGTGTATCCGGATTGACGACAAGGAATGGTTTTCCGGCTTCAGCGAGGCATCGCAGGGTATAGCGCGTTCCGCCCCTTATCCCTTTGCGCACCAGCAGTAGCGTGCCGTCCGAATCCCTGACGTTCCAGGCCGTCCTTTGCCGGTATTCCTTCCGGGGCGTTTCGGTCAGCCGGTACCGGTCCGGTATGGGTCCGTCCTCCGCCCTGCGCCCCCTGGGGCACCACCCTCCATGCGGGAGCCCTGAGGCGAGAGCCGCATCGAGAGCCGCACGGTCTGCTCCGGTCTGGCCGCCGGATACGATTTTTCTCAGCATGGTTTCAATATCGAAAAAATGAGAGCAGAAGGCGAACTGACGGAATATCTCTTCCGGATGATATATTCAACAAGGATCAGGGGTGTTCCATGCCTGACGGCAGCGCTCCCCCGGCGGTAATGACGGCAACCAAAATGTACCCACAATGTCTTCCACTCTCCAACAGCACCTCGAAGAATCGATAAAACTCGAACTGAACCTGGCAAACCTCTACACCTTCTTCAACGACCATTTCCCCGAAGACGAGGATTTCTGGTGGCAGCTCGCCATGGAAGAAAGAGGCCACGCCGCACTGCTGCAGCAGGAAAAAAAACAGCCGCAGCCATTGCAGTTCTTTCCGGAAAACCTGCTCGCCGGCAACCTCCAGACCCTCCTCGAAGCAAACGCGAGGGTGTCGGTACTGATCACCTCCTTCACGGAAAAGCTTCCGTCGAGGTTTGCAGCGTTCTCGACGGCGCTCGAAATGGAGCTTTCCGCCGGTGAATCGCATTTCCAGGAGTTTCTCGACAGCCCGGACAGCTCCTATTCGGCCAACCTGTTCAAGCAGCTGAACCAGCAGGACCGCGACCATGCCGAAAGGATACGCAGCTACATGACAGAGAACAATATCCGGGAATGAAACGAATAACCCCCGCACGGCGTTCCATATTTTTATAACTGCCTGCAATTCAACAAGGTAGCCGTCAACTTAAACAGTCACGGACATGTTGGGCAAAAAACTTCAGAAAGCGTTCAACGAGCAGATCAACCAGGAGTTTTCCTCCTCGTACCTTTATCTATCGATGGCGGCATATGCCGAATCCATGAACCTTCCCGGGTTCGCGCACTGGCTCAGACTGCAGACAGCCGAGGAGAAAGGGCACGCCATGAAACTGTACAAATACGTTGTCGAACGCGGCGGCAGGGTTGAACTGCAGGCAATCGGGCAGCCGCCCGTAGATTTCAAGTCCCCCATTGCCCTGTTCGAGGAAGTGCTGAAGCATGAACGGAAAATTTCCGCACTGATCAACAAGCTTTACGAAACGGCGCTTGAAGAGAAGGACTATGCTTCCCAGGTACTTCTGCACTGGTTCATCGAAGAGCAGGTTGAAGAAGAAGCCGCTGCAAACGAGATACTTGAAACACTGAAAATGGCCGGAGAAAAAGGACAGGCACTGATCATGATGGACCGCCAGCTCGCACGCAGAGGTCAGGGCTGAAGGCTGGCAAAATGCAGAAGCTGCAGGCGGGAGGTTCCAGGGCAGAAAGACGGAACCTCCCGCCATTTCATTTTTCGGCCAGCAGTTCGAATTTCTGGGTAAACCTTCCTTTTCCCGCAATTTCAATCCTGCCGTACCTGCGCACATCATACCGGAAACTGCCGCCGTTGACAAACGGTATGCCCTCGACGGCGTAGGTCTGGAAGCGGTGGAAATGCCCATGCAGGACGATGTCCACGTGCATCAGTTTCATCATCTCGAGGAACTTTTCGCGGTTCTTCAGTTCCATGGTCCAGTCGAACGCCTGGTCGATAAGGGCGTCCGTGCCGTAAACCTTGTAAGCGTGATGGCAAAGCCCGATGACGAAACAATCCTTCAGCGAAGCCAGCACATCCGGGTTTGCCAGCGCATGAAGCTGTCCAATGGAAATTTCGCCCCTCGCACCGAGGGGATTTTCCGCCGGAAACCAGGGATAAACCGAGTTGAGCGCTGCAATGGCGACGGAAACGGATGGAAAGTTCAGGACCTTGATGAAGGGAAACGACGGGACCGTGTCGTTTCCGTCCGTGATCAGTTCGCTGAAAAAGTTGCAGAACTCGCGAAGCCTCTTCTGAAAAAACATCATCTTGAGGCCCGCGAACGGGTTCAATACATTATAGAAACGCATCTCTTCCTCGAGGTTGATCAGGTCGTGGTTCCCCGCAACGACCGTAACCTTCTCGCAATGGTAGAGCCCGTGTTTTTCGAGCCTGTCTCTGACGATTTTCCAGTCGGCGGGACTGGCGCTGTTGCTGAGGTCCCCCGAAATGACGATATGGTCGAAACCTTCGGCGACAAAATGGGCCAGGAGACGGTCGAGTGCCGAAATCTGGCGCCGGTCCGACCATCCCGACAGGTGAAGGTCGGACAGATGCGCTATTTTTACCGTCCCTGCGTTCAAATCTTCAATGGTTGTGGTTTTCGTTAACTAAAACAGTACATTATGCCAATTCAATATTGTGCAATTTTTACATGAAAACCCGTTATCACCTGAAAAACGGCCTCTGTTCAACGGAATGTCTCAAAGCATTCACCACTTCAATCGAATTATGCAAAAAAAAATAATTTCCCTTAAAGAACTCACGAAAAATCTGTGGTGGTCATGGGACACCGAAGCGAAACAGATTTTCGAGGAACTCTCCCCCCTTCTCTGGGAAAGAAACAACCACAATCCCGTCGAGCTGCTCCGCCATATCTCAAATGACGAGCTTGCCGCCCGCTGCCATTGCAAATACAGAGGCAAAATCGAACAGGTTCATGAACGATTTACCCGCTATATCAATGAAACAGATACATGGGCGGCACGGAACGCTCCCGAACTCGTCAAAAACCCCGTCGCCTATTTCAGCGCGGAATTCGGCATTCATGAAAGCGTGAGGATCTACTCCGGAGGTCTCGGCGTTCTGGCTGGCGACCACCTCAAGTCGGCAAGCGACCTCGGCATCAATTTCGTGGGCATCACCCTCTTCTACAAGGAAGGGTATTTCAGGCAGTACCTCAACCACGACGGATGGCAGATGGAGGACTACCCGCTCCAGTATCCTGAAAGCCTTCCCATCGAAAAAGTCACGGGTCCCGACGGCAAGGACCTGATCATCTCGGTAAACATCGCCCAGAGTGAGGTCCTCGCGCAGGCATGGAGCCTCAGTGTCGGACGGGCGACCCTTTACCTGCTCGACACCAATATTCCCGCCAATGAATCACATTACCGGGACATCTGCTGCAGGGTATACGGCGGCGACCAGAACGTGCGCATCAACCAGGAGATTCTCCTCGGCATCGGCGGCGTGAAGCTGCTCCAGAAACTGGGAATCAAGCCTGCCGTCTACCACATGAACGAAGGGCACTCGGCATTCCTGACCCTCGAACTGCTTTCGAACGAACTCACCAAGGGACTGACGATGGAACAGGCGATGGAACAGGTCCGCTCGCGCTGCGTCTTCACCACACATACCCCTGTTCCTGCAGGGCACGACCGCTTCTCGCGGGACATGATGAACTACACGTTCGACAAATACCTCACGCGCATAGGAATGAGCCTCGATGAACTGATGAAATTCGGCTCAGAAGACCCGTCAAACCTCAACGG
>JAAXXI010000014.1 GCA_013334565.1 Chlorobiaceae bacterium
TCATGGAAGGCAGAATTGAGCATTTTTACGGAAATATTTTCCGTTGTCACGATTTTTTTCAGCATACTGCGGACGCCGGGAAGGCTCATCCCCCTGACGAACGAGGGGACGTGGAGGAACCCGTCTGTATTGCTCAGGACGATGCGGCTGTAAGTTCCGGGGTGGAGCAGGGCGGAAGCGATCAGGTATTTCCCCCCCATGGAGTGGCCCGTGGCATAGAGCTTACCGCCGATGCTGCCGGTTTTTTCGAGGAACTCCCTGATCAGTGATGAGTAGAGTTCGAGCGAGTATTCTTTTCCTTTCGGCTTGTCGGAAAGCCCGAACCCGAGCAGGTCGAAGGCTATCACACGGAACGAGCGGGAGAGAAGCGGAATGACCTGTTCGTAGAAATCAAGGGAGGAGGAAATGCCGTGGATGAGCAGCATGGTGTGTTCCGAACTGCCCTTTTCAATATAACGGTGCCTGTGGCCGCCGAGCGTGATGTACCTGTCCTGTACCGCCATGGTGATGATCCTGCTTCCTTTTCGGTTCAATATACGACGGTTCCGTTCAAAACGGTTCCTGTTTTCTTCAGTGGGGCTGGCCTGCAGGGCGGATCAGGATATCGTTCACATCGACGTGGGGCGGCTGGTTGAGCGCGAACATGACTGCGCGGGCGATGTCGTCCGGATGCAGTTCAGGGGTGCCAGGCTTCTGCAGGTTATCCCAGAAAGGGGTATCGACCACTCCGGGCTCGACCAGGGTGACGCGCACTCCCTTGCCGGCCATTTCATTGCGAATGGCATGGGCCATACCGGTCACGGCCCATTTCGTTGCCGAATAGAAGTTCCTGATGGAGGTCACGTGTCCGACGACCGATCCGGTCAGAAGGAAATGGCCGGATGTTTTAACGAGCTCCGGAAGGGTGAGCCGTGCTGTGGCAAAAGCACCATAGACGTTCACCAGCACCATCTCCTTCCATTCCTCCGGCTTGTCGATGCCATCGATGAATGACGATCCTTTCGAAAATCCGGCGTTCGCGAACACCGCATCGATCCTCCCGAAACATTCGAGTGTCCGCCGGACCATCTGCTGCTGCGATGACCAGTCGGAGACATCGCAGGCGACCGCCAGAGTCCTTCTGCTGCCAAGCTCTTCAGCGAGCTGTTCGAGCTTCCTTTCGGAGCGGGCGGCCAGCACTACCCTGTAGCCGGCCTCGGCCGCACGCTTCGCAGTGGCTTCACCGATGCCTGCAGATGCCCCGGTGATGATGAATACTTTATCCTCCATTCCCTTCGTTCACTGTTCCGGGTTGTTGAGGACGCTGTGTTTCCGGCCGTAAAAAACGTAGATCAGCAGGCCGATAACGAGCCAGACGACAAGCCTGTACCAGTTTTCCGCCGGCAGGGAGAACATCAGCACAAGGCAGGTGATGATACCAAGGACCGGAACGATCGGAACAAGTGGGACCCTGAAGGGACGTTCGACTTCGGGGTGTGTTTTGCGCATGATGAGCACCGCTCCGCAAACAATGACAAAAGCGAAAAGGGTGCCGATATTGACCAGTTCGGCAAGCAGCCTCAGCGGAAGTGCGGCTCCGAGCAGGGCGACAAAGAACCCGGTCATGATGGTTGATTTCCAGGGGGTTCTGAATTTTTCATGGACGGCGCCGAAGAAGGATTTCGGGAGCAGCCCGTCACGCGCCATCGCGAGGAAGATCCTCGGCTGGCTGAGCATCAGGACAAGCAGTACGGAGGTTATTCCGGTTATCGCACCCAGCGAAATGATGAACTGCGCCCAGCCGATGCCGACCTGTTTAAACGCGTTGGAGACCGGGGCGTCGATATTGATCTGGTTGTATGGCACCATGCCGGTGATGACCGCCGCGACCGCGATGTAAAGCACGGTGCAGATGAGCAGGGAGGCTATGATTGCGATTGGAACGTTCCTGTTCGGGTTTTTCGCTTCTTCAGCATGGGTCGAGATGGAATCGAAGCCGATATAGGCGTAAAAGATCATGGCCGCTCCGGCAAGCACTCCGACAGGGGCCCCCTGTGAACCATTATCGCCGATGACGGTATGCCCGAACATGCTGATGCCGGAATAGCCGTAAGGTGCGAAAGGCAGCCAGTTTTCAGGCTTCACGTACATCGCGCCCAGCACAATGACGAGCAGGACGATGAGTACCTTGATGATCACCATGCCCGCGTTGAAACCGGCGCTCTCTTTTATACCCTTGACAAGCACCACGGTCACGAGTGCCGCGATGACGACCGCTGGAAGGTCGAACCAGGCCCCGGTCAGGCTCATGACTCCGGTGGACGGGTCGAAGTCGATAGGCGCTTTCGTGAAGACGTACGGTATGCCCTTGCCGAAAATACCCAGGAAGTCCTGGAAATAGTGTGACCAGCCGTGCGCAACGGAAGCCGAGGCAATGCCGTACTCGAGGATGAGGTCCCAGCCGATGATCCAGGCGAAGAGTTCCCCGAGCGTTGCATAGGCATAGGTATAGGCCGATCCGGCGACCGGCACCATGGAAGCGAACTCTGCGTAGCAGAGCGCGGCGAAGATGCATGCCAGTCCGGCAAGGGCGAAGGAGAGGGTAACGGCGGGGCCTGCCTTGTCGTGAGCGGCGACGCCGATAAGCACGAAGATGCCGGTGCCGATGATCGCCCCAATACCGAGGCTTGTCAACGCGACGGGTCCGAGCACTCTGTTCAGCCGGTGCTCGCTTTTCAGCTCTTCAATGAGCAGTGCAAGCGGTTTTTTTCTGAAACTGTTTTTCAAGTCGGTGAGCGGTTTGTTGAAGGAAACGTTTTTGAAAAACCTGCTGCATAAGATCAGGCCCCGCGCATTGTCCGGGGAGCGCGAGGTCCGAGGGCATCATGGAAGAGCTTTCACCGGTCCATTCCGGCAGGGGATCAGTCCCTGCGGTTCATGATGTTCAGGAAATAGAGCAGTTGCATGATTGCCTGTGCCGCTGCGGCGACATAGGTAAGTGCCGCTGCGTCGAGCACGGCATTGACCCCTTCCATTTCTGCGCTTGAAACGATACCCTGCGAAACCAGCAGTTCCTTGGCCCTGCTGCTCGCGTTGAATTCCACGGGAAGCGTTACGAGGGCGAACAGGGCCACTCCTGCAAACAGCATGATGCCTGCCCACGCAAGCGTTGTGCCGAGCGAACCCGCCATGAAAAGGCCGGCCATGAAGAGAATCGGGCCGAGGTTGCTGCCGATCGAGACCGCGGGCACCATGATCGAGCGGAGCTGAAGCGGGGCATACCCTGATTTGTCCTGGAGGGCGTGGCCTGCCTCGTGGGCCGCCACCCCGACCGAGGCAATGCTCGGAAGGCCGTAGACATCCTCGCTGAGCCGCAGGGTTTTGCTGCGGGGATCGTAATGGTCGGAAAGCATCCCGCTGACCGGCTCTATGGTGACGTTGGGCAACCCTCCCCGGTCAAGTATGCGGCGGGCGGCGTCGGCCCCGCTGATCCCGGTCTGGGTGCGTACCTGCGAATACCTGTTGAAAGCCGATTTTACCCTGAACTGTGCCCACAGGCCGAGAAGCATGGGCGGAAGTGCGAATACGAAATAACCCGGGTCAATATACATGGTTCTTTGTGATTATCTTTTTGATCAGTTGCTATGCAAATTGTCTATACGATTGCTGAAAACAAGGAATCGCCTGCATAAGTTTCAAAAGGAAAAATAGTTACTTCGTTATTAAGAGACAAGCCGCAGAGGATATCTTCCTGAATGGCTGAAAAACGGTTTTGTTTTGAGAATCCGCCGGGGTAAGCTATTATTGAAGTGAAGGAGCCCCGCGAGAGAGGCCTCGAACCTTTTAAACACCATCATCCATGCTTGCACTGAATCTAACGACCATCGTCATCATTGCTGTCGTCATTTTCCTTTACTATTCCATCAGGATCCTGAGGGAATACGAGCGGGGCGTGATTTTTCGGCTCGGACGGGTCATCAGGGCCAAAGGTCCGGGTTTGATCATCCTGCTCCCTGTCATCGACAGGATGGTGAAGGTGGATCTGCGTACGGTAACGCTCGATGTCCCCTCGCAGGACATCATCACCCGGGATAACGTATCGGTAAAGGTGAGCGCGGTCGTCTATTTCAGGGTGATCGATCCGACCAAGGCCATCATCGATGTGGCCGATTTCCATTTCGCGACGTCCCAGCTTTCCCAGACAACTCTCCGAAGCGTCTGCGGGCAGGGCGAGCTCGACCACCTGCTTGCTGAACGGGACGAGATAAACGATCGCATCCAGGTCATTCTCGACAAGGAAACGGAGCCCTGGGGGGTCAAGGTCAACAAGGTCGAGGTGAAGGAGATAGACCTGCCCGAGGGCATGAGGCGGGCCATGGCCAAGCAGGCCGAAGCCGAACGGGAGCGCCGCTCTGCCATCATCAACGCGGAAGGGGAGTTCCAGGCGGCGCAGAAGCTCGCCGATGCCGCGGCGATCATATCGGGCACTCCGGCCGCCCTGCAGCTGCGTTACCTGCAGACACTCAAGGAAATCGCTGCCGAAAACAATTCAACCACGGTTTTCCCGATCCCGATGGACCTGTTCAAGCCCTTTTTCGAACATATGCTGACGTCGTCATCAAAGGGAAACTAAACCTATTCAGACATGATCAGAATAAAGACCATTCTCTGTCCCGTCGATTTTTCCGACGCTTCCCGCAATGCCGTGAGGTATGCGAAGGAGTTCGCAAAGAACATGCATGCTTCGGTTTATCTCCTCAACATCATCGAGCCGAGGCCGATGGCGGTCGATATTTCGCTCAATTACGTGCCTGTGGAGGAGGAGCTCGAGAAAGCCGCGAGCGATGACCTGCGCGAAATTCTCCAGGAGCTTGCCGGTGAAGGCGTCAAGGCAGAGTGCGGGGTCGAGATCGGCACTCCTTCGGACGTCATCCTTGAAACCATCGACAAACTTGACGTTAACCTCGTCATCATGGGGTCGCACGGCAAGAAAGGGCTCAGCCGCCTCATCATGGGAAGCGTCGCCGAGACGGTGGTCCGCAAGGCGAACTGTCCGGTGCTGACGGTGAAAGCGGAGGAAAAGGAGTTTATCGTCGACGAATGAAAGCGTCCATGAGGATGCTTGCGCCGGTGAACGGGCTGAGCTGGGAGGAAACGACCTGGTTTTCGATGCCTGCCTGAAGTATGGAGACGTCGGGGTTCTGGAAGAACTCTTTTTTCAGCATCTGCTCGACGAGACCATAGAGCAGGTGCCGCAGTTGTTCCCGCCTTTTTTCGAGAAGCAGGCCGTTCCCGCGCATGAGGTCCATGAACCCGGTGATGTTGCGCCAGACCTCTTCGATGCCGCTTCCTTTCAGGGATGACGTGAGAAAGACCTCGCGATGCCAGAACGGGTACTTTGCAGGGAGCATCCTCAGCGCAGCTTCGAATTCGGTTTTCGAGAGTGACGCGATCCCTTCCTGGGCTCCGTCGGTTTTCGTGATCGCAATGGCATCGGCAATCTCCATGATGCCCCGCTTGATGCCCTGCAGTTCGTCCCCCGAGCCCGGCAGCATCAGCAGAAGGATGAAATCCACCATGGTCTCCACTTCCACTTCCGACTGGCCGACCCCCACGGTCTCGACGAGGATGACGTCGTAACCCGCCGCTTCACAGAGGACGATGGTTTCATGGGTTTTCGGTGAAAGTCCGCCGAGGTGGCCGGATGACGCGGACGGGCGGATGAAGGCCTCTTTGCGCCCTGACAGTTTTTCCATGCGGGCTTTGTCCCCGAGGATGCTGCCCCTGCTCTGCCTGCTGCTCGGGTCGATGGCGAGCACGGCGAGCGAAAGCCCATCCCGGATGATGACCTCTCCGAGCGCTTCGATGAACGTGCTTTTTCCCGCCCCGGGGGAGCCGGTGACGCCGATTCGGATCGAGCTGCGTTTATGCTGCATGCAGCGGTCGAGGATCTGGTGTGATTTCTCCTGGTGCTCGGGTTTCTGCGATTCGATGAGCGTGATGGCCCGGCTCAGCAGGTGCCTGTCGCCTCCGAGAATGCCGCCGACGATGGTTTCCACGTCCGGCTCGTGACGGCGGGCACCAGCCGGCGGCATTCCGCTGTGGGTCATTGTTTCTGGCGTGCGATCAGTTTTTCGAGGATGCTGATGGCCGCTTCGGTAATGACCGTGCCTGGCCCGAAAACACCTGCCACGCCGTGCTCGTAGAGGAACTCGTAATCCCTTTCGGGTATGACGCCCCCGGCGATTACCAGGATATCCCCTCGCCCGTTGGATTTCAACCCTTCGACGATTTTCGGGATGAGGGTCTTGTGCCCTGCCGCGAGGCTCGAGACGCCGATGATGTGCACGTCGTTGTCGAGCGCCTGCTGGACGACCTCTTCGGGTGTCTGGAAAAGCGGGCTGATATCGACGTCGAACCCGATGTCGGCAAACGCGGCGGCGATCACTTTCGCTCCGCGGTCGTGGCCGTCCTGGCCGACCTTCGAGACCATGATCCTCGGGCGCCTGCCTTCGAGGGCGGCGAATTCGTCGGCGAGCTGCTGCGATTTCCTGAAGAGCTGGTTGTTCTGCATCTGGGACAGGTAGACACTGGTGTTGAGCCTGAGCGTGGCCTTGTAGCGGCCGAACGTCTTTTCGCAGGCAGACGATATTTCTCCCAAGGTAGCTCTTTTTCTGGCAGCATCAACGGCCAGTTCGAGCAGGTTGCCTTCGCCCGATGCCGCGCACGCTTCGATGGCCTTCAGGGCGAGCGATGTTTCCTCCTCGTTGCGGGCAGCCTTGATGGATTCGAGCCTGCGGAGCTGCTGCTGGAGCACTTTGGTATTGTCGACCTCGAGCAGGTCGATGTCGGTGCGGCTTTCGGTGCGGTACCCGTTGATGCCGACGATGATGTCTTCGCCGCTGTCGATACGCGCCTGCTTGCGCGTTGCGGCCTCTTCGATCTGCAGTTTCGGGATGCCCTGTTCGATGGCTTTCACCATGCCGCCGGCCTTCTCGATATCGCAGATGATCTTCCACGCTTTCGCGGCAAGCTCGCGGGTGAGGTATTCAACGTAATACGATCCGGCCCAGGGGTCGATGCTCCTGGTGATATCGGTCTCTTCCTGCAGGTAGAGCTGGGTGTTCCTGGCGATCCTCGCGGAAAACTCGGTCGGCAGTGCGATCGCCTCGTCGAGCGCGTTGGTGTGCAGCGACTGGGTATGGCCGAGTGCAGCGGCGAGCGCTTCGAGGCAGGTGCGGGTGATGTTGTTGAACGGGTCCTGCTCGGTCAGGCTCCAGCCGGAAGTCTGGCAGTGCGAACGGAGCATGAGCGATTTCGGGTTCTTCGGGTTGAACTGCTTCACGATTTTCGCCCAGAGCATCCTGGCTGCCCGCAGTTTGGCGATTTCCATGAAGTAGTTCATGCCGATCGCCCAGAAGAACGAGAGGCGGGGTGCGAACGCGTCGATATCGAGACCGGCTTTCAGACCCGTGCGGATGTACTCGAGGCCGTCGGCAAGGGTGAAGGCAAGCTCGAGGTCGGCCGTGGCGCCCGCTTCCTGCATATGGTACCCCGAAATGCTGATGGAGTTGAACTTCGGCATCTTTTCGCTGGTGTAGCGGAAAATGTCGGCAATGATCCTCATCGATGGTTCTGGCGGGTAGATGTAGGTGTTGCGCACCATGAACTCCTTGAGGATATCGTTCTGGATGGTGCCGCTGAGCCGGTCGGGTGTCACGCCCTGTTCTTCCGCCGCAACGATGTAGAAGGCCATGACGGGCAGGACCGCGCCGTTCATGGTCATGGAGACCGAGATGTCGCCGAGCGGGATCTGGTCGAACAGGATTTTCATGTCCTCGACCGAATCGATCGCCACGCCTGCCTTGCCGACGTCGCCGATCACCCTCGGGTGGTCCGAGTCGTACCCTCGGTGGGTCGGGAGGTCGAACGCCACAGAAAGGCCCTTCTGACCTGCGGCGAGGTTCTGGCGGTAGAAACGGTTCGATTCCTCGGCTGTGGAGAACCCGGCATACTGGCGGATGGTCCAGGGTCGGCTGGTGTACATCGTGGTGTAAGGGCCGCCGATATAGGGCGCGAAGCCGGGTGCGAAAAGGAGGTGGTGCGCTCCGGCAAGGTCCTCCTCGCGGTAACGTGATTGAATGCCGATGCCTTCGGGCGTGGTCCACGCTGAAGGGTTCGTGCCGTTTTCCATGGCGGCGGCCGGAGAGGAAATGTCTATGGTAGAAAAGTCGGGTCTCATTGCACTCCGGTTTTACGTTGATAGGTTTCGAGCATCTCGAGTACGTTGACGCCGGTATAGATAAAGCTGTCGAGGCCGGCTTCAAGGAGCTTTTCATGTCCCTGCGGCGGCCTTCCGGCCATGACCGTGATGATGCCCGGCCCGAGGCGCCGGAGAGCGTTGCAGATCGTTTCGGCCTGTGGCACCGGGTCTTTGTCCGCTATGCAGAGCACGACGATATCGGGGGCCTGCTGCCGGATGGTGGCATACGAAGCCTCATCCACCGGCAGTGAAGCCGTGCCGGACACGGTGAACCCGCCGCAGTTGAAAAAGTCTTCACAGAATGCCGCCTGCCTGAAGCTGATGCCGGGGTCTCCGATCGTCCAGATGAAGACCGAGGGAGCGCGCCCGTTCTTTTTCGCCGATGCGAGCGTTTTCAGTCGCATGAGCTCATACGATGCGGTTGCGCTTCTTTCAAGCCCCGTTTCGATGGCGGATTCGAGCGCTTCGATGCGATCGTTCTGTTCCGGGGTGAGAGGCCATGGATAGCGGTTCACGCCGATCAGGGTCTTTTTGCGGCTGCCGAGCTCTTTTTTCTCGAGCGCAGCGGCAGAATCGAGCATGGTGCCGACCATGCCGCGTTCCATTGCGGCGTTCAATCCGCCGGCGGCCTCGATCCGTTTGAATATATCCCATGCCGTTTTGGCAAGCTTGCCGGTGAGGGACTCGATGTAATTCGAGCCCGCCGCAGGGTCGATGACCCGGTCGAGGGTTGCTTCGCTCCGCAGGACCAGGTGGATGTTCCCGGTAATGCGTTCGGCAATGTCGTTTTCCACCGACAGGCCGTTGTCGAAAGCTCCTATTTGCAGGGTTTCATATCCGCCGAGGATGGCAGAGGCCGCTTCCGTAGTGAGGCGGAGGACGTTGGTATAGGGGTCGAGCAGCGAAACATTCCTCCGGGATGTTTTCGCGAAGAGACGGGGCAGAGCCGAAGGCTCGGCTCCATAAGCCTTCATTAGGTGCCCGAGCAGGTATCTGAGCGCACGGGGCTTGGCAAGTTCCGCGAAATGGCTCGTGCCGACCGGCATGATGATTTCCATGGCCGCAACGATCCTTCCGGCAGCCAGTCCCTCCCCGGAGAAGCGGCTGAGGATCTCGCTCGCTCCCGCGAGGGCCAGGGCGATCTCCTGGGCCGGGGTCGCCCCCCGTTCATGGAAGGGGATCGTGTCCACCTGGAATATCCTGAACGAGGGCAGGGCATCGAGCAGCTTTCCAAATGCGACATCATCAATCCCCGAAGAGAGTGGAAGCGGGGCAAGAAGGCCGCCTTCGTTTTTCGTGAACCCCGGCAATGCAGCGAGCTTCTCGAGCAGATCCGCCACAGGAGGCAGGTTGCCTGAAAAATAGACGGGCAGGGCGGAAAGTTCGATGCCGGAAAGCAGGGTCGTGAGATTTTCCGGGGAGCAGAGGAGCGGGTCGGTGATGCGGAATTCGATTGCCGATACGTCGGAAGCGAAGCTTTTCATTGCCGCACTGTTTGCCTCTGCGGGATCGGTTACCGTGATGAGGCGGCAGTTTGTCCAGGAATTTGAAGATTTGCCGGGAGGTATGCGGAGGAAATCTTTTTCCGACTCGCGAGAGTACCATGGTTCGAGCTCGAAGCCGTCCGGTGTTTTCCAGACGATTCTTTCGTAGGGCGTCTCCTTGAGCTCGGCTGTCGCCCTTTTCTTCCATTCGTCCCGGTTCACTGCCGGGAATTCCTGAAAAAGCGAATCAGGAAGGGTTTTGGTCATGTTCGTTTATTCTGGGTTTCTGTGCGATGGTCACGCTTCCTGCAGTTTATGGGTTTCAGCCGCATTCTCCCTGTACCCGTGGATGATGGCAAGTATCTCGTCGCGCATCTCCCAGGGGCGTGCGGTATTTTCGACAAATCCCTTCTGCTGGAGCCACCAGGTTGTCTGGAAATCCTTCGTGGTGGGCTTGCCGGTGTACTGTTCGATGACGCGTTTACCCGAGAACCCGATGTTTCCGGCGTTGTGCTCGAAAAGCTTGATCCCTCTCGAAGCCATGCCGATAGCCACGCCGCCGAGGGTAGGGTCGGTAATGATCGTGATGACCGGCAGCCCGGCTTTTTCCACGCTCGAGATGGCTACATGCACTTTCGGGAGGCCGACCATCGAAGAACACCCCTCATGCATTCTCGCGCCGCCTCCGGTAGCCTGGACAATGAGGGGGACCTGCCGCTCGATGGCGATACGGCATGCCCGGAAGACTTTTTCCGCGGTTGACATGCAGAACGAACCGCCGAGGAAATTGAAGTTCGTGGCGCAGAAGACCACCGGTTCCCCGGCTATCGACGCGTCCCCGGTAAGGAAAGACGATGCCGCACCGGTTTTGTGCCTCGCTTCTTTGACCTTGTCTGCATAGTCCGGGAAGTTCAGGATGTCTTTATCGACGATGTAGCGGGTTTCGGGGTGCTCCATGAACGAGCCTTCATCGAGGATGAAGGTGATGTAGTCGTGTGCAGAGAGCCTGACGTACCGGTGGCCGCAGGTTTCGCAGACGAAATTGTCCGAGTGGAGCTTCGAATAGAGCACCGGATCGAGCTTTTTCTTGCCTGCACCGTCGATGCAGTTTTTGTGGCGGGCGACAAAAAGCACTTTCTTCGGTTTCGGGATGAAAAGGGAAACGTGCTTTTCGAAGGATCGGATATCGTCCTCGGTGACGGTTTCCCACTGCCCGATTTTCGACCAGCGTTCGAGGCGTTTGCGGAAAATATCCTCTTTCGGGGTTTCGCTCAGCTTTCCCAGCCATTTCAGCAGTGAGGCCTTGAAGGACTGTTTTGCCGGCTCGGGGAAATGGTGTGCAGGGCCTTCGTTTTCCGGGATCAGTTCGTCGACGATACCGTTTTTGAGGGCTTCGTGAGCGGTGATCTGCGAGATTTCCGCAGCGAGGTTCGCCTTGTCCCTCGTTCGGAAAAGGATCGATGAGCATGCTTCCGGCGAGATCACGAGATAGGTCGAATACTCCATCGCGAGTACGGTGTCACAGCCGGTAAGGGCGATGGCGCCGCCGCTGCATCCGCGGTTGATGATCACCGAAATGGTCGGTACGGTCGATTCCGCGAGGGCCTGCATGCAGCGTCCGATTTTCCAGGCGATGCCTCCGCCTTCCGACTCCTCGGTCGGGTCGGCCCCGGCAGTGTCGATAACCGTGATGATGGTGCGGCTTTCCTCTTCAGCCAGCGCAATGGCCCGGATCGCCTTTTCGAACGCGGCCGGTGTCGGCATGCCCTGGTTCCATTTTCTGATCAGCTCGGGATTTTTCATGAGCTGGTGCAGCTCCTTGAAATTGGATGTCGGCGATGACTGCTGGCCGATCAGCATGACCGGAAACTCCCGGTCTCCCTGGTGCAGCGTGGCGCGGTGCGTCTGGATGATGCAGCTGCCGTGCTCCTCATTCCTGAAGCATTCCTGGACATTGTCGAAGACGGTGAGATAGTCGAGGTGTCTGGGGCGTTCGGGGTGGTAGGAGAGCTGGTATTTTTCGTATTCGGTAAGCTGTTCGATGCTTTCCCGGGAGTAACTGAAGCCTTCTTTTTTCTCGAAGGGAAGATAAAAATGTTTCACTGGCTGAAGTTGCTTTGTCTCGATTTACTTAATGCTTTTTCTGTGCAAATTCAAGGAGCACCCTGTTTGTCTGTTTCGGGTGGAGGAAAACGATTTTTTTCCCGCCGGCCCCGTCCTTCGGCTGCCCCAGCGTCTGGACGCCCTGCGACTGCAGGCGTTCAACCTCGTTTTCAATATCGCTGGTCTCGAGAGCGATATGGTGCATGCCGTCGCCGTTCTTTGCGAGGAATTTCGATATCGGGCTCTCCTCGCTCATGGGTTCGAGGAGCTCGATTTTCGTATCCCCCACCGGAATGAATGCCACCCGGACGTTTTCCGAAGGCACTTCCTCGACCCTTATCGAGCCCGGGTCGCACCCGAGAACGTTCCTGAACGTCTCGAGTGCGGTTTCGAGGTTCTGCACGGCAATGGCGATATGGTCGATCTTTTTGATCATGTTTCCGTCATTGTTGCTGTTACTGAAATCATTTTGCATACCCGATTGTCTTCAACGCTTCCGTTATTTCGTCGAGGATCGCTGGATCGTCGATCGTTGCCGGCATGGTATACTCCTCGCCGTTGGCGATCTTGCGCATGGTGCCGCGAAGGATCTTTCCCGAACGGGTTTTCGGCAACCGGTTGACGATGACTGCCTGCTTGAACGAAGCGACTGGCCCGATGTTCTCGCGAACGTATTCGATGACGTGCTTGATGATCTGGTTGTGCGGGGTGTCGACGTTCAACTTGAGCACAAGGAAGCCGAGAGGCACCTGGCCCTTGAGGTCGTCGTGCACGCCGATGACCGCGCTTTCGGCGACGTCCGGGTGTTCGCAGAGCGCTCCTTCGATGGCGCCGGTCGAAAGCCTGTGGCCCGCGACATTGATGACGTCGTCAGTGCGCGACATGATGTAGATATACCCGTCCTCGTCGATGTAACCGGCATCGCTGGTCTGGTAGTAACCGGGGAACTGGGTCATGTAGCTTTCCTCGAAACGCTTGTCGGCTTTCCAGAGCGTGAGCATGGTTGCCGGAGGAAGCGGAAGCTTGATGACGATGTCGCCCATCTGGCCCGGAGGCAGTTCCTGGAGCTCGGAATTGACGACCTGCACATTATAGCCAGGCACAGCCCTCGATGCTGAACCGTATTTAATCGGTCCGGGTTCGAGGCCCTGGCAGTTCGCGGCAATGGCCCAGCCGGTTTCTGTCTGCCACCAGTGGTCGATGACCGGGACTTTCAGTTTCTCCTCGGCCCATTTCACCGTGTCGGGGTCTGCCCGCTCTCCGGCAAGGAAGAGGGTGCGGAAATTCGAGAGGTCGTAGTGCCTGATATAGTTGCCGTTCGGGTCCTCTTTCTTGATCGCCCTGAACGCGGTCGGGGCGGTGAAAAGCGCCGAGACGTTGTATTCGCTGATGATCCTCCAGTAGGTGCCGGGATCGGGAGTACCGACAGGCTTTCCTTCGAAGAGGAGTGTCGTGCAGCCGTGGAGCAGCGGAGCATAGACGATATAGGAGTGCCCGACGACCCAGCCGACATCGCTCGCTGCCCAGAAGACTTCGCCGGGCTCGATGTTGTAGACGTTCTTCATCGACCACTGCAGTGCGACCATGTGGCCGCCGTTGTCACGGACGATACCTTTGGGCTGTCCGGTGGTGCCGGATGTATAGAGGATGTAAAGGGGATCGGATGACTCCACCGGAACGCACTGTACCGGTTCCGCGCCGAGCAGCGACTGGTTCCAGGTGAGGTCGCGTTCTTCGTTCAGCTCGCATTTGAGCTGGTCGCGCTGCTTGATGATACAGATTTCAGGCTTGAAATGCGCGAGCTCGATGGCGAAGTCGAGCAGCCTTTTGTAGTCGATGACCTTGTTGTGTTCTATGCCGCAGGAGGCGGAAACGATCACTTTCGGTTTGCAGTCATCGATCCTGACGGCAAGCTCGTGCGAGGCGAAACCGCCGAACACCACCGAATGGATGGCACCGAGCCTTGCGCATGCGAGCATGGCGATGACCGCTTCGGGGATCATGGGCATGTAAATAATGACGCGGTCGCCCTTGCGCACGCCCCTTGATTGCAGCGCGCCGGCAAAAAGTGCGACGATGTCGCGGAATTCACGGTAGGTGTAACGTTTTTTCGTGCCGGTCACCGGACTGTCGAATATAACCGCCGTCTGATTGCCCCTTCCTTCATCGACATGCCTGTCGAGCGCGTTGTAGCAGGTGTTGGTAACACCACCGGCAAACCAGCGGTAGAACGGAGGGTTGCTCTTATCGAGCACCTGGTTCCATTTCTTGTACCAGTGCAGGTTTTCCGCGGCCTCTGCCCAGAAACTTTCAGGGTCCTGGACAGAACGGTCATAAACAGATTTGAAGGACGGCATGCGTTTGATCCCCTTGAATTGGTTGTTGAATAATTCGGGAAAATGAAAATTCAATCAGACAGAAAACAAGAACGGCGGCTTTGCAGCTGAAAAGAAAGAACGGCGTAGAAAAGGCAATGTTAAGAAAAAATAAAGACTGGCGCAATGAAACATTTCTCAGTTGTCTCATGGTGCGTGAAGGAGGCCGCTTCCATGGATCAATACTGTAAGGACGGGAGTGTTCGCGAAGGACGTCACTGAAGCAGGGAGAGCTTCTTGAACAGGTCGATCAGATCTTTCACGGATAAGGCTTCGGCGCGGAGCTGGAGTATGCCGGGTTCCACGTTTGCCGTGTCGTAGGTTTCCCTGAGGTTGTTCAGGAGCGTTTTCCTGCGCTGGTGGAAGGCTGTGCGGATAAACCGCCGGAAACCGTCCGCGTTACGGACGGGGTCTTCCTTTTTCGGTACGATACGGATTACGGCGCTGTCCACCCTCGGCTGGGGGCGGAAGACCTTCCGGCCGACCTTGAAAAGATAGGCAATGTCGCAGAATGCCTGAAGCTGGACCGCGAGGATGCCGTACTCTTTCGTGCCCGGACGGGCGACGATCCTTTCGGCCACCTCGTGCTGCATCATCAGCGTCGCCGAGCCGACCAGCCTTCGGAAGTCGAGCAGCCTGAAGAGGATGGGGGAGGTGATGGAATATGGAATGTTGCCGAGTACGGTCAGCTGTTTGCCTGCCGCAAGGGGCTCAAGATCCACCTGGAGAAAATCCCCCTCGATGACGCGGACCTGCGGATATTCGGAGCGGATGAACCCGGCCAGGGCGGGATCTTTCTCGACAACCGTGAAAACCGGGCAGCGTTCGGCGATCTCTCTGGTGAGCGCACCGAAGCCGGGCCCGATCTCGAGCACGTTGTCGCCTTCAGCCGCGCCTGAAACGGCTGCTATTTTTTTCGTGATGTTGCGGTCAAGCAGAAAATTCTGGCCTAATTTTTTTTTCGCCGCTATCTCTGTATGCTTATATTCAACCTTTGTCATCGGGTCCGGGGTGTTCCGTTGTTTTGTGTCCGGGCGGAAATGCTTTATTCAATTCAAGTTATTCTGGAAGTAATGGGAGAAAATAACATCGTTGCCGCTGGCAAGCAATATGTTTCGCGGGGGAACAAGGCTACCCGCACCGGTTTCGGCGAAGCCCTGCTCGAGGCAGGACGGGAGAACGCGGAT
This sequence comes from Chlorobiaceae bacterium, assembly GCA_013334565.1. GTDB lineage: Bacteria > Bacteroidota > Chlorobiia > Chlorobiales > Chlorobiaceae > Chlorobium. The sequence goes on from JAAXXI010000014.1 coordinate 15,392, forward strand.
ATCGTGGCCCTCTGCGCCGACCTGACCGGTTCACTGAACATGAACCTTTTCCGTGACGCTTTTCCCGACCGCTTCTTCCAGGCAGGCATCGCCGAGGCGAACATGGTCTCTATGGCGGCCGGTATGGCTACAACGGGCAAGATCCCCGTGGCGGCCAGCTTTGCGGTGTTCGCCACCGGAAGGGTGTATGACCAGATCCGCCAGTCGGTCTGCTATTCGAACCTCAATGTCAAGATCTGCGCTTCACATGCGGGCCTCACGCTCGGCGAGGATGGCGCGACACACCAGATCCTCGAGGATATCGGCCTCATGCGCGGCCTTCCGAGGATGACGGTCGTGGTGCCCTGCGATTACAGCGAGACCATCCGCGCCACGAAAGCCGTGCTCAGGCACGAGGGTCCGGTTTATCTCCGCTTCGGCAGGCCGAATATTCCTGATTTCACCCTCGACGAGGACGGGTTTGAAATCGGAAAATCCATAGAGCTGCATCCCGGAAAAGATGTTACCGTGATAGCCTGCGGCATCATGGTCTGGAAAGCCCTCGAGGCCGCCCGCATTCTCGAGAAGGAAGGGGTCGGCGTCAGGGTCATCAACATGCACACGATCAAGCCGATCGATACACTGGCCATCGTCCGGGCGGCGAACGACACCGGGGCCATCGTCACCTGCGAAGAGCACCAGTTCTACAACGGCCTCGGTGACGCCGTGGCGCATGTCTGCGCGATGAACATTCCCGTACCGATCGAAATGGTCGGTGTCGAAGACCAGTTCGGAGAGTCCGGCAAGCCCGACGACCTTCTCAGGAAATACAAGCTGACAACCGAAGATATCCTCGAGAAAATCTACCTCGCGCTCCGCAGGAAGAACTAACCTATTAATATCAGGGAGAAAAGATCGTATGGGTATGCCCAATTTCGGCGATATGATGAAGCAGATCCAGCAGGCCGGAGAAAAAATGCAGGATGTCCAGAAGCAGCTGGAAAAGATCGTCGCCCACGGCGAAGCCGGGGGCGGCATGGTGAAGGTGAGCGTGAGCGGCAAGCAGAAGCTGCTGAGCATTTCGATCGATCCGGACATCCTCGATGACGTCGAAATGGTCCAGGACCTTGTCCTGGCTGCAGTGAACAGTGCCCTCGACGAATCCGCCCGTCTTGCACAGGAGGAGATTTCGAAAGCGGCGGGCGGCATGATCAATCCCGCTGACCTGCTCAAGAACATCAACCTCGGCAAATAGCCATTCATGCGCTATACCTCGGCAGCGATCGAATCCCTCGTCGACGAGCTGGCGAAGCTGCCGGGTATCGGCCGCAAAACCGCACAACGGCTTGCCATGCATATTCTCCAGGAGCCGAAGGGTGAAGCGGAGAAGCTTGCGAACGCCATCATCGAGATGAAGGAAAAAGTTATCCGCTGTTCGGTCTGCCAGAACGTGACCGACCGCGATGCCGATCCCTGCGCCATCTGTTCGAGCCCGGTACGCGACCGTACCGTCATCTGCGTCGTGGAGTCACCGGTCGATATGCTCGCCTTTGAAAAGACGGGGTTCTACAAGGGGCTTTTCCACGTGCTGCACGGGGTGATCTCGCCGCTTGACGGGATAGGCCCTGACGACATCAAGGTGCGCGAACTGCTCGTGCGACTCGGCGACGGTGAACACCGGCAGGTGCGCGAAGTGGTGCTTGCCCTGAACCCGACGGTCGAAGGGGAGACGACGGCGCTTTACCTGAGCAAGCTGCTCAAGCCTCTCGGTATGACGGTTTCGAAGATAGCGAGGGGCATTCCGGTGGGTGCGGAGCTTGAGTTTGTTGACGAGGCCACGCTTTCCAGGGCACTGGAAGGACGGTCGGCCATGTAGGTTTTTATTGATTACTTTAACAGCAGGAACGTAACCCAGGGCATTTCACATCAAAGATGTCGAGCGATAAAAAGTCGGTTTTGATTCTCGGGGGCGGCCTTGCAGGCCTCACTGCAGCGAAGCGGCTCACGGACAGGGGATTGCAGGTAAGGGTCGTCGAGAAACGGGACATATACGGAGGGAAAGTCTCCTCCTGGAAAGATGCGGAAGGGGACTGGATAGAGTCCGGCACTCATTGCTTTTTCGGCGCCTACGGCGTGCTCTACGATCTGATGAAGGAGATCGGCACCTACCATTCGGTCAGGTGGAAGGAGCACCAGCTCGCCTACACGCTTTCCGGAGGAGAGCGGTTCACGTTCAGCACCTGGGACATGCCGAGCCCGCTGCACCTGATTCCGGCGATTATCAGGAACGGATATTTCACGTTTGGCGAAATGGCCGCCTTTTCGAAATCGCTCATACCGCTCGCACTGCAGAAAAACCTCTATCCACCGACGCAGGACCACCTCACCTTCGCTGAATGGGCGGAAGAGAAGAAGTTCGGCAAGCGGCTGATGGACAAGATGTTCCGTCCGATGGCGCTTGCCCTGAAGTTCATTCCTCCGGAAGAGATTTCGGCAAAGATCATCCTCGACGTGACCGAGACCTTCTACCGGATCCCCGATTCATCGTGCATGGGCTTCCTGAAAGGTGCCCCTGATGAGTACCTGCACCAGCCGCTCATCAGGGCATCGGCTTCGAGGGGCGCGCAGTTCCGGAACGTCACCGCGGTGGACGAGCTGCTTTTCGACGGCAGGGAGATCAAGGGGGTGCAGTTGCGCAACGGAGAGATCCTTACGGCGGACTACTACCTTTCGGCCCTGCCGATACACAATCTCGTCAACGCGCTTCCGGTATCGCTGAAAACAAAGGACCTCTTTTTTGCCGGCCTCGATAACCTCGAGGGCGTGCCGGTAATCTCGGTGCAGATCTGGTACGACCGGGAGATCGCTTCGGACGACAACGTGCTCTTTTCGCCTGACGGGGTGATTCCGGTCTATGCGAACCTTGCCAGGACTACGCCGGAGTACCGGACGCTCAGGGGTGAGCCTTTCGAAGGCAAAACACGTTTCGAGTTCTGCGTCGCGCCCGCGCGCGATCTGATGGGGCTGACGAAGGAGGAGATTGTCCGCCAGGTCGATCTGAGCGTGCGCAACTGCTATCCGGTCTCTTCGCAGGGCGCTTCGATCCTGAAATCGTCCGTGGTGAAGATACCCCGTTCGGTTTACGCGCCGCTGCCCAACATGGAGCGCTTCAGGCCGACCCAGGCGACGCCGGTGCGCAACCTGTTCCTTGCCGGGGGCTTTACGCAGCAGCTCTATTACGATTCGATGGGCGGTGCGGTGATGAGCGCCAACCTGGCTTCAGAGGGAATCCTGCGTGCAGAAGGTCTTCTTGAGGGTTGACGTATCTTGTTATTCCGGGGTTGAAAAAAAATGACTGAAAAAGAGAAAAAAGGTTTCTCCGAAGTCCCGGAAATTATTACATTAGAGACCTCGTTGTAAGTATTGGTGCGAGGTAACGAGCCCTTGTAGCTCAGTGGATAGAGCAGTAGTTTCCGGAACTAAAGGTCGGCAGTTCGAGTCTGTCCAAGGGCACAGGGTAGTAACAATCGGGGTGTGGCTCAGTTGGTAGAGTGCTGCGTTCGGGACGCAGAGGTCGTGGGTTCGAGTCCCGCCACCCCGACACAATAGGCGATTACGGCAAGTTCCGTAGTCGCCTTTTTTTATTTCCTGCCGTTGTATCTGCAACTTTTTCCAACGCATTCGCCTCATTCAGGTATAAGTCGTAAGAGATACTTGCACGATCGACAGGTCGTCAGGTGAGCCGGAACCTGGCGCTCCGGGAACCCTGCATCATGTGATTGTTCGGGGAATCGAGCACGGGAATATTGTTCGTTGATCGCATGGAACGTGCCTGCTGTTATCGTACATCAAGTTCCAGACAAAATAACGGTACTCTTTACAGGAACTGACTCGAATGATCGAAGCTTTACTCACGGAGCATCGCTTGTTGATCGATATGTTATCCTTGAAAGAACAATCGATAAAAAAAGTCAGGGAACCCCGTCCTGCAATTGGCTTTTTTGTTTAACCGGGCACATCTGATCCGCTTCTCTGATTGAGACAATTATTCCGTACCTTTCTTCTGTATGGTTTCGTGCAGAAAATCCGGTTGATTTACAGGTGTAATACACTTTACTTGAACTTGATTGCATAGAATTCCGTTGCTGGAAAAAATTGTCGGCGGCTATTAACACCATGATTCGCTATGAACAATGAAGATATCCGCTGGGTTCAGCGGTTCAAACATTTCATGCAGGCTTTCGGCCAACTGGATCGTGCTGTCGAACTGGCCGGGCAACGAACCTTGAGCGAACTTGAGCAACAGGGGCTGATTCAGTCTTTTGAATATACCCATGAACTCGGCTGGAATACGTTGAAGGATTTTCTCGAAAACAAGGGAGTTCAGCCGCTCTATGGTTCCAGGGATACTACCCGCGAAGCATTCAAGCGGGGATTGATCGACGACGGTGATGTCTGGATGGAGATGATAAAAAGCAGAAACCTGACATCCCATACCTACAATCCGGAGATAGCTGAAGAAATAGCATTGGCAATCCGAATCCGGTCTCATGCAGCGTTCAATCGGCTCGCTGACAAGCTTCTTCCGATGGTAAAGGAGACAGAGGAATGAAATTCGGACTTGAAGAACCAACCATCTCACAAATCAATGCTGTCATCTCCCGCTACAGGCAGGTCGAGAGAGTTGTGCTCTATGGCTCCAGGGCAAAAGGAAACTATAAAGCGGGTTCTGATATCGATCTGACCCTCATTGGCGGTGATGATCTCGATTTGAAGGTTCTCTATCACATAATGGACGATATTGACGACCTGTTACTGCCATACTCTTTCGACATTTCTCTTTTTCGTTCAATTACAGATCCGGATGTGCTCGATCATATCGATCGGGTTGGCAAAGTGCTTTACGAAAAAACATCCGAGAGCAATGTTGCCTGATTTTGTTTTTGAGACCACGAATGGGACGCCCCAGAATAAAGCGGAAAAGTATAGCGAAGACGCCGAGAATGGATGTGACGGGAATCCTGCATAAAGAAATTGATGGGAATGTATCTGCAGCGATACCTGTGGCTAACCGAAATCGAACTTGCAGTCATCTGCTGAAATAACCCGGCTACGCTCCTGCCATTTGTCATCGTCCTTTTTAATGCTGCACAAGAGTGCGATCTGCATTTCGATTTTTTCTTTTCAAAATCGCACCTGTGCTCATATGGTATCCGGATATCAGCGGTATCGAAAGGTGACCGATGTGAAAGTAAGGTTTTATCGGCTGTTCGCTGAAAATGCTTCCAGACCGGTAATTCTCCTGATCTGTGATCCCTTACAGGGCCTGTCTGTTCCAGGCGATGATATCTGAAGCGCTGTTCATTCAATTCCCCTCATTCATGAACATTCGTCACATGCCAACTACCGGAAAACCCTATGGTATCGGGTTCCGGGGTATCGGCATCGGGCATTTCGCCGAATAATCAGGAGCGGATGTTTCCGGCCCCTTCAGCCGCAAACTGTCTGAGATAATTTACCGCATTCAGTGCCACAGGTCGTACCACAGGCCCAGCCACCTCCGGAAACGGAATCGAGATCTTCAGCGAATAACTCCGAGTGGGCGTTGTTGAACTCTTCGGCCGTAAATTCAAAGCCCGCCTCTTTTGCCAGCTGCATCCGTTCATCGGCTGTGGCGGAGTCGGAAAGTTTTTGTTGCAACTCCTGATTTCTTGCCAGTTCCTTCAGAAATGCCTTCGCCTGGTCTATGGACATGGGAGCCTCCTTTTATTGCGGGTTATACAATGTATATGGCCATAAATATACTTCAATCTCGATGAATTGAAACAGGTATACCATGGAAGCACAATAAATACACCACCACGAGTCCCGCATTGCCGGTGTGGAGGTGCGGAACATTGGCACGTATTTCCAGAATTATGTGAAATATTTTTTTAGAATACCTTTCAGGGGAACGGGACCGTTCTCGAAAATGGAAAGGGCCATGTACAACAATTCGCAAGTTGTCGGTTCAGGCAGGATTCAAGGTTTTCATAAACAGCGTCAATTTCGATAGCGTGTGCAAAATCATTGCTATAATCGTGATTATTCAAGCTGAAGCTGCAACTGGTGTATGAAATACAAACTCCTCGTTTTTGATTTTGACGGGACACTGGCCGACAGCGAGGCAAGTATCATGCTTTCCCTGGAGCTTGTCGCTCGCGACCTTGGGCTTTCGGGCATCGACCGGTCACGTGCACGGCAGGGCATAGGCCTCCCGTTGCGGAGCACGATTGAAATGGGGCTCGGGCTCGCGCCTGATGAGGCTCCTGATGCGTCCGATCTTTACCGGAAGCACTATAACGAGGTCTCGTACGATGCAACGAGCCTGTTTGCCGGTGTTCGGGAGACCCTTCGGCGGTTGCGGCGGGATTATCTGCTTGCCGTCGCATCGAGCAAGAGCAAGCCGGGGCTCCTTGCGATGATGCGTCATCTTGAAATTTACGAGGGATTCTCCTTCATTGCCGGGGCGCAGGATGTACAGCGCACAAAACCGGCACCCGATATGGTGGAACTTGCTCTCGAGGCGCTCGATATCCCGGCGCGGGAATGCCTTGTGGTAGGCGATACCGTCTACGATATCGAAATGGGGCAGCGAGCATCTGTCGATACCTGCGCTGTTACCTACGGGAGCAATTCACTGGATGAGTTGCGCTCTCTCGGCCCGACTTTCATCATCGACTCGTTCCCTCAACTCGAGTCCATTCTGAAACATGTCAAGCCCTGACCGACAGGGCATGGGCCATCCTGTTCGGTTCAGTAAAGCTCACGGACAACTTTCCGGACGATGCCGAGAAGCCTGAAATCCTTTCCGAGGCTGACCTGTGTCAGCTCATCCGGGTCCTGGCCCGGCGCGATGCAGAGTATCCCTTCCCGGAGGAACAGTTTTTTCAGCGATTGCACACCCTTGTGCATCACGACGGCAAGGCACCGGTCCCTGACCGGCAGGCCCTTATCGACGATCAGCAGGTCATTCTGCATGAATCCCTCACCAGCCATCCTGTTGTCAGGCAGCTTTATCGCGAACGTGGCATTTTTATCTCTGACGAACTCTTTCGATACGACCATGTACCGGTCAACCTGCCTGGGATCGCTATAGGAACCGTCCGGAACGAGGTGCGTGAAGAGAGGGATTTCGACCAGTTGTCCGGTCAGCGGGTTCTGCTCCAGTTTTTCGTGATAGAGGTTGAACAATTCCCTTATCTGGTTTTCCAGATAGGAGATGCGCAGGTTTTCCCTGTCTGCTGAGGTTTCGGCGGTATTCACGGATGCCGGCCTTCTTTCGCCGCTGCCGCTTATCAGCCAGTCAAGGCTTGTGCCCATGCATTTGGACATGAGCAGGGGATAGTTGATCGTCCCCCGTTTCCTCCAGTTCGTCAGGGTGCTCGGCAGAATTCCGATTTTTTTCGCAAAATCCGAGTCGAGGCTTACCCCAAGGGCTTCCTTTGCCCGGTCAATTATATTATTCACATTTTGAAAATTGCTTTTCACAAAAGGTGAACTTTCCTTAAATTCTTTTATAATCATGAATTCCAGTGATTTTCAAGCTGTTTCGTTCCTGTTATACACTGATTCCACTTTGCACACTCGAAACTGTTCGTGATAATACGTTGATATTCTGATTTCGCAAAAAAGAAATCGGATCGTGGAAAATCGGAGACCGGGTCTTTTATGTCGTTTGCCATTGCGGCCAGTAAGTTTCAAAGGGAGAGTTCTGGGGGAAATCGCCTGATTGACAGATGCATGCTTACAATAACGCAATATATCGAAAAAATAGCAAACGGATGTTTGGCGACGGATGCGGAATGCTCTCTCCGTTCACTGGATTCCGCCACTTCATTTCGAACTTTTTCTTCTTTTCGGACCCTATCTGCTGCCCTTGTTTCGGCATGTGCCGAAACCCCAATTTTTTATTTCTCCTGCAAGCAGTCCTCAGTATTTACAACCCTCAAACTTCCACTGACATGAAAAAACTGCTTAAGTTCATGGGCGTGGCCGTTGTTGCGGCCGCGTGTTTTTACCTGCCGAACCATGATGCCCGGGGGGCATCCCAGACGGCAACAACGACCCTTACGGTAACCGTACCACCTTATGTCGTAATCTATTATCCGACAAGCCTCAAGGTTATCCTGGCAGATGCAGGTTCGACAACCACCAGCACTGCGGCTGTTTCATGGACGGAAACCGATACTGACCCAAACCCGACCCTTACGGTGTCTCCGTTCACGGCACCGTATTCTGCCAGCAAATCCCTTACTGTCCCCAACATTTGGGCAATCAGGGGAATATCTGCATCGGGAAGCGCAGGGGTCGCAATTGCCGGAACATCAAACCAGACGACAACAGTCACCAACTCGGGAAAAAATATTCCGATTTCCGGCCTGAATGTTTCATCAGGTTCAGTTGCGGCTGGTTCGAGTATTACTGTTCCATTAAACGGCATGACTCCCGTTTATGGCAATGTCGGCATGACCCTCGATATGACAGCCCTGAATTCGATTTCTCCTGGCGTCAAATCAGGAGACTATACCGGCGGTCAATACAGCATTACCGTTACCGTCAATTAATCGATGACTGGGAAATTATTCCCCGGAACAGCACGGAATTCCGGTATTCTCCGTGCTGTTCGATTTTTACCGGTTTTCGTCACGGCGCTGATCGGGCTTTCAACAGTAACCGATGCAGGCGCCGCGATAACCTGTCAGATCGTCACATCCAAAACGGTCGGTCTCGCCTTGAGCGATTTTGGGCTGTCCACCACGGCGAGTGTCAGTTTGCAGACAGGGATAACTTCGGTTCAGCTGAACCCTCTCGATATTCAGTTGAGCAATTCACCGGTCACCGTGCCGGTCAGTGTGGGTGGGACGGTGACCGGCGGCGGTCTGTTGTCAAAGACGCTTGAAACATCCTATAGCGATTATATCTGGCGACTGCGGATGACCTTGGCGGATAAAAATAATTTCAACACCGGCAACGAGCATGAAACCTACGCATTCGCAAGCAGCGGAAGTTCCGGCGGGACACTTGCCCATACAACAACACCGGTTACGGCAACGATTCCGGTGACTATCGTTCCGGGGGTTCTTCAGTGGAATCAAAGCGGGAATACCTATTACCTGATAAGGACGCTCAATCTGCAGATCGATCTGAGCAATGTCAGGTACAGTGGCACCTATCGGAGTACTTTCACAACAACAGTATTTTATTGATATGAAAAAGTTGTTTCTTGTCGCATTACTTCTGCTATGCAGTGTTTTCCCCCGACAAGCCAACGCTGAAGAAGATTATCTGAAACCCCAGTTCGGGATTTACCCGGCGATGTTCGAACTTGAAATCGGCAACGAACCTGTCGAAAAGTCTCTCATCGTAACGAATCTGAAAAACAGGCCCGTCACCATGCGGGTCGAGCTCTATTCCTGGACCTATGATGAGCGGCATCAGCTCAAATTGATTCAGTCCTCGCCAAAAACCCTCGATCAGTGGATGGTCTTGAATCCGGTACGCTTTACGATAGAGCCGGGCGGGATACAGACCATACGGTTTTCGATCAGCCCGAGGGTAAAGCCGGAGCCCGGTGAATACAGGGCGATGCTCTACCTGATAGAGGAGTCCGATCCTGCAGATGCAGGCAAAGGCCTGCTCATCACGGCTAAACTGGGTGTAGGGATATACGCCTATATGGCCCCGGTCGTCCGTTCACCGAAGATTACCGATATGACATTCAACAGGGCTTTGTCAACCATCTCCCTGCATCTTCTCAATGAAGGGAACGTCCATGCACGCCTTCGCGGCCGCTATGTCGCCTGGAAAAAAAACGCGTTTTCAGGGCTGGGGGCGTTGAAAAAACTTCCCGATATCATCGAACCCGGCCATGAACCCTCAGGCTACCTTGCACAGGGGTTCTTTCCGGGAGATCCCGTTCTGCCGAAAACCGAGAGGAGTTACAACCTGAAGCTGAACATTCCCCAAAACAGCGGTCCGTATATCGTTGCTGTCTTCGGCGAGCTTGATGGAAAGCCCGTTGAAAAACTTTTCCAATGAAAAAATTTTGGCAAAGTCGATTCAACGGTTCGGGATTGTCGTTTCGGCGTTTTTCTGGTTAGGCGCCCCGCCCGATCTTTTTGCGGAAAGCCACCAGAACGAGGTTGCCGCTCCGCCCGTTCAGGCAGGCAACGTCATGACGCCGCGTCCGGCAACACTGAACAACAGCAGCGCCCTGCTGACAGGGTTATATGTCGCTCGGCGGTATTATGGCAACATGACGGTCCAGTTTCTTGACGGAGAGTTCTGGGTTCCATGGAAAAAGTTTCTGTCGATATCAGGTTTTCCTGCTTTGGAGGAGCATGACGGCATTGTCGCTTTTTCAACGACCATCGGCAACATCCTGTTCGATACGGTAAAGCTTCGCGCGATCGACGGCCAGCGGTATGTTTCGTTCAGGATGCTCGATGAGGTATTCAAGGTTTCTCCTTCGTTCGACCAGTCGCTTTTTGCCGTGAAATTCAGGATTCCCTGGGTGCCTTCAGCTTCTTCTTCATCGACAAGGCCTGTTCCGTTACCGGATGTCTACGGACCCGGAACAGCCCTTTCTTTTGTCCATGCGCAATACCAGTATGCAAATGATTCCGGGCTGTCATCGTACAGGAATCTTGACGTTCAGTCCGGAGGCAGGGCTATAGGCGGTGTTTGGGACATGGATTTTCAGGGTGACCCCAATGCCCGGATGGACCTGTGCCGCTTTCACTGGACGCTGCTCGGAGAACATACGGCCTTCCGGCTTGGCACGGCAACTACCGAAAGTTCAACGCTTCTTGCTGCCCGCGATTTTACAGGTCTGCAGTTTGGCTGGAGCAACAGGGATGTTCGGCCGTATTTCGACCAGCCGTTCACATCTGTCCAGGACGCCTTCATGATTTTCAACAGTGCCCAGATGAGAAACATCGAAGGAAACGGACCTCCAGCAGGCATAGCGGAGTTGCGATTCGACGGTAAAGCGGTGGCCCGGCAGACCATCCTCATGGATGGACGGTTCAGTTTCCCCAAAGTAGAGATGGGAATGGATTTTCGCAGGACCGAGGTTTATCTTTACAAAAGTTCAATTCTTGAAAAACCTGCAGCTGTCCTTGACTTTACCCAGTCTGTCTCAAACCGGTCACTTGAAGCGAACACCATCCTTGCAAGCGGCGGGATCGGCACGACCGGGAATCCACTGCTCCGCAACGAATCCCGGAGTTCAGGATTTCCGATTTCGTATGCTCATCTGCAGTATGGAGTGAGCAGATGGCTTACCGTGGAGACGGCAGCACAGGCGGGCAAATCGATCCAGGGCAGCGATATCCTGGCCGGGGCTGTATTGTCGATCGGCTCCAAGTGGAATGCTTCTCTCTATGCGGCCTCATCCAATGAACACTGCGGTACCGATTTCACTATCGAGCGGCGGGGAAAGCGTTCCGATTTGCTTCTGGGGAGCACCCGTTATGAACAGGGGTTCCAGTCGGACGAACAATCGCAGTTGACCCGCCAGTTTTTGCGTTTTTCCTGGAATGCGCTGGAAAATTTCAACTTTTCCCTTTTCGGCCGACGGGAAGAGAGCCCGGGAAGCAGAATCGAATACCTTCGTCCGGGAGGTTCCTTTTTTCTCAGGCCCGGGTTCCGTTTTTCCATTACGCCGGATTACGATCAGAACGGAGCTTACCGATACGAGGCTGCGTATTATGGTTCCAGTACGCTGTCGGCTAATGTCTCTTATGATTCGAAAAAAATCGATACAAATCTTCTCTGGCAGTCCACCGGCCATATAAACCTCAGGCTTTCCAACCAATACTACACAAAGACGAACGATCGCCTGAGCACGGCATATCTCGACTGGTATCCGACCGATACCAGGAAAGCGTTGTTCGAGCTTATAGCTTCCCGGTCAAGGGCCCAGACCGGAGCCTCAATTTCCTATCACAGGTCGGTGCAGGCAGGATTTGATGTGGCATTGAGCTATCAGTACAATATTCCCAATACGTTGCAGCTCGATCTTGACCGGACGACTGAGGACGTCATCCTGCCCGGAAAGCATGCTTTCTTCTGCTCCCTTACATGGGATTTCGGCTGGTCAGGCAGGAGGCTGAAGCCTATCAGCAGGTCTTCGTTGACCCTGAACAGGGGGGGCATTGCCGGTGAACTGCAGCCCGAACACGAGTCGAATGTCGAAAAGAGCAAAGTCCGTAATATCGGGATACTGGTGAATGGCTACAGAATGGTTCAGAACAGGGAGAACGGAAGCTGTTTTATCGGGAACCTCAAACCCGGCCTTTACAGGGTTTCGGTCGATCCTGAATCGCTTCCCCTTGATGTCAGTCCTGACCAGAAAACGAGGATTGTTGAAGTGCGTGGCTGTGGCATAACGAAAGTGAACATTCCATTGCATGCTGAATACGGCATTTCAGGGCAGCTGAGTGACGAAAAAGGCAACGGGATTGCAGGAGTTCTGGTGAAGGTCCGAAGAGATGGCCAACAGGAACCGGCAGGATCGGGACTGACAAACGATTTCGGATATTACCGGATCAACGGTTTGAGAAACGGGCTTTACGTCATTTACGTCGAGGATAATGGCCAAGGAAAAATGACCATTCCTGTTGAACTTCCATGCAAGGTTTCAGGAAAATATGAGTTTGATCTTGATATGAAACTGCCAGGGAATGTCCAGGACAGGCAATGACAGAAATCAGCAGAGCCATTGCGATTTCGGCCCGCTTTTAAGTGAAGCGGTCAATTCTGTTTGCAGGCTTTAACCCGTTGTTTTCAAGCCTTATTGATTGCCTCCATTCCAGATGCTTCCGTCATAACTGCATCAAACTGGCCATCAGGTTTGATTACAGCTGAAAAATCCCGATCGGAAGACGAAATATTTCACGATCGAGCGCTGGCGAAAATCAGGGAGCCGATAACGATAATTTGTCGGGAACATTTTCTTTTTTGTGTAATTTTCCGGGAGAAGTCCTGCAATTATTGTTAAAAAAAGGAGAAACTCATGAAACAATCCAGGCAGTTCTTATCGATATTTTTTTCCGGTCTTTTTCTTCTGACTTCACCTGGTCCGATCAATGCCGCCCCAAATATCCTGCAGAATAATGTACTGAACAACAATGTCAAGCTCTGTGCCGACCTCAAGGCCAGCCTGATGGTCAGCAAGGGTGCGAACGGCCTTGTTACCATCTCCGGAACGGTCACCAATGTAGGCAAGGGAAACTTCAACACATCCTCCGTTGCCGAACTCATCATGAACCTCGCCTATGCGCCCAAGTACTCCTATATGATGAGCGGTGTTTCCGATGTCCTCGTCAGCAAGCCATTTACCGTTCTCAAGGCTGGAGAGTCCTTTGCGGTCAACACTTCTTATCAGATCCCCGATTTCGGGGGATGGTCACCGGTTGCTGCGGCACCCAATGCCATCCGCCTCTTCACCCTGCGTGTTATCAGGCAGGACGGTTCTCCCTACAAGTCAGGAGAAGATTGCAATACCGGGAACAATATCGCTTCTTGCGAGGTTTCCTATCTCGATGTGAAGCATTGATGTTTTTTTGCGGGATATCGGTGAAAATTATAGGGGATTCGCTTGCTTGAGTTGAAAGAAAAAAGTGGAATATACGTATGTGCTTTTTTTTCAACTCATAAAAGAAGGAGCCCGAGATGTCTCTGGAACAGGCAAAGGCTTGCATTGAAAAAATGAAATCCGACGAATCCTTCCGTAAGGATATCCTCTCTCTTGATGACATTGATTTACGGGTAAGGGCCGTCAATGATGCCGGCTATTCCTGCACTGCAGAAGAGTTGCAGCAGGTGAGCAGCAAATTGATGCCGGAGAGTTTCGAAGCTGTTTCAGGGGGCAGCTGGTGTACTATAAGTGATGGGTATTTCATGGACAATCATTTGTTGTTCAGCAGAGAAAAAGAGGGAGAATAACGATACGAAAATCCATTGCCGTGCAGGCAGCAGTTGCATGTGCCTCAACCTTTGCCGGGGCTTTTGGATCGTCCATCGAGTATTATGAGATCAGTTGCAAACCTTTTTCGACCCGTTGTCAGACAGAACTTGACCTCTTCGACAGACTTTCCCATGATTTTTGAAATTTCAACGGGCGACAGACCGGAAATTTCTGCGAGGAGAACCGTTAGTTTCACTTCTGCATCCTGTTTTATCAGTTTATAACCGAGCTTTTCCATGTCGTTGCAGGAAGGTTTCGGAATACAGGATATTCCCTTTAAGCTATCCAGCAGGCAGTGCCTGAACGTTTTGAAAACATCGATCTCGGTTGCTTCGGGGTCGATGATGAGATATGTTTTTTCAATCAGCTCCGCGGCGTCTTCTTTTGAGCCGGTTATCCAGCAGCCGATACTGTAAATATCATCGACAAGCTGAAAGGGCTTTCTGTTTTTTTTCTCCATGGCGATGTTTCTTTTTGATAAGAAATGCCTCTATGAGTTCGTTTTAATTGCTGGGCGCATGTCTGACGGGGGAACGAAAGGGTATCAATATACATAATTTCGAGATATGGATTCGATTGTTTATGCTTCGCTGTTTCGGTTGTATTACGCTTCCGGTTCGTCTGCAATGAGATGGAATATCCGGATATGTTCCGGGATTGGTGAATTTATCCCTTATCAAGAAAGAAGGTTTTTTAAGTGTCATGATCGAACGGTTTTTTTCTTCTGAAAACCGTAAGTTTCCACAAAAAATCATGTTTTGCCGGTCATTCCTGATGAAAATGACCGTATAACGTCCCTTTATCATCTTTCAGAGTCATGGAAAAGAAACTTCAGGATATACTCACAAAGGCAATTCCTCTGACAAAGGCGATGGGCATCACCGTTGAAAAGTATGATGGACGGCAGCTCACGATCCTTGCCCCGCTGGCCAATAATTTCAATCATCTTGGGACGGCATTCGGCGGAAGCCTGTATATCGCATGTGTGCTTTCGTGCTGGGGGCTGCTTTTCCTGCGACTGCGCGAGGAAGGCGTGAAGGGGAGTATCGTTATAGGGAAAGGATGTGTCGAATACCTCAGCCCGGTTACCGGTGATATCCTGGCAACCGGTTCAATGCCATCCGAAGAACTGTACATGGGTTTTCTCGATGTTTACAGGATGAAAGGGAGGGCCCGTATTTTGATCCGTTCTGTTATCGGGACAGAAGGAAATCCTGCTGTGACGTTTGAAGGAGAGTTCGCTCTCATTCGATAAAGCAGGCAAACTCCAGGTTCATGATGTGAATCGATCGAACGGTCCGCGTATAAGGATCGCAATAAGTCATCAGATAATCTGAAAATATATAATCCCAAAGGGGGAAAAATGTCGTGGTTGCTATTGCTTATAGCTGGATTGTTTGAATGCGCATGGGTTATCGCGCTCAAACATTCTTCAGGTTTTACGAAAACAGTGCCCGGAGTTCTTACGGTACTTTTTATGGCGATCAGTATGTATCTGCTTGCTCTTTCGATGAA
The DNA here is from genome assembly GCA_013334565.1 of Chlorobiaceae bacterium. Classification (GTDB taxonomy): domain Bacteria; phylum Bacteroidota; class Chlorobiia; order Chlorobiales; family Chlorobiaceae; genus Chlorobium. The sequence goes on from JAAXXI010000014.1 coordinate 30,900, forward strand.
ACAGATTCCGATGGGGACCGCCTATGGCGTATGGACCGGTATCGGGACGGCGGGTGTTGTGATTGCAGGCATGCTCTGGTTCGGTGAATCGAAAGACGTGCTGCGAATATTTTTTTTACTGATGATCGTTCTTGGGGTGTTTGGCCTGAGGATCAGTTCGAGATAATGGGAAGTCGTCCAGCTATCCATTGCCGGATATTTTCGGTATGACTTCGGTATGGCCCCGGCAAAACGAGTTTTACGCTGTTTGTTCAAGCCTCGAGTTGCATATGCCGGTTGGATATCGCTGCAGAAGAGAGATGAATCGACAAGGAGGGAATAGAAATCCGGGATCGTGGATAACGGTAGTTCAGTAATACATCACGGTATAGAAGAGGTTTTTTTTCATCTCGCTGATGACGAACTGGAAACTTTTCCTGTTCATCCACCACAAGAGGGGATTCCACCAGGGGGGTTCCGTGGCGACAAGGATAAAAGTGTCGGGAGACCCCGCGAAAGCTTTTGTCCAGGTCTGGTGCAGTCGAAACATGTGGGGCGGATCGCTGACGACGAGAACACTTTTCCACCCCTTTTTCTTCATGGTTTCAGAGGTGTTTACAGCTTCTTCCCAGGTGGATTTTGAACTGGTATCGATCATGATAGCTTTTCTGGGAACCCCAAGCGACATGCTCATGCGTTCGCGCCAGTTGGGATGGCCCGGCTTGTAAAAGCGTTCGTCGATACCGGTCAGCAGCAGGCGCCTGGAATATCCCTTCCTGTATAGTTCGGCTCCCTTGCGAACGCGCAAGCCGTTGTCTCCGCCGAGAACCACAATGACGTCAGCTTTATCGGGAGTCCTGGAAAATCGGGATACGACGAAACCGAGGCTTGAAAACAGGAGAACGGCTGCCGCAGCAAGAGAGAGTATGGCAATTATGGAATATTTTACTGCGGTTTTCATACAATAAGCGGATGTTATTCTTCGGTTAACGCAACCGGAAGCTTCCTTGACGGACGCTTTACGATGTCGAGTTAAAGTCGGTTCATCCCTGGTTTCGTGAAAAATCGTTTGTCGAAATTATCCTGTAACATACGGTAAAAAAGCATCTTTTCCTGACATCCCCGGACGTTTTCAAGTCCGTCTTTTCCTGGCGTACCAGAGGAAATAACGGGTCATTTTCAAGAGTGATTTCGCTGTCGGGGCACCACGATATCTTCCCTTCAGGATGGATGGGCGGGAAAGATGTCAGCTCCTGGAATGTTCAGGTGAACGGAAAATCGCTGAAGAAGGATATACAGAGAATAAACGCTCAGGAATTCTCTTGCTTTCCCATTGCCTTCCGCTGATGCCCGGAGGGAAACGGTTTGTTTTTTCCTGTATCGAGAAGCCGTACGCCGCCGACAAAGCTTTTGTCGTAATAGTTGTCCTCGAGCTGGTCTTCGGTGATTCCTCTGGTAAGTGAAGAGTGAATGAACGTATCGGCTCCGATGAAAATGCCGACATGATTGATGCCTTTTCCCCTGGTCTGGAAAAATACCAGATCGCCCGGTTTCAGTTCCTGTCTCTGTACTTTATTACCGATAGCAGCCATTTCCCGTGCTGTCCGGGGAAGCTGCATATTGAAAACCTTGTCGTACATGAAACGTACAAAGCCCGAGCAGTCGAAACCTCCGGGATTCTGACCGCCCCAGCGGTAGCTGGTCCTGAAATACTGGCAGACATCCTTGAAAAATCCCTGCATGGAGGCCGTGAACGAATTCCGGCCTGTTACCGGATGCTCGATGGACGCGGGGGCAGGAGAAAACGGTTCGGATTTTTCTGTACAGCTGGCGTTGCAGGGCAAAGAGAGCTGAAAAACGATGAGCGGTATTGAAAGCGCAGAAAAAAGCGGGCGCAGGCTGATTAGTTTTTTGCCGAGAAACAGGAGTGACAAGTCGAAAACCGGTTTTTCCATAGCTCATCCGTGGCAATAAAAGGAACGGAGGCTCCCCTTGTTAAAAAAATTGCAAACCTCACTTTAGGACTTTTCCCTGAATAAATCAATCCTGAGGTTACCCCCGATTAAGGAATCTTTTCTTGTTTGCGGTTTTCCTAATTAACCCCGGGAATGGTAACTTCAAATTCTGGAAAACACCCGTAACCCATACAGCAAGGGACTGAATTTCCAATTTCCGATCTTATGAGAGGATTCGACAGCAATAACGATCCGCTTTCCGAGCAGGAACTGCTCGAACTCGAGGAATTACTTGTTTCCAATGAGCTTCCGTCGGGCTCGATGAACCTCGACGCTCTTGACGGGTTCCTTACCGCACTTGTTGTCGGGCCTGTGGCGATCGCTCCCGAAGAGTGGATCCCTGTTGTGTTCGGGAGTGAACCGGACGGCATTTCCTCTGAGGGATCAGCAGAAAAAACGATGCAGAGGATTGCTGCGCTCGCTCTTCGTTACCGGAATACCATTGCTGTTATTTTTCGGCAAGACCCCGAAACGTTCAGGCCACTCTTCGAGCTCAGCACTTATGCCTGTGACGAGGATGCGGAATGTGCCGTCCAGGAATGGGCCCATGCCTTCATGATCGGCATCGAGATGCGTTATGAAGATTGGGTCCCCCTCATCGAAATGGCTGAAATGACCGATGAAGAAGGGGAGCAGACCGCCATGCTTCTTGGCCCACTTCTGTTGCTTTCAGGCAGGGACCCGCGTTCGGAAAGCCTTTCCGGTGACCAGCGGGAGCAGCTCGGGAAGATGGTTGCCGAAAGCATCAGCGATATATACCGTTTCTGGCTTCCGTTCCGGGAGATGAACGAAGATGACTGCCAATAATAGATTACGATTTGCGCGTTTCCTGGAGAAACGCCATACCGGCATCTGACCAGGCCTTACCTCCGGTCAGCAAGATTATATCCCCATCATGAAAAACCGTATTGCCGCTTTTCTTTTTTTCTTTCTTGCATCATTTCCGGTTTATGCCGCCGAAAGCATTGATTTTGTCGATGTGGGGGAACTCGAACCGGCTATTGTCCTCGATATCCGGTACGCCACGAATAACAATTTCACCGGCCAGGCCATTTATCCTGTAGCACGATGCCTGCTGAGGCGAGATGCGGCTTTGCGTCTGCTCAGGGTGCAGCAGGCGCTCAGCAGGCAGGGATACCGCCTGATCGTGTTCGATTGTTATCGTCCGCTCACGGTTCAGAAACGCTTCTGGGAAATCATGCCGGATGAGCGCTATGTCGCCGATCCGTCGAAAGGGTCCCGACACAACAGAGGAGCAGCCGTCGATGTCAGCCTTGCAGATTCGACAGGCAAGCCGTTGCTTATGCCGACCTCCTATGACGATTTTTCCGTAAAAGCTCACCGTGACTGGAAGGGAGCTGCTCCCCAAGCCCTCAGGAACAGTGGTGTTCTTGAAGCTGCGATGAAAGCCGAAGGTTTCGAGCCTTTTCCGACGGAGTGGTGGCATTTCGATGCACCGGGTTGGGAAAATTATCCGGTATCCGACTTCCCCCTGAAAAAATCCGGGGGATGTGAGGACTGAGCCCGCTCATCAAGCGGATCCGCTCGGGATCGTCATAACCGGCGCCGGTTCAGGTATCGGGTACGCACTTGCACGTGAATTTCTTGCAGCCGGTGACAAGGTCGTGATTTCTGCGAGGAACCCTGAAAAGCTCGACCGGGCAATGGTTTCTCTCAGGCAGGATTTTCCCGGTGCTGTTCTCGGCGGCATGGTCTGCGACGTGCGCGATCCGGTCATGGTTGACGGATTCGCAAGCTACGCTTCCCGCATGATCGGCAGGATCGACCGCTGGATAAACAATGCGGGGACAGCCGGGATGAAGAAGCGGCCCTTGTGGGAACTCGACCCGGAAGATATCCTCGAGACCGGCATGACAAACCTTTCAGGAACCCTCCTGCTTTGTGCTGCGGCTGTGAAGGTAATGGACGGTCAGCCGGTTACGCAAAAACCTTCCTACCACATTTTCAATATGGGTTTTTCGCAAGCGGGCGCAATGCTTTCCCGTTCGAACATTCCGCATAAAGCTTCGAAAAGAGGGGTGGCGCTGGTTACCGGGTTCCTCACGCGGGAGTTCAGGAAACAGGAAAAAACCTCTATCGGCGTTCACGAGCTCAGCCCGGGGCTGGTACTGACACCTCTGCTGCTTCGCGATACGCCGCCGCAGACTTTGTCCGTGCTCCGGCTTGTTGCCAGGACCCCTGAAGAGGTTGCAGCCGTCCTGGTCCCGAAAATCCGCGCCATCTCCGGCTCGAACCGTAACGTGAGGTTCCGTCCGGTCATGCTGACGGCACTTTCCATGTTTATCGCCTTCGCGAGAAAACGGAAAGGATGAATGCCGGAGGGATTTTCCCGTTTCAATCACCTATCCGGGAGCGTACTTCCTCCCAGAGCGCAAGGTATGCCCGTGATGCGGGCGAACCCGGATGAACCGCACCGAGCGGGGAGCGGTAGATGCCCATTTTTTCTATATCGGAACTGTAGGGGATCATCGAATTGAGAAATCCCGGCCTGCCGTTGATTTCGGCGACGATGTCCCGGTGCATTTTCTTCTTTATTTCTACCATGGAGAAAAATGCCAGGATTTTTGTGGTGTCGAGGCCGTTCGCTTTGAAAAAACCGGTCAGCTGGTCGTAGGTCCTCATAGAAAGTATGGTCGGGATTACCGGCACGATAATCACGTCGGAAGCGGAAAAAACGCTTTCGGAAAGCAGGGTCAGGTTCGGAGGACAGTCGAAAATGAGGTAACGGTAGTTTTCTCCAACTTCAAGCAGGTTTTTCCTGAGCTTCCTGAGCGGTTTTTTCTCTTCTGACAACTCGAGGTCGAGGTTCCTGAAGGAGAAATCCGAAGGAAGCAGGTCGAGGTTTTCGAAATCGGTAGCCCTGATGTTTTCGATGATTTTTTTTGATCCTTTGAGGAATTTCTCGCCGGTGAATTTTTTTGAAGCCCTGATCCTGAAATAAAAGGAACTTGCCCCCTGCGGGTCGAGGTCGCAGAGGAGTACCGGGGATTGAGGCCCTGACGAAAGCCATGAGAGGTTGACCGCCGCAGCTGTTTTTCCTACACCGCCCTTGATGCTGTATAATGCAAGAGTTTTCATTTCAGGGACTCGTTTTCAAGAAGTTCGGAAAAGCGTCGGCGGGTCTCATGATCGTCGAACGCTCTGAAGGCTTTATGGAAGAGCGCACGCGTTTCTTCCTTCTGCCGGTTGAGGGTGGTGATCAGGCCGCCTGTCGATGCCGCGAACAGGTGGCTCTCCGGTCCATGAACGATTGTTTCAAGCTTTTCCCGGAGAAATCGTATCTGAACGGCATAGTCAACAAACGTTCCGAGGTTTTCCTGCAGTTCCTTGAGCTGCCGTATAACTGGGGTGACAGTTTCAACGGGGTAAACGGAGGCAAAAAACTCGAGCAGGTACCGGAGCTTCTTGCAGCATATCCTCAACTCGTGAAGCTCGTCGTCCGTCGCCTCCCTGCATGCGATACGTCCCCTGCGGACAACTTTTTTCCAGGCTTTCCTGATGCTGGCGTTTGCGATCTCGATGCTCGGCAGCGATGCCCCCGGTGCCCTATCCTGCCCGGGCAGGGCCGGGTTTGCAAGAAACCTGCCCCAATCACTGAAGAAGGTTCTGCACTCGTCCGATTCGAGGTAACGGCAGAACTGCCTGTGGTACCGTTTCCGTGAAGCCTCCAGGTCGATGAAGAACCTGTCAAGGGGTTGCTGGAGAAAGTCCGGCAGGGAGTTGAAGTATTCATCCCTGCGAAGCAGGTAAACGTCGCAGTCGCGGAGGTTGTTGCTCCTTTTGCCGAGTTCGGAGAAGCCGGCAAGGAAATATCCGGTATCTTCCGGGCTGAACACACCGTTGAGCTGTTTCAGCAGGGAACGGGTCCTTCTTACGGCAACGCGGTAATCGTGCAGGAATTCAGGATCGATATTGTTTTTCAGCCCTTCTTCATTTGCCTTCAGGGTGGAAAGAGCCGAATGGAGCACTTTTCGGGCACTTTCATGGGCAGAAGCTTCAGGGTCGAGGTGCAGACTGATTTTCGATGAATAACCCTGGATTTTCCTGCCTGCCGCGTTCATGAGCAGCCTGAAAAGCTCACGGAAATCGAAAGGATCTCCGAAAGAGCCGTGTGAAGCCAGAAGTTCGGAGAATTCCTCCGCTTCATCCTGGTAGCCTTTCAGGGGTTGAACGGAGCAGAGGGAAAAAAAAGGCTTTTCAATATTTTTTCCTGCCGTCGAGTACTCTTCTTCCAGAAAAAATCCGATGGTCTTGGCGTTGTTGTCGACGATCCTTGACGTTTTTTGAACTACGTCGAACGAAGCAATTTTCGAAAATGCCCGGATGCCGCTGCAGGCAGACAGCTGTTCCCTGACCTGTCCCGCAGGTATTTCCCGGACGAAAAACGACGCCGGTGATCCAGACAGCTCGACATAGGCCGTCTCAAGCCCGGAATCGAGCGATATGGTATGCAGCGTATGCTTTTTTCTGATTATGGCAATCTTTTTTTCGTACGCGTGCCAGTCGAAGGTATCGTAAAAAGAGCGCCGTTCTCTTTTCGAAGCGGTTCCAGTGAGCCTGAAAAGGTGAGAAAATGCATGTCCATGCCATGGCTGGACAGCGGCAGGGACCTGTCCCCTGAAGAAAACGATTTTCACTGAAGGGTTCATGATGCCGCATTTGTTCGGGCTGTTTCGGGTGCCTGGAACAATATAGCAAGATTCATCGGAAGGGCACCAGCCATAATCGGTATCGTTTCACGGGAATTAAAGTACTTCCGGAGCGTATAATTTTCATTCCTTCGGCCTTTTATTCGTTGTAAATTCATAAATTCATGCTTCATAAAAAAATTACGTCCGAGATGATTTACCCGTAACCTTTTCCGGAAGAGAGAGATGAAAAATCCGTTCTTTTTTCTGTTCGTATTTCTGCTTTTTATCGCAGGCTGCTCACCCAAAGGGGAAAATCCGTCCGATGGCGGAAAAGGTACCGGCAAGCTTCATGTCGGGCTGGTTTTTGACGTTGGCGGCCGAGGCGACAAGTCATTCAACGATTCTGCCTATAACGGCCTCGAGCTTGCAAAAAAACAGCTGGGTATCGATTTCATCTTTGCAGAACCTCGAGGAGAGGGCGGTGACCGGGAAGCTTCGCTCCGCCAGATGGCGTCCGACCCGGATGTCGATCTCATTATCGGTGTAGGCCTCCTGTTCAGCGACGATATCACAGCTGTAGCGAAAGATTTTCCCCTGAAAAAATTCGTCTGCATCGATTATATCCCCAAACCGGGCGTTCAGGTCCCCTCTAACCTCCAGGGCATTGTCTTCGAGGAGAAAAAAGGGTCTTACCTTGTCGGCGCCATCGCAGGCCTTGTGACGAAAACAAACACGGTCGGGTTTATCGGAGGAATGGAGTCGAGCGTTATCAGGAAATTCGAGACCGGTTTCATTGCGGGTGTCCATGCGGTAAATCCCGGGGCACAGGTCATTTCAGGTTATATCGGTATGACGGGGAGCGCTTTTGCAAATCCGGCAAAAGGCAAGGAGCTCGCGCTCGGACAGTTCGGAAAGGGTGCGGATATCATTTATGAAGCTGCCGGAGCCAGCGGGCTCGGGGTTATCGAGGCTGCCCGCGAAACCCGGAAACTGGTAATCTGCACCGACAGGGACCAGGAACCGGATGCCCCCGGATTCGTTCTCACAACCATGCTGAAATCCGTCGACCGGGCGGTTCTCAAAACCATCGAAAATGCCATAAACGGCAATTTCAAGGGAGGAGGAGTATCCGTTTTCGGACTTGACGGCCGTTATACCGATTATGTGTATAACGACAGAAACGCATCGCTTGTCGGCGCGAAAAACCATGATGCCGTCGAAGAGATGCGGAAGGCGATCCTTGCCGGCAAAATCGTCGTCGATGGTGAAGCCGCGAAATAGGTACAACCTTTCCGTGAGCTGTCCAGATACCGTGAAGTATTGTTTTTCAATCGTTTGAAGTGCATTGCCCGTGAGTAAAAAAATCCTTGTGACCGGGGCAACCGGTTTTATCGGTTCGAGACTTGTCGAAAAGCTGGTTTCGAAAGGTGACGATATTTTTCTTCTCGTCCGGAAAACATCGGACCTCACGGCAATCTCTGGAGTTCTCGACAAGGTCCGGCTCGTATACGGTGACATTACCGACAAGGCTTCCGTAGATGCTGCGGTCAGGGGGATGGACCTCGTTTACCATACTGCCGGCATCACCTACATGGGTGACAGGAAGAACGAGCAGCTCTATCCGATCAATGTTGACGGCACCCGGTATATCCTTCAGGCTGCAGCGGCTTCGGGCGTGAGGCGGGTCCTTCATGTCAGTTCGATCTCGGCGGTTGGCGTCGCGTTTCAGGGCAAACCGCTCGATGAGACGGCTGTCTGGAATTTCGACCTTCTCGGGCTGGAATATGCCAGGAGCAAGCACCTCGCAGAAATCGCCGTCGCCGATGCGGTGAAGAACGGGCTCGATTGCGTGATCGTCAATCCCGCTTATGTTTTCGGGGCCGGCGATGTGAACTTCAATGCCGGACGAATGATCAAGGATATCTATAAAAGGCGTCTTCCGTGTTACCCGACCGGTGGTATTTGCGTGGTCGACGTGGAGATTGTTTCCGAAACGATCATTGCCGCCATGGAAAAGGGCCGGACCGGAGAACGTTACATCATCGGCGGCGACAACATCACTTATAAACAGCTTGCCGACACGATTTCGAAAGTGACGGGTGCTCCCCGTATTCTCTTTCCGTTTCCGTTCTGGCTGGGAAAGCTTCTCAAGCCGGTCATCGATATCCTGAAGGAAAAAGGGCTGGTATCCAAACTTTTCAACCTTTCGATGTTCAGGGTGGCGTCCGAATATCTTTATTACGATTCATCGAAGGCCGTCAACGAGCTCGGCATGCGCCGGGAACCCTGTGAAAATTGCCTGCGCAAGGCATTCGAGTGGTACCGCGACCGCAATATGCTCGACAACTGAGCGCTTTACGGCTTACGGCAGAAAATCATCATTCTCGGCGAATTTTCTTCCTCGAATGGTTCGCCGCTATAGTTTCCGGCTACTTTTTCAATCACGAAACCCGCTTTCAGGAGCATCGAGCTGATCGTTCCGAGGTTGTAGAGCCTGACCGATTCGATGAAATCCGCATTCTTCCCGTCGGGGGAGGTTATCGAAATCGTTTTCAGGACCCTGCCGCCGTCGAGCCTTCGCGTTTCCTTTACTGAAAGTCCTTCCACTGACCGGCAGGTCTGAGGCTGGATGTTCTTTTCAAGATGCCGCGGGTTTATCAGGTCCAGCACATACCATCCGCCTGGTTTGAGCGTCCCAAGCACCTTGTTCAGGACACGCAGGTCATCTTCCTCGGTATCGAAATAGCCGAAGCTGGTAAAAAGCTGCACGACCATGTCGAAATCACCGTTGGCGGGTATCTCCCTCATGTCGCAGCAGGAGAGGGCGAGTATGATACCGCATCCGGCGGCTTCTTTACGCGCTTCTTCGAGCAGGTAGGGTGAAAGGTCGTTACCCGTGACGCAATAGCCCTGGCGGGCCAGTTCGATGGCATGCCTGCCTGCGCCGCAGGCGATATCGAGGATGGATACCGTCTCAGGGGTTTTCAGGCCGAGCCCGGTCACGGAAAGGATTGTGTTTATGCAGAGCGCAGCTTCATCCCTGTCGCGGTGTTTGTAGACCTCGAGATAAAATGGGTGACTGAACCATTCTTCAAACCAGGGAGATTCTGGTTTGCTGCCTGAATTTCCTGGACTTGCGGTCATGAAGGATGATGGAAAGAATAACGGAGAGGGGAACTCAGGGCATCGGAAAATGCCCTGAGGAGATATCCTGGATCAGTTTTTCGAGTAATCGGCAATGGTCTTCGAGAGAAGTTCCTGCTCGTTTTCACCGGCAGGGATACGGACATTTTTCTCTACGAATTTCCATGCGTTGCTTTTTTCTGATTTTACGGAAAAAACCAGTTTGGCAACCTTGATATCGCTGAAACCCTGCTTTTTTGACTTGTCGCCGAACGTTTGTTTCTTTGCCATGACTTGTAAGTAATACTTTTAATGAAGCGTTGTAATCATTCCTGACATGAAATTGTTGCGAAATTTAAAAAAATAAGCCGATAAATAAAAACCTGTCGCGATATTTGTTTTTCCCCTTGCCGTTCCGTTTCCGGTATCCCCTGAATCAAGCTCCCGGAGCCTCCTGGCATTGGCTGACATGTCTTCCTTTCACAGAAGCCCGGGATTCAGAGGCCGTTTTCAGTTGTTTTCCCGGTATTGCCCCTTATGAAAGATACCCTTTGCCCTGCCTTTCAGGGTGCGGCCGAAGAACGGTGTATTGGCTGATTTTGAACGGATGGAGTCTGCTGTCACCGTCCATTCCTCTGCGGGATCGATGATGGTGAAATTTGCCTTTTCGCCCTGCCTGAAAAGGATCGGTTTCATGTTCATGATCTTTCTCGGGTTGACCGAAAGCAGTTCTATTGCCCGCCGGAGGGTAATGATGTTCCTTTCGACCAGTTCGCCAAAGGTGAGGCCCAGGGATGTTTCGAGGCCGATGATACCGAATGAGGTCTGGTCGGGAGGGCACTCCTTTTCGTGAGAAGCATGCGGTGCATGGTCTGTGGCGATGCAGTCGATGGTCCCGTCGGCGAGGCCTTCAAGTAGCGCGTCACGGTTTTCACGCGAGGCGAGGGGCGGTTTCATGATATAGTTTCCTTTTTTCTCCGCATTGAAGAGGTCCTCGTCACAGAGCGTGAAATGGTGAGGGGTCACTTCGCAGGAGACCTGCAGGCCGTCTTTTTTTGCCTGTCTTACGAGATCGAGGGCTGCTCTGGTGCTGATATGCGCAACATGGTAGCGCGGCTGTTTCAGCGGATCGTGGAGTTTGTGTTCCTCAAGATAGCGGAGAAGCAGGAGGTCGCGGGCGAGGGTTATCGCTTCGGAGACGTCCGGGATACCCTTGAGCCCGAGTTTTGCGGAAAAAAGGCCTTCGTTCATGATGGCGCCCAGGGTAAGGGATTTGTCTTCGCAATGCTGGATGACGAGGAGGTCGAAATTTGATGCGTATTCCATCGCGAGCCTCATGGTCTGGCTGTTCTGGATAGCCGTGCCGTCGTCCGATATGGCGTTGACGCCGTAAGAACGGTATTTTCCGTAGGGAGCGAGGTTTTCCCCCCTGCTTTCGAGCGTCATTGCGCCGACCACCTCGAGGTCTACCGGAAGTGCGGCCGCATGGTGGCGGATATAAGCCACGCCGAGGGGGCTGTCGATGACAGGCTTTGTGTTCGGCATGAGCGCGACGCCCGTGAAGCCGCCGGCAAGAGCCGCTTTCGAGCCGCTTTCGAGCGTTTCCTTGTATTCCTGGCCCGGGTCGCGGAAATGGCAGTGCATGTCGAACAACCCGGGAGCGACGATCTTTCCCTCGAGTTCGACGATGCGGTCACCGGGTCCTGCGGTGACTGTTCCGGTGCCGAATGAGACCTCTTCTATGGTGCCGTCTCCGGAAACTCTGATGGTTCCCGTCCTGTCGAGGTTTTCCTGGGGATTGAGGAGCCTGGCCTGCCTGAAAATAGTGCTCATAACGGTATTTGCGGGTTGAGTATTACAGAACTTGTTTTTCAGCTCCACCATGGAACCGGATATTTTTCCCGGCTATCTTCGCAAGAGCGGTGCGGCGGGACGGTAATCGGGGAAAAACGCATCGCCGGCAGATCACAACGGGCTATTTTTCCTCAACTTGAAAATATACGATAAAATATGAAGAAGCCTGTCCGGCCGGTAATGCTTCTTCATCTGATAATGAGCCAAAGCCTTTTTCGCCGGTTTTCCGAAAAACGGCTTTTTTCTGTTCCATGACGCAAGGACAGTGCTTCAGGGAAAAGCGTTGGCGTTTTATTATGTTACGTTAACATCTGGTATTCGTTTCCTGCCTTGTTGTTTGAGAGGGCTTTCGGCAGCGATCGGTTATTGTGTCTGGACGACATGAAGAACATTTTCGAAGAAAAAACGACACTGAGGTCGATGATGCATCTCCGGAGGAAATCCATCCCGGAAAACCTGAGGGCCTCGATGAGCGCAACCATAGCGGAACATGCCGCTGCTTTGCCGGAGACCGCCGGGGCCCGGAACATTCATCTCTATCTTTCGATCCCGCAGAGTGCTGAAGTTTCAACCGTCCCGCTTGTCGAAAAGCTTGACGCTGTCGGGAAGTCGCTGTCAGTTCCCGTGGTCAGGGATGGTGAGCTGTTCACGGCTGCATACCGTAAAGGGGACCTTCTCCGGAGCGCCTCGTTCGGACAGCCGGAGCCGGTTTCGGTAATGCCGGGTGATGAAACCCGGATCGATATCGTTCTCATGCCCCTGCTTGCCTTCGACGGCAAAGGGTACCGGATCGGTTATGGTAAAGGATTTTATGACCGTTTTCTCGCAAGGCTTGCAAAACGCGGTATATTACCTTTACGAATAGGGCTTGCGTTCAGTGCCCAGATGGTTGAAGATATCCCCGTTGATGCATGGGATGAGCCGCTTGACGGCATCGTCAGTGAAAACGGAGCTCTGAGGTTCAGGTAATATTTATTTATGCATGCTGCAGGCTATCAGAAATAAAGGCAGGGCACGTACAGGACCGGACTACAGCAATCCCGGCTACTATGTGAACCGTGAGTTGAGCTGGATCTATTTCAATCAGCGTGTGCTCGAGGAAGCACTGGCCCCCGATGCGCACCCTCTGCTCGAACGGGTGAAATTCATTTCGATTTTCAGCTCGAACCTCGACGAATATTTCATGATCCGCGTCGCCGGCATCGAGGACCAGTATGAGGCGGGGATCCACGAACGAACCATCGACGGACTGACGCCGCAGGAGCAGCTGGAGAAGATCAGGGAGATGGTCCTGCGGCAGCTCAGGCAGCGGAACGACTGTTTCTACAACGACCTTCTTCCGGCCCTCGAGCGTGAAGGGATAGGGTTCCTGCGGTTTTCTGAACTTCCGGAGGAACAGCAGTCGAGGCTGAGGAAGTATTTCCGTCAGGAAATCTACCCGGTGCTGACGCCGCTGGCATTCGACACGGGGCATCCGTTCCCGTTCATGTCGAACCTGTCGCTGAACTTTGCCGTCGAGCTCGAGGACGAGGAGAGCGGGACGTTGAAATTCGCGAGGGTGAAAGTTCCGAGCATTCTTCCGCGGA
>JAAXXI010000001.1 GCA_013334565.1 Chlorobiaceae bacterium
TTTTTCTGTCTTCCTGCATGAATTCAGTCTCGAAGAATACGCACCCAACCTGCTTCTGTACGATCCGTCCACCGAAGCCCAGACCAACTTCGATGTCCACAAGGGCTTGACAACATCGTGGAAAGGCTGCGATGTCCTTATTGTGGATTACCTGCCTTCGGCGCTGCCGACAGAAGACGGCACCCTCAAACCAGTGGCATCGAAAGGCCTTCCGTTCGTCAAAGTCAGGATCAGCTCCGACGGCCGGCAAGAGGAAGGCTGGGTAGGGGTGACGCTTCCTTCGCAAAAACCCGTTCCGGTAAAAATCGGCAATTTGCTGGTGCTGCTCTGGCCGGGCAATCCGAAGGCCTTCCGTTCGGCCGTAACCCTGCAGGGCGATAACGGCCAGACGCTCATGGCGAACCTCGAAGTGAACAAACCGGTGGGTTTCATGGGCTGGAAACTTTACCAGATGGGGTACGATGAAAAAGCCGGAAGGTTTTCGAAGCTGAGCCTCATCGAAGCGATCAACGACCCCTGGCTGCCTGCCGTTTACCTGGGATTCTTCATGATCATGGCTGCAAACGTCCTGTTTTTCTGGAACGGCATTAAACGCTCAAACAAAGCATGATGGCAATAGACTTCACTACCGCGGCAACTGCCGCAATGATCTGCTGGGCCGTCGGGGCCCTGCTCGGAATCGCCGCCGGAAAAGTTCCGGCCCTGAAACTTCCGGGATTCATCCTCTCCATCGTCGGTTCGGCTGTGGTCATCGGCTATATCGCCTGGTACTGGAATTTCCTCGGGCGGCCACCGCTCAGGACGCTTGGCGAAACCAGGCTGTGGTATGCGGCGCTCATCCCTCTTGTAGGCTTCATCGTCGAGTTCCGTTGGAAAATTTCCTGGCTCAAATACTACTGCATGGGGCTTGCGACTTTTTTCCTCGTGATCAACCTGATGCACCCTGAGGTTTTCGACAAGACCCTCATGCCTGCGCTGCAGAGCCCCTGGTTCGTACCGCATGTCGTCGTCTACCTTGTCGGCTACGTGTTTCTTGCTGCCTCATCGACCGCTGCCGCACATAACGTCTATCTCGGATTGCGTTCGAAAACGGCCGAAACCGGCAGTATGGTATCGCATTACCTCGCCATTCTCGGCTTCGTCTTCCTCACGTTCGGCCTCATCTTCGGCGCCCTCTGGGCGAAAGAGGCCTGGGGCCATTACTGGACCTGGGACCCGAAAGAAACCTGGGCGTTCCTTTCATGGCTGGCCTACCTGGGCTATCTCCATGCCAACAGCTACAAAATCGACAGGGGCAAGCTGCAGTGGTACCTCGCCCTTTCGTTCATCGTCCTGCTGGTCTGCTGGTTCGGAGTAAACTACCTGCCTTCCGCCCAGAACAGCGTTCATACCTACTCCCAGAGCTGATCGACAAGTCCTGCACGGTTTTCATCGCAAGAGAAAGCCGTGCAGGGACTTCGCCCCCTTCCAATGAATCGGCAAAAAACAGAAAGATCGCCTCCCCGGATAACCGCTGAAGGCGATTTTACTGTTTTTTGCCCTCTCATCTTTCCGTAAATTTCCACTATACAGCTGAATCATTGTGCAATAGGGCGTACCAAGGAGCCGATCTGTATTCCTGATCTTGTGTTGTTTATTACTCCGGCAACTATAGCTCGCAAATACATTCTGAAGGAAGGTCTGTCATTCCGCAATGAAGCGTAGCGTAGTGAAGAACTCATCTGCTTATAAAACAAAACCGTATGGATTCTTCGCTCCGCTCGGAATGACAAGAATCAAGATTTTGCCTGAAAGATAGCTGATACCTTTCATCGCCGGAGCAATAATGAAAATTAACCCATACCGCTCTTCTGCATTCACTGATTTACCGGCAACAATCAACAATTCGATTCAATGAATTTCCTCGAGGTTCAAACCATGGTATTCCAGGCCCTGGGAGGGCTCGGCCTGTTCATGCTCGGCATGCATTTCCTGTCCGACGGTATCCAGATCCTTGCGGCAGCCAGGATGAGAACCATCATGGAGCGTCTTGCACGCAACAGGGTTCTCGGACTGCTGAGCGGTGCTTTCGTTACGGCTGTTGTACAGTCGAGCACCCTTGTGACGGTAATGATCGTGGGATTCGTCAGCAGCAGCATCATTACGCTCGAACAGGCAATCGCACTCATCATGGGGGCGAACATCGGCACAACGGTTACAACCATCATAATTTCCCTGCCGATAACCAAGTATGGACTTCCGTTCGCCGGCGTGGCCGCGCTGATCTATGTTTCGTCTCACCACGAAAAAATACGTTACGGGGCACTGACGGCCATTGGCCTCGGTCTTATCTTTTTCGGGCTCGATCTCATCATTTCCGGCTTTCAACCCATCAGGACCCTGCCCGAAGTGGTATCGTTCATCGCCACATTCGACGCCGGCTCGCTCTTCGGTATTATCAAGTGCGTGTTCATGGGGGCGGTCCTGACTGCAATCATACACTCGTCTTCAGCAATGAACGGTATTGTCATGGGTATGGCCGCTTCCGGCATCCTTGGCTGGCAGACATCTCTCGCAGTCGTTCTCGGGTCCGAAATCGGCACGACCGTCACATCCCTCCTCGCAGCTTCGACCCTTTCGATCAACGCAAAACGGACAAGCTATGCGCATCTCGGATTCAATCTCATCGGCGCAACTATGGCCATAGCTGCTTTCCCGCTGCTCTCTACGCTTGTGGCGTTCCTTGTCGGAGGCAATCCCGGCAAGCCGATGGTCGTTGCAGGCATGACCTCCTATCCCCTCGCACCCGTGGCAATCGCAACATTCGTTACCAGCTTCAATATCCTCAGCACCTGCATACTGCTTCCTTTCGTCCCCCAGGGCGCCCGACTTCTGAACAGAATAGGCGAAAACAAAACCGAGGCGGACGATCTTTCCGTACCGAAGTATCTGTTCATGAAAGCACTCGATGAGCCGCAGATGGCACTTACCCTGTTCGAAAAGGAACAGAACCGCTTCCTTCTTGGACTTACCGGGTTGCTCGACACGATCTGCAGGCCCGGAAACGGCACGCAGGCACCGACAAAACTGCTGTCGGCCCTGGAATCGCTGCACCGGGAAATCATTGATTTCGGCGAACGTCTCTGCAGCCGGGAACTCGAGTCTGAAACGGCCTCTCAAGTCATAAATCTGGTTCAGCTCCAGGAGACATCATCCGTGCTGATGCAACGCTTATGTGCAATCTCCGTGCTTTTCCAGCAGCAGGGCCCCGAAAACGCCGCAATGCAGAAAGCCGCCGCCTGGATAGAGGCGCTCGATGCATTGCTGGGTGAAACAGCAGAAGCTATGGAGAGAGGTGACGTCGGGCAATTGAAACTCCTGAAAGAGATGACATCGGACAGGGCCCCGGGTCTGGAGGCCATCCGTCAGCGTTACCTTGAGGACGGAGAACATTTCAGCATAAAGGACCGCCAGTTCTTGGTTAAAATTCTGGGACATTTCGAAGGTTGCATCTGGATGCTCAACATTCTGGCTCAAGCAGGAATGCACAGCACGGGCAGGGACGCTGCAGACAGAACCTGAACTGCGAACACTGGAAAACGGTCCTGTTTCCCGCGCCGTACATGCCGGCATGAATCGTTCAGGCAGCTGTTTTATTACGAAGAAACCGGAAAGGAATGCCCGTACAACACCTTTTTTTTAATAATTATATCGCTATTTTACACATCGAGTTGCAACGGGAAACCCGGATTATCCGGACGAATCGTACCGGCCGCTACGATGCTTGAGCTGTACGTATTTTACAGGTTGTCCAGCCTGTTTCCGGAACTACTATAAAAACAAAACCCTTCCCGGCAATGACCTACTCCCAGATCGAGCTCATGATTTTCCAGGCCCTTGGAGGGCTCGGACTTTTCATGCTGGGCATGCATTTCATGTCCGACGGCATCCAGGCACTTGCCGCCTCAAGGTTGAGAGCTTTTATGGAGAGGCTGGCAGGCAACAGGATACTTGGGATGCTGAGCGGAGCCTTTGTCACAGCCGTCGTGCAATCGAGCACGCTGGTAACCGTGATGGTCGTCTGTTTTGTCGCGAGCAGCATCATAAGCCTCGAGCAGGCTATAACCCTGATTATCGGCGCAAATATCGGCGATACCATAACAACCATCATCATAGCCCTGCCGGTCACGAAATACGGCCTGCCGCTTGCCGGTATAGCCGCGCTTGTCTATGTCTATGTCGAACATGAACAGGTGCGTTACGGAGCGATGACTGCCCTGGGGCTCGGGATGGTCTTTTTCGGCCTCAATCTCATCATTTCAGGATTCGGGCCCATCCGGTCGATGCCCGAAGTGATCTCGCTCATCGAAACATTCGATGCCAACTCGCTTGCCGGTATTCTCAAGTGCGTCCTGATGGGAGCGGTGCTCACGGCAATCATCCACTCCTCTCCCGCCGTTGACGGTATCGTGATGGGTATGGCCGCATCGGGAATCCTCGGATGGCAGACATCCCTCGCCTTCGTGCTCGGCTCGGAAATCGGCACGACCTTCACCTCGATCCTTGCCGCAACAAGCCTGTCGGTCAATGCAAAACGGGCAAGCTATGCCCATTTTGCCTACAATGTCATCGGTGTCGTGCTTGCGATTGCAGCCTTTCCCTTCCTCTCGTCGATTGTCGCGTTCCTTGTCGGCGGTAATCCGGCAAAACCTGTCGTGATAGCAGGCGTGACCACGTACCCGCTTGCTCCTGTCGCCATCGCAACATTCGTAACGAGCTTCAATATCCTCAGCACCATCCTGCTCATGCCATTCGTTCCCCAGGGTGCTCGCCTGCTCAGCCGAATCGGGGCCGGCCAGACAGAAGAGGACGACCTTTCCGTGCCCAGGTTCCTTTACGGAAAAGCCCTCGACGAACCGCAGATGGCGCTCTCACTCCTCGAAAAAGAACAGAACCGCTTCAGGGCTGCATTCACAGGCTTCCTTGATGCCATCTGCCGTCCCGGAAAAGCAG
The DNA here is from genome assembly GCA_013334565.1 of Chlorobiaceae bacterium. Lineage (GTDB taxonomy): Bacteria > Bacteroidota > Chlorobiia > Chlorobiales > Chlorobiaceae > Chlorobium. Next base: position 4,993 of record JAAXXI010000001.1, read on the forward strand.
GGTCCCCCCGTATTGGAACCCTTCGGCACGCACTCGAAACGCTGCACCGTGAAATCATCGACTTCGGTGAACGCCTGTGCAGCCGGAAAATGGAATCGGCGACAGCTTCACATGTCATCAACCTGGTCCAGGCCCAGGAAACGGCATCGGCCCTGATGCAGCGGCTTTCAGCTCTTGCGGATCTTTACGGGCAACAGGAGGCGGAAAGCGTTTCACGGGAAAAAGTCGCTTCATGGATCGAAGCGCTCGACGCTCTGCTCAGCGAAACCGTCGAAGCCCTCGGGCAGCAGGATTTCAGACAGCTGGAACTTCTCCGCGAAATGACTTCAGACCGCGGTCCCGGCCTTGAAGCCATGCGCCGCCGTTACCTCGAAGACGGCGACAATTTCACGGTTCGCGACCGCCAGTTCATGATCAAGGCGCTCGGGCACATCGAGGGGTGCATCTGGTCGCTCAACCGCCTCACGCAGATCGGCGCGTTCATGCAGAAAAACAACGGCGTCAAACTGGTTGCCGAATCGGCATGAGCAAAACCTGGGGAAGGTCTCACTTTACGATGCAGAAAGTGACACAAATTCGTTTAATTGTTGTTTTATTAAACTTTATAGAAATAATAAGTTGAAGCATAAGCAATATTTACAACAAAACGAGCAGACAAGTCTTATTTAGAGCGAACCATCATCTACTCCAAGAATGAAAGACAAAGCTGTTCGATGCACACGTTATCACTGCAGCTGTCTTTGTCATCTAAAGTGAACTCGATCGGAGTTTCTGTCACTATTTTGGTGAACACCTTACTATAAGCTTGCAATTTTAGTAGGTGTTCTATATTTCAGGGATTCTATAGCAGGTCAAAAAAGTCATTGTTTGAAAAAAAAATGCTAAAATGTGTTATCTAGTATGCATACTTCTTTGATTACGCATACTATACGCCCTTTACCCACCATTAAAACGCAGAGTCTTAAGTTATGGAACTTAACGAAGCTTTACAGCATTATACTGGCGATGTTATCTTATACTACGGACGAATATCAAGGGAAGGGTATCACCAATTATCAAATATTCTAGAACAAAAAGTCCTTACAGGTAAAAAATCAAGGGTTTGCCTTATTCTTGCCACTAATGGAGGAGACCCTGATGCTGGTTACCGAATTGCCAGGGCACTTAATCACTATTACAAAGGCAGTGTAGAAATCCTGATCCCTGATGTGTGTAAATCCGCAGGGACATTGATATGCATAGGAGCATCAAAAATTATAATAGGCGATAGAGGTGAGTTAGGCCCCCTTGACGTTCAACTCTCCAAGCAGAATGAAATGTTTGAAAACATGTCTGGCTTGGTAATTTTCAATTCGCTTACAGACCTGCAAAACAGAGTAATTAATTCCTTTAATGATTATTTGTTTAAAATTCGGGTCAAAAACCGGATATCAACAAAAATCGCTGCAGACATTGCAGTTGAACTAACGCAAGGATTAATCGCCCCAATAGTTGATAAGCTTGACCCTATTACTTTAGGAGAACACCTGCGAGCGATGGCGATTGCCTATGAATACGGAAGGCGTCTCAATGATTTGACTGACTCACTAAACGAAAAATCCTTGGAGTCTTTATTAAGTGATTATCCGTGTCATAGTTTTGTAATTGACAGAAAAGAGGCCAGAACATTATTTAAAAATGTTGAATGTCCCGATGAGATAACAGGAGTATTTTACGAAACAATTAGAGGGGCAATCGCCAAAGGCGCACTATCAGACCAGACCGTAACAGTTATTGAACTCAAAGATTCATCACAAAACAATAACAAGGGAAACTCGCATGAACAAGATACTACAGGAGAAAACGCCTGCAAGCCCACAGATGGAGCAGAACAGAAAGATGGAGCTCCTGATAGAGAGGCAAACCGAGAGGGCGAGGTTCATGAGCCAGTTAATGATGAACCAAGCACTAAAGAAACAGGAGAGGGAGTACACGGAAAAAGAGGAGCATAGCAGCCAGTCATTAAATTACTTATAAATAGTTATTTATTTTTTGCAAAGTCAAGAGGCTGTCTCAAAAGCGAAACTGAGATAGCCTCTTTTTTATTGTCGTTTTGTGTATTTGGAGTCTCGGAACTTGCCCCGTTTACGGTAATACCTGGATTTGGAAATTCTCCTCAAAAAGCGCTTTATCGAACAGGCCCTTGAAGCTGAAATGGATGAGCATCTCGGCTATCCAAAACATGCTCCGTTCGGCACAAACAGCGGCAACTAACGAAATGGAAGCGGCAGCAAAACCATAATTGTTGATAACGATCAGCTGGAAATTAGCCCACCCCGAGACCGTAACAGTGAGTATTCTGGGGAAATTGTACCACCCGTTCTGCAGCAAAGTGTACCACTGATTCCGGAGGAGAGATATTTCCAAATGTTGTGTTTGAAAAAATCTAAGCGGCAAGTGTATTCTCTATTCCGTTGATGAATTTTACGCCATTAATAACCTTTGGCAGCTGATGGTGGCCGCGTAACCGCTTCCAACGAAGCTGTGCCCGTTCTGCAAGTTTGAACACCATGGCCAAGGTCGTCGCCATCGTTCCCTGGCCACGTGTTTTGGCTGTACGCAGGCGCACCGTCGAGAATGCCGATTCGATCACGTTGGTGCTCCGGATATGCTGCCAGTGCTCTGCCGGATAGTGGTAGAAGGTAAAGAGCGTGGCTTCGTCCTTCATCAGGTTTTCAACGGCTTTCGGATACTTGGCCTGATAGCGCTCCTGAAAACGTTGGTAAGCCGATCTGGCATCGGTTTCGGTCTCGGCACGGTAGATATCATGAATGAGTGACTTGGCGCTTGGCTGTATGCTCTTTGGCATTTTGTCCAACACGTTGGCTGTCTTATGCACCCAGCATCGCTGGTGTTCAGCGGCAGGGTACACCTGACGGATAGCCTTCCAGAATCCGAGGGCTCCGTCGCCTATGCAAAGGTTGGGAGAGGGCATACCCCGCTCCTTGAGGTCACGCAGAATCTCCAGCCAGGACTCAGCGCTCTCCCGGTAGCCGCCGCTGACGGCAACCAGCTCTTTCTGACCGTCGGGCGTGGCTCCGATAAGAACCAGCACACACAAGCGTCCCTCGTCAAGTCGCAGGTTAAAATGGATGCCATCTGCCCACAGGTAGCAGTAGCGTGACAGACTGAGATCCCGCTTGTTCCAGGCTTTATGCTCCTCAAGCCACAGCTGCTTCATTCGGGTAATAGACGCCGATGAAAAGCCGACGGGAAGCTCGCCGAATAGCTTTTCAAAAGCCGGAATGAAGTCGTTATTGGACAGGCCGCCAAGATAGAGCAGCGGTACGGCTTCCTCAAGTTTGAGCGTTTTTCTCATGTATCTGGGTATCAATGCACTGACAAAGGGTTTCAGGGTCTCGACGCTTGAACGGGTCCGCGGTACCCGGACTGAAATCGGACCGGCGCTGGTGGTAATGGATCGTTCCGGCAGATATCCGTTGCGTACCATAGCTGCTTTGCCCTCAGAGATGGTGATATGCTGGAACTGCTCCACATAGGCTTTGACTTCGGCTTTGACTTCGGCTTCGACGGCTATGGCGATCATCCGTTGTGCTCCGACCCTGACAATCTCTTCGATGGTTGGATGCTGGATGCTCGACAAGCCGTTCAACATGCTCAGTTCTGGCTTCATTGGTGTGCTCCTTTTTTGGGCTCTAAGGTAGCACTTGCCTTTCAGTTACTCAATTCCTCTGAAACACAACTTTTGAAGATAACTCTATACGAAATCGAGGTTTCAGAAGCCCTGAACGGCAGTTGCCCCAGATGCTGTCCGAACCGTTCTGATTGTCAAGTCTCCGCGCATGGAGGAATGATACCATTAGTGCGAAAACTCGAGACCGAAAAAATATTAAGTGACAGAAATATTATGACTTATTTTTCAGTCGCCCGAAAATAGGGTCAATGTGTCGAAGTCAGGAAGGATTGGGCTTTTTCCGGTCGACAAACAGGCTTTGGACTATCTCCGAGGCCTTTTTGTTTTTACGGGAAAACTTTTCTGTTAAGCTCTTTGCTTTTGAGAATGCGGCCCACCGCTGTACTCATACTAAAGCCATCCTTTAATATAAACGAGTCTTCTTCCTGTATGAATCTCTGCCTTTACTATGGAACTTCCGGAAATACACAAAGTCCTTCCATTGCTGAAGAATGGAAATCGAAGCATGTGATAAAGCTGCATTCAGTTTTGGCAAAGCTGCGCCGCGGTCTGAAGCACCTTCATTGAATAATCATCCTCTAGCCAGTAGCGATTTGCAATTTCGCACACCTCTTTCCATGAGATATCAGGATCATATCCCTTTGTATCGGGCTTGCTGAGACCCAGTTTGCGTACCACTAAATCAGGCTCGACTTCAAAACCTAAATCCTTGTATAGCAGCTTTGCCCATACCTTACCGATCAGCCTTGTCCTTTCAAGCTGCGCTTCGTCGAAAGGCATGGTGTACTTTGCCTCGTAGATATAAAGGGTATTGTCAGCGCAGATGACAAGATCGGGCTTAGCGTTGAACATGGCCTGGAGTGAACCGTAAACATCAGCATCTCTTGGCTTCTGTATTGCTCCGGATTCTTTGAGTTTGTACGCAATCTGTTTGGGATGTGTCAGCCTTGGGTTTCTTAGGGTTTCCGGCTGCAGTTCCGAAAACCGTGTGTATTCGTCTGGTGCTGCTTCAAGCATGGTTGCTATCAGGTCACATATGCCATCAAGGAAGTTGATTGTTCCTGGTTCTCCATCATCAGCTTTTTCCGGTTTTCTGGCATAGTAGGCGTCTCGGATCACGGCTGCTTCACAGAACAATTGTGGAGAACCAATGAAATCTCTGTCGAGAAAATCTTTTAAGGGTTGCCAGTTTGGCTGATCTTCGAGAAGAAGCCTAAATAGGTGAGCGCATAAGTCCCTTTCTTCTCTGTTGTATGCTAAATAAGATAGCCCCACGATGTTAAGCAAACCGTTATAACTGGTTAATTATCATTTACATAGTTCTGATACTCCAGGGTCTTCCGATTCAATAATTGATAAACTCTCTCGCCCTCATTAGTCCTTGAGAACTTTTGATGAAATAGCTATTTCTTACTTTTTTTCTTTTTTTAATCTCTTTTCAGTCGGAAGTCTTGGCCGAAGGTCCAGTGCATGAACATGTATACGAAGCCCCCCAATGTTGTTCATAATTCGTTGAGCCTCTTTGTTGAGAAGATGAATAAGTGTATTGAAATCGATGTATGAGTTGTTGTCAGGATGCTTCCACTTCTTTTCTTTTGCAAGCGTTATCAACAAACAGCCAGATCGACGATTTTCAGGTGCCATGTATTTTTTTACAAGCTGATTTTTGAGTGTATTACGTAGCGTGCGTGCCGAATATTCTTTATCAGCAAGTTTTAGTTCAATAACAGCTTCGTGATTGGAATGTTTTGAATAAAGCCGGATATCCGTCTCTTTTTCATCACCAGTCACAGCTTCTTGATTAGCTTTGAACATACCATTCGCTTTGTTCTCCAACTCACGGGCAATTTCACGACGCATAAGTTTTTCTTCATCGATTCGAGCCCACAACTCACGAGGCGATCCATCACTTGCCAATAAAAGACTTATATCCTCAAGCCTACCGACCATCACGTTGAACATAGCTTCGTTTGTAGATGGAGGGGCTTCGTATTTCGTATCGAGAGCTACTGCTTGTTCATTATCATACATATCAGTATCGATTTCCTCAGCCCATCGCTCTTCAGCTATCGCCTGAATTCTTTCCTTCAAATTGTCGAATAGCGGATCAGCCACTATTTCCATCTTCGCCAACCAGGCTTTTTCCCCTTTTGAATTGAGCAACGCCATAAGGATTGCATTACGAACACGTTCGGCATTATCGCGCGAGTCAGGGTGAAAAACCCCATCATGTTGAATATCGTCCGCAGGCCTAACGTGAAGGTAGGACAACCTGAGTAGACGCAGTAATAAATCGGGTGTAAATTGAGAGTCATTCAAATTCAGCCCATTATTTCGTTCACCGAAGAGAATGCTGAACCAGGTAACCGCTTCACTGTATTGAGCAGGAATAAGCTTATTGAGCCTTTTTTCAAGCACGTCTACCCCTCCTCTGACATTGAGTTGCATCAATACTGGTAACCAGATAGCTGCTATTGAAAACGGTATTTTCTTACGTAGATTTTTCTTGGCTATCGTATGGATCTGATGCAGCATATCTTCATCACCATGTTTGACCAGTGTCTCGACAACCATGTTGAGTCTTCTTATTTCACCGCGACTGTCTTCATCCTTGGAAGTAATATTTTTTGCAATGAACCAATTCCAAAGACGAGGCAAAAAAGCTTTGTTAATGGTAGTTGAAGCATAGCTGATATTCTGCAACAACATTGATTGCCATTGTGCATCTGCCGGACAGTTCATCTCCCGACTCAGTTCCTCACCAAGTGTTGCATCTAAAGCCGTGGGGTGCACTTGAGCCAAAATATCCAGCCATAACGGAAAGCCATTGAGTTCTAAAAGTGCGTAACGAGCAGCGAGCTTTGCCTCTTCTTCAGAAAGCTTCATTGCCCATTGCGGATCTTCTGCTTCAGCATATAAACCAGCAAGACCTTGCCGCCATCTCACAAGTGTTGTGCCTCTCAATTCAACCGGGCGTTCACTTGGCAGTGTCGGAAGGTCATTTCTCCATTGTTTCATCAAGGTAAGACGGAGAAAATCAGCTGTCTCCTTGTCAAATTGCGTTTCAATGAACCGCCGGTTCCAATTGTCATTGCCGACTTGGTTCATGACACGCCACAGATTCCATGCCGTGTTCTCACTTTTCTCAGCTGAAAAAGCCGTAACACAATCCTCAGTAAGCTCACGCCATAACACCACCCAACTCGCAAAGGCCTTTTTTTCTTTTCTTTCCTGTTTTTTCTTTCGCTTAGCATCTTGAATTTCCTCGCATCTGTGCTCCTGATCTTGCTTTATTAATTTCTTGTATCTATCCTCAATCCTGGTAAGCAGTTCAGGCTTGTCAACAACCAGAGATTTCAAACCGATAATATGATCAAATTTTTTCTCCTGACGGAGCCCAAGCCATAGAGCTGCTTCTAGAAACAAAGCCCGATCAGCAGGTAATCGACTGGTATCAGAAAGCATTTTCTTAATCCAGTCAACATCACGGAATAAATCCAGTGTTAAGGAGCCATCAATAGCAACTTCATAGAAACGATCCCATGGATCGTCAATCGAGTGAAGGGACTGAAGTAAGGCATCCTCGGTCCAAAATAGCAGCTCTTGATACTTGGCAGGCAATTCTGCAAGCATTTGACTAAGTTTCTTGAACACATCATCATGCTCCGTATTTGGATCACATAACCGAAGGACAAGAGCGCTTGGCCGAAGCCAGTCAACTACCGGACCGTTTTTCAATCCACGAATGCACGCTGCGGCAAGCGCACTGCATAATTTTGAATTATTTGATATAAAATGCGGCCTATCGTCTTGCCATCGTAATCCTTCAGTGATAAGGTCGTACAAACGGTCACGCAACTCATTCAACGAAAAGAGATTCAAATCAGCTTTCGTGATCAAATCGGTCAGTTGCCACCCGATAGAATCAATACTTTTTACTTTGATTCTTGCAAGAATCTTGCAGAATTGCGTAGCGGCAAGGTACTTAGGGAAAAGAAGAAATGGCGTCCTCCGAGCCATAGTGTCAGGCAGTGTGTTTGCATTATCGGCAATTTCGGCAGCCACAGATACAAGACGCGGATCATCAAGTTTTACCAATGCGTTCAACGCATGCAGACGTTCACCATTCGCAGAGCTCTTGTTTTGTGATGAGTCATGGGCAATATCCGAACATTCCGTAATTCGACCAGTGCCAATAATATCCAGCAATAGCTCACGAATTTCCGGGTTCGCAATACCAGAATTCCAGAGGTTATTGATTTCAAACGCAAGTTCCGTTGATGCAAAGCGATGTATCTGAATTTCAGGAATCTCCAGACCACGGTAACCTCCGTTGCCATAGCGTTCGACATAGGCGCGAAGAGCCTCGGCTCTCTGAAAAATCGTCAACGATTCGGGATCGCCTTCACTTAGCAGTACCGAGGGTTCATGATCGCGGAGCATTTCAAATACCATGCTCTCTTTAAGGGCGAGCCATCCGGCAACAGATCTTTTAGATGGACGAACGATGATATTGTCTTTCGTCTCTGCAAATATCAGTTGTTGAAGGACTCGTGTTGTCATTCCCTTTTTTCGCAAATCTAAAAGGCGTTTGGCTGCGAGATACTCGGCAACTGATCTATGGTGAAAGCGTACCCTCCCGTAATTCGCAAATCCAAACAAAGGACGTTCCAGCAAGACTTTTATCTCTTCTGGATTCCAGTCGGTAAGAATTAAAGCTGGATCGAGAGCAAGATCGTCGCTGATAGTATCCTTTTCAGAATCATACCTGATTGTGAGTCGGCGAGTGACCAGCATGGCCAGTGCGATTCGACTTGCTCCATCAATCGCTTTATCCGTAGAAAGAGCAAGTCGTTCCAAGCGGTTATTGCGAGGCTTCGACTTGATTAGAATATTGTTCAGAACTTGCTCTTCATGTTTGCGAATGCGTTTTGAACTTCGCCAATCTTCACAAAGCTCGATCAAATCTTGTGGTCTGCGAGCAAATTCCTGTGCATTATTTTTCTTAAGGGCGTCAAGTAGTTCGTGAGGATTATCTACTTTTTTATCATAGGCGAAATCTATGATTTGATCGTCAGACAATGGTAAAAGAGCCACTGTACGAAATTCATGAGGTATTTGATTTTCTTTTTCGCGCCCTTGTCTGTTAGCGTTACCATGCATGGCAATTCGAGCAAACGTCTCACCAGTAACCACAACCTGTTCTTGCTTCGGTATTTCAAGAATTTCATGTACAAGATCTATATCGAAGGCGGTTGGTCTTGTTGTAATAATGATACGTGCTCGGCTCAACTGTTCGTCAATGCCTTTACGTAGACTAACGAGTGCCTGCTTGAATGAACCCTGACTGATATTCAGTTCATCGATTGAATCAAGAAAAAATGTAGCAATATCTGATTGTGAAGTAATCCATGTGTTAAGACGCGTTTCCTGCTCGCCAAACAGCATTTCACGCAATTTATTTTTTGCCAATACACTTAACTCAAGGAAAAAGGCCGGTTCACCTTTCTCCCATAGAGCTTCTTGCTGCTTTTTGCATTCATATGTTTTTCCTGCACCCGCTTCAGAAATAATCAAAATGCGTTTCGAGCGCAATAAATCATGCCATTCCGTATCACGAATACGGGCTAATGTCGAAAGATATGACTGCTGATCAGCCTTGCTTATATCCTCCGAAGGGATGTCCTGAAACGTTCTCTCGATTGCCATGAATTATTTGTGCTTTTAAAGAACAAGATCACCTATTCCCTCACTTTCCAATACAAAACCGCTCGAAAATCAGGTTGAGTATCTCCTCGTTTACGACCTTTCCTGTGATTTCACCGACATAGTCGAGCGCGGAACGCAGCTCGAACGCGATCAGCTCCGTTCCTTCGCCGCTTTTGACGAGAAGCAGCGCGTTGTCGAGCGAGTCAGATGCGTTGCGGAGCGCTTCGTAGTGGCGCAGGCTGGTCACGAGCACGCTCGCGTCGTGGATCTTGTCGAGCCTTTCGACTATTGATGCCATCGCATGCAGCAGCCCGTCCAACCCCTCGCCTTTCGCTGCCGACAGACCGCATACTTCACACCCGGTCTCCTGCCGGAGCATCTGCAGCTTTTCCGGCGCATCCCCGGCCAGGTCGGTTTTGTTCGCCCCGACGATCAGGCGCGCCGCAGGATACTCCTCATGAAACTGCCTGATCCGTGATAGTTCGCCGGAAAGGTCGTCTCCCGAGATATCGACGAGGTAGAGGATCAGGTCGGCCTCAGAAATCTTGCGGTAGCTCCGCCGCACCCCTTCGTGCTCGATCTCTTCATCGGCCTCGCGAAGCCCGGCGGTGTCGGTCAGGCGGAACATGGTCTTTTCGTGGATTAAGCACTCCTCGATGTAGTCGCGCGTCGTGCCGGGCATGTGGCTCACGATCGCCCGCTCTTCGCCGAGCAGGGCATTGAGGAGGGTCGATTTTCCGGCGTTCGGCTTTCCGGCTATCACCGTCGCGACACCCTCTTTCAACAGCCGCCCCTGCCGGTACGAGTCGATCAGTTTGCGCAGTTCTTCCTTCAGTGCAGCAAGTTCCCTTTCGAGCTCGCCACGGCTCTGGAACTCGACATCCTCCTCGCTGAAATCAAGTTCGAGCTCAAGCAGGGCGCACGATTGCAGGAGCCGTTCCCTCATGGTTTCGAGGCGCACCGAAAGCGTACCCTGCATCTGGGTGACCGCCGTCCTGAACGCGGATTCCGTGCGTGCATGGATCATCTCGCCTATGGCTTCGGCCTGGAGAAGGTCGATCCGGCCGTTCAGGAACGCCCGTCGCGTGAACTCTCCCGGTTCGGCAAGCCTGCACCCTTCGTCGAGCAATACCTGAAGGACATGGCGGACGACGACCGGCCCGCCGTGACAGGAAAACTCGATCACATCTTCCATGGTGAAGGAGTTCGGAGCCCTGAAGACAAGGGCGATGACCTCGTCGATCAGTCCCTCCCTGTCGTACATGGTGCCGAAATGTGCCCGGTATCCTTTCGACCGGGAAAACCGGAACTCCGGGTCCCCTGTCTTGCGGAATACCCTCTGGGCGATATCGAAAATACCCCTGCCGCTGATGCGGACGACGGCAAGCGCCCCCGCCCCGACCGGTGTTGCGATTGCAGCAATGGGTTCGGACTGCTCTTTGTGAACGTTCTGTTCGCTCATGTTCTTGAAAAACTTGTTGGATAAAATCAGGTCGGCCGGATGACAATCTGGTCGGGGATGATACCGTCAGGGGTCTCGATCGCCGAAACGATTATTTGCGCGACCTCTTCCGGCTTCATCAGTTTCTCCGGATGCAGGCCGGTCCCGCTGAAAAAGGAGGTATCGGTGGAACCCGGATAAATGCAGCTCACCCTGATGCCGAAGGGGCGCAGTTCTTCCATGATCGATTCGGAAAACCCTGCGATGCCGAACTTCGTCGCCGAATATGCCGATCCTCCCTTCACTCCGCGTCTTCCGGCTACCGATGAGATATTGAGGATCATTCCCCGTTTGCGTGCCTTCATTCCCGGCACAACCTCCGCGGTGCAGAGGAAGGGCGCCGTAAGGTTCACGGCTAACACCCGTTGCCATAGTTCGAACGTGATGGTTTCAACGTCGCCGAACGCCCCGAGCCCGGCATTGTTCACGAGGAGGTCGATTGCCGGATGCGCCTTCCGGATTTCGGCAAATGCCGATGCGATCTCTTCCGGCCGGGAGAGGTCCGCCCTCACCCAGCGGAACCGATCATGCGGGAAAACCGTCTCCCTGCGGCTCAGGCCGTAGACGACAGCACCTTTTTCAAGAAGCAGGCCGGTAATATGGTTCCCGATCCCGGAACTGGAACCGGTAACGACGGTGACACATCCTTCAATATGCATGATCCGGGGAGTTGAAAGTTTCGCGTTCCATCAGGAAATTATAATGAATACCTGAAAGAAAGAGTAACTTCCCCTGCAGATGCAGGAGCAACTATCCAAAGAAACGGGGCATGAGCGAAAAAACGCCGATGGAAACGATGAAGGAGGAAATCATGGCACAGCGCCAGAGGGCGCTGCCCGAACATTTCGAACGAGTATGGAAACTGGTGAACGTGCTCAGGCAGGAATGCCCGTGGGACCGGAAGCAGACACCGGAATCGCTGGCCCACCTCCTGCTCGAGGAGAGCTATGAACTGGTGGACGCCATCGACCGCAATGATGTTCCGGAACTGAAAAAAGAGCTGGGAGACCTCTTCCTGCACCTCTGTTTCCAGGTCGTGCTTGGTGAGGAAAGCGGCCGTTTTTCCTTCGACGACGTCTTCGAAGCCCTCTGCACCAAACTCATCAGCAGGCATCCGCATGTGTTCGGCGATGCGACGGCGGAAACCGAGCAGGACGTCCTGAAAAACTGGGAAACACTGAAAATGAAGGAAGGGCGCAAAAGCCTGCTCGACGGTGTTCCGAAAGCCATGTCGGAACTGCTGCGCGCCTACCGTGTCCAGAAAAAGGTTTCCGGCGTCGGCTTCGACTGGCCGGACAGCGAAAGCGTGCTCGAAAAGCTTGCCGAAGAGCTCCAGGAACTGAAGCATGCCCGAAACAGGGAGGAACAGGAGGAGGAGTTCGGCGACCTGCTCTTCACCATCGTCAACTACAGCCGGTTCCTCGATACGAACCCGGAGGATGCGCTCCGTAAAGCCACCAACAAATTCATGGGCAGGTTCCGCAACGTGGAAGGCGCCGTCGAAAGCTCCGGACGCGACTGGAGGGATTTTACCGCCGAAGAGCTCGACACGCTCTGGAACCAGGCGAAGCAAAAATAACCATTGAACAGGAACCGTCACCATGTTACAGGCTGCACTTGAAACAATTGTATGCTGGCTTGAGGAAAAAAAGGTTCCCTACATGGTTTTCGGAGGAATTGCAAACAGCCTCTATGGCAATCCGAGACAAACCTTCGATATCGATATAAAAATCAGCATTGAAAATCCAGAAGAGGTCAAAGGCTTTGTCCGGGCGATTCAGGAAGTCGCTGCCATTCTGCCCTCAGATCCTGAAACATTCATCGATGAAACCAACGTACTTCCGGTTTCTATTGATAATGTCAGGGTGGACATCGTGTTCGCACGGTTACCTTTTGAAAAAAAGGCCATAGAGAGAAGTATCGTCAGGCAGTTCATCTCATTTCCCTTGAGGGTATGCCGCGTTGAAGATTTTATCCTGCAGAAAGTAATCTCGACAAGACAGAAAGACTGGGATGACATCGCCACCGTGGCCACACTGCAGAAAGAAACTATCGACTGGAACTACCTGTTGAAATACTGCAGGGAATTGGGAGAATTTCTTGACGACTCAGAAATAGCAAGGAAAATCGAACGATTGCGATGAAAAACCGTTCCTCAGAGCTACTCGAATTACGGGAAAAAATGGACCGTTTCAATGCGTGGGAAACGACATTCACCCGACAGCTGTCCGATGAAGAACGCTTCGTTCAGTTCAACGACCTTTTTGAACTGGGCATGCGGTTCGATAACGATGTCAGAGAACGCGCCCACCGGGAACATCTGGTTCCGTTTGCCCGCTTTGCCCGGGCATTGAACATGAAAAAAAGCTGACAGTAAAAATCAATCTGTTTTCAAGCAATGGTAGACTTTGTCGGCGATACCGGCAAACCCCATTCGTTCAGCTTCCCCGGCCGAAGCAATTTCTCCAGCCCCGACTGTCCTTACCTCGAAACCGGCATCCCTCAGCCGGTCCGCATAGTCGGGCCCGTAACGCCGAAGATGGTCCTCCTGGCCGAAGAGCCTGAGCCGTTCGACAGGATCGGTCACCGTAGGGTCCTCAAACGTCCTGCCCGCCGTAACGGGCACCATCAGGATGGCCCACCCGCCTTTTTTAAGCACCCGGCAGAGTTCCCCGATGGCTTTCCGGTCATCTACGACATGTTCCAGTACATGGCTGCAGAAGATGATATCGAATGATCCGTCCGGATATCCGATACTGGTGATATCCATTTTCTCCATTGCCCTCGACCCATCGAGATCGGCCGAAAGGTATCCGTTACCGAACATTTTTCGCAGCCGGGGTTCGAAACACGGTTCCGGAGCCACGTGAAGAAGCTTACGGGGTGGCCCTTGCGGGGAAGGCTCGTCAAAAAGCGTAGTGTGTCTCCTAAGGTAGAGCCATAACAGGCGATGCCTTTCAAGCGACCCGCATCGGGGGCACTGGGCGTCTGTGCGCTCAACGACGCCGAAGTGCATGAACTTTCGCGCGTTCATGCCGCAAACCGGGCAGAAAAGGCGGTTTCCATAAAAGGGGATGGCCCTCACCCGGTATTTCAGGTGAACAAGAAACGCTCTCTTCCTCCAGGCCATGAACATGTTTCGTTCGCTATGGTTTGTCGCCGGTCCGGACGCTGGCCGGTCAAGATCTTTCATCGACCAGGCGTTCGAGGAAAACGGCTGCGGCATCGAAATATTCTGATGACGCTTCGTGAACACCCGCGAAGGTGCAGGCAACATGGTCGGCGCCGCCTTCCCTGAAACGCCTGCAATCGCGGAGGAAATGTTCTTCCCGGTATATCGGGTCCCAGTTTCCGCGGGCAATGTGCACAAGGGGCATCGTTACCGAAACATCGAGCTCGGGAGGAAAATCCCCGCCAAGCAGCATGAACCCCCATGCGCGATGGCTCCCGAGCATCGCCGCCCTCGACGCCATCCCCGCCCCCTGGGAAAACCCGTGGTAAACCAGTGCCCCGCCCGGAGTCATCACACGGGATATAACCGTATCGACATACCGGATGTTCTCCGCGATGCGCGTGTCGCGCTGCCGGCTGGTCATCCAGCTGGCTCCGGGATTTCCTTTGGATGAGTAAAAAGGATGGAGGGCCTCGATGGAACAGAGCGCGAAGCATTCGGTCCCTGGTATCGACTCGAGCAGCCCGAACTCGTCTTCGGCAGTCTGGCCGTAACCGTGGAACCCGGCAATGAGCACGTGCGCAGCCGCCTGCAGCGGTGGTCGGAACAGGTACCGCCCCTGGACCGTGGTCTGGATGGAAAATTCTTCCATGATTTCAACTCACGAAGCGCCGACCTTGAAGTCGCCTTCCATAGTTCGGATAGAAAAAAGCGAGCATGTCCCATGTACGGAAAACATGCTCGCATTCATGGTCAGTTCTCAGGACTCGAGGATTTTCAGGATGCCCCTCATCGGGATATCCGCCCAGTCCGGACGGCTGTTGAGCTCGTATTTCAGCTCGTAAACAGCCTTGTTCATCAGGTAGGCCCGCATGAGATGTTCGCGCTGTTTCGGATCGGCAGGCACGATATCGCTGCCGGCGGTTTTCTCGAAGTAGGTGTCGATGAAGTGCTGGCCTACATAGAAGCTCCAGCGATCGGCCCACGGCTCGAGCAGCGCACGGTCTTCCGGACGGAAAACCGAACTGCCCTGATGCAGCACGTTGAACGCGGCATAGTCGAATGAACGGAGCATACCGGAAATATCGCGGAATACCGAGCGCTTGATGCGTCGTTCGGAAAGCGATTTTGCAGGTTCACCCTCGAAATCGATGATGACGAAGTCCTTGCCGGTGCAGAGCACCTGGCCAAGATGGAAATCGCCGTGGATCCTGACTTTCAGACTGTCGATCTTCTCTGTCCGGACCGGATCGAACTGCTGCAGTATCTGCTTGTGTTTCTGCAGGAGAAGGGTGCACAGCTGCTGCTGCCCTTCAGACAGCGAAGACTTGATTTCGCGGAGCAGGATAACCGTCCTCTTGACCTGCTCGCACATCGCCTGGTAGATCGAGCGCTGATAAAGCGTCGTAAAGGGTTCCGGAGCGAAAGCCGGTTCGCTGTCGAGCGATGCGAGGGCGAGGTGCATTTCCGCGGTGCGTTCGGCCAGCTTTTCGACCATGCCGAGGTAAGCTTCCCCGAGCAGTTCGTGCATGACGGCGGGAAGCTTTACGGGATTGCCGCTCAGCTTCGGAAGTTCGGGAAGGGCCAGGCCTGCGGGGATTTGCGCGAGCACGTCGTCGTAATACCGGTTCACATGGCCGAGCGAAAGCTGCCAGGCATCACCCTGGTTCGGGACATAATTCTGCAGGATCCCGAGCGAAAAATGGCTTGCACGGCTCTGGTTGTAATTCAGAGAACCGAGATAGCGCGGCAGGTTCCTGAAGGATGTCCTGTCGCTCAGCGCGCCGCACATCTCCACTTCCGGCGAAACGCCGTTTTCGATCCTGCGGTAGAGCTTGAAACAGAGCTCCTTGTGGAACCTGATCGAGGTATTGGTCTGCTCCGCGCCCATCAGCTCGGGTTCGGGCTCACCGTTGGCGATCTTCTCCTGCAGCGCCTTGATGGCGGCAGATTTGAGGCCTGACACGAACCCGGCTTTGCCCTGCCAGCCATCCTTTCCCGTAAGCAGCTGGAACAGCCTGTCGAGGAAACGATTGTCGAAAGTCGCATCGCAGAGATAGCCGTCCTCATCGCCCACGACCGCCCTTGCGATGACGCGCTTGCGGAAATTGTCGTCCGATGGATTGACCGAGGAGAGAGGTGAAAAAGAGACGGGAAGCTGGTAAAGCTCGTTCTCGCCGCTGGCGTAGTAAACTTCGGTGACAAGCAGCTTCGCCTTGTCAAGGCCGGTAACCGGTATGGTATCGGTGATGGCGATGCGCATGATGGTCCTCGCCTTGCCCCCGAACCAGCGGCTGGAACGGTAGAACTGCGGGAGGATCTCCGTTTCGAGCTTTTCCCTGGACTTGCCCGAAAAAAGCTGCTGCCAGCGGGAAACCGTTGCGACTGGTTTGTCGAGGAATGCCTTGACGTCGGTGCCCTCGGTATCCTTGACGAGCTTGAGCCAGAAATATCCGTATGAGCCCAGGGCAACCATGTACGGGGTCTTCCTGATTTTCGGGAAGCGGTTCATGCTGAATACCTCTTCGGGAACATACCCCTCGAATTGCGAAAGGTCGAAGGAGACCGCCTGTGCGTTACGCGAAAGGTTCACGACCGTAAGGATGGTCTCGTCCTCGTATTTCCTGATGAAGCTCAGCACTTTCGGGTTGCTCACCGGCAGGAACTCGATGGAACCCCGGCTGAGCGATTTGTAGCGGCGGGCGGTCGCAAGGGTATGGCGCATCCACCAGAGCATCGAGTTCACGTTGCTTTCCTGCACCTCCACGTTCACCGCCTCGTAGTGGTATTCAGGGTCGATGATGACCGGAAGGAGCAGCTGCTGCGGGTTTGCGCGCGAAAAACCGGCGTTGCGGTCGCCGTTCCACTGCATCGGGGTACGCACGCCGTCACGGTCGCCGAGGTAGAAGTTGTCGCCCATGCCGATCTCGTCGCCGTAATAGAGCACCGGCGTGCCGGGCAGGGAGAGCAGCATGATGTTCATCAGCTCGATCCTGCGGCGATCATTGTTCATAAGCGGAGCAAGGCGGCGTCTGATGCCGAGGTTGATGCGCGCCTTGGGATCGCGGGCATAGACCCTGCGCATGTAGTCGCGCTCCTCGTCGGTCACCATTTCGAGGGTCAGCTCGTCATGGTTGCGCAGGAACGAGGCCCACTGACAGGATTCGGGGATTTCAGGGGTCTGTTCGAGGATGTCGATGATCGGAAAGCGGTCTTCCATGGCAAGCGCCATGTACATCCTCGGCATGAGCGGGAAATGGAAGTTCATGTGGCACATGTCGCCCTTGCCGAAATATGCTGCGGAATCCTCGGGCCACTGGTTGGCTTCGGCAAGCAGCATCCGGTTGGGATAGTGCTCGTCGACGTAGCTGCGAAACTTCTGCAGGAACTCGAAGGTCTGGGGAAGGTTTTCGCAGTTGGTTCCTTCCGCCTCGTAAAGGTAGGGCACCGCATCGAGCCTCAGGCCGTCAACTCCCATGCCGAGCCAGAAATCGAGCACGTCGAAGAGCGCCCTCTGGACTTCGGGGTTCTCGAAGTTCAGGTCGGGCTGGTGGTGGAAGAAACGGTGCCAGTAGTACTGCCCCGCGACCGGATCGTAGGTCCAGTTTGACGCCTCGAAATCCTGGAAAATGATGCGGGTCTCGGAATATTTGTTCGGATCGTCGCTCCAGACATAGAAATTGCGCTCGGGGGAGCCTGCCGGTGCCCTGCGCGCACGCTGGAACCAGGCGTGCTGGTCGGAGGTGTGGTTAACCACCAGCTCGGTGATGACCTTCAGGCCGCGGCTGTGGGCCTCCTCGAGGAATTCCCTGAAATCCTCGAGTGTGCCGTAGTCAGGATTGACCGACATGTAATCCGCAATATCGTAACCGTCGTCCCGCAGCGGTGAAGGATAGAAAGGAAGGAGCCAGATCGCCGTGACCCCGATACTTTCGAGATAACCGAGCTTCTGGCGGAGCCCCTGGAAATCGCCGATGCCGTCGTTGTTGCTGTCGTAGAATGTCTTTACATGCGCTTCGTAGATAATTGCGTCCTTATACCAGAGCGGTTCGGGTTGATACATGGTAACGTCTTGTGGATATTGTTGTTTAAATAAAATTTTCAAAAAATCATCTTCAGGAAAGCGTGACCCGGAATATATGGGCCGGAACCACATGCGGGTTCACTTCGACATAGTTCCATTCGCCGTTCCATTCATAGCGGTTGCCCGTCAGCAGGTCCTCTACCGTAAAGCGGTGGTCGTACGGTTGCCCGAAAAGCTCCAGAGGGAACCTGAGCCATCCGTTCTGCATGGAGTGCGCATCGAGGTTCACGACCGTCAGGATGATGTTGCCGCCGTCCGAAGAACGCTTCACATAGCCCATCAGCTGCCCGTGTTCCTCTCCGGGAGCGGCGTCGATGCGGACAAAGGAAATGTCGTTCGTCTGCTGAAGGGCCGGATTCTCTTTCCTGATCCGGTTGATGCGGGTTATCTCGGCCCGGATGTTTCCCGGACGGTCGAGGTCCCAGCGCTTGATCTCGTATTTCTCCGAATCGAGGTACTCCTCCTTGCCCTCGGCTACCGGAACATGCTCGCAGAGCTCGTATGCCGGTCCATACATGCCGTAGTTTGACGAGAGCGTGGAAGCGAGCACCAGGCGGATGATGAATGTCGTCCGGTTCCCGCTGTGGAATTCTTCATGCAGGATATCCGGGGTGTTGGGCCAGAAATTCGGGCGCATGAAATGTTTCAGCGGAGAAGCGGTGAGCTCGGTGAGGTAT
Organism: Chlorobiaceae bacterium; assembly: GCA_013334565.1. Lineage (GTDB taxonomy): Bacteria > Bacteroidota > Chlorobiia > Chlorobiales > Chlorobiaceae > Chlorobium. Next base: position 23,830 of record JAAXXI010000001.1, read on the forward strand.
TCCTGCAGCTCCTGCTTGCTGTTGCGCCAGGTGAAATAGCTGTAGGACTGGCTGTATCCTGCCTTTGCAAGCCTCGCCATGAGCTTGGGCCTGGTGAAGGCCTCGGCGAGGAACACCGTATCGGGGTGCTCCTGCTTTATCGAAGCGATCGCCCATTCCCAGAAGGGAAACGCCTTTGTATGGGGATTGTCAACCCGGAAAATCTTCACACCTTTTTCAACCCAGAAGAGGAATATGCTTTTCAGTTCGATCCAGAGGTTCTGCCAGTCGGCGGTCTCGAAATCGATGGGCAGGATATCCTCGTACCGTTTCGGCGGGTTTTCCGCAAACTGCACGGTACCGTCGGGCCGCCATTTGAACCATTGCGGATGCTCCTGAACATAGGGATGGTCGGGTGAACACTGGAACGCGATATCGAGTGCGACGGAAATACCGTGGCTTTCGGCATCCGTGACAAATGCCTCGAAATCCTCCATGGTGCCGAGTTCAGGATGGACCGCCTTGTGACCGCCGTCCCTGTTACCGATCGCCCAGCAGCTTCCAGGATCATCCGGGCCCGCCGTCAGGGAGTTGTTTCTTCCCTTTCGTTTGGCATAGCCGATCGGGTGGACCGGCGGAAGGTAGACGATATCGAAGCCCATGCCGGCAATCATCGGCAGGAGGCGGCGGCAGTCGTTGAACGTGCCGTGCCTTCCGGGTTCCGAAGCCCATGAGCGCGGAAAAAATTCATACCAGGCGCCGAAGCCAGCTTTTTTCTGCTCTGCTGAAACACCGAGCACTTTTTCATAGACCGATGCGTGCGATTTATCGGGATAGAGTGCCATGAGTGCGACGAGCTCATCTCCCAGTGCCGCGGAAACAGCCTTTTCCTTTTTTCCTGAACGAAGCAGTTCCTCAAATTTTTTCAGACTTGCGGCATCCTTTTTCGATGCCTTTGACACCGCTGCGTCAAGGAACTGTGCCCCGATCTGAAGATCGAGCGAGACGTCCTGGCCTGCCTCGACCTTCTTCGAAAGGCCTTTTTTCCAGGTCAGGAAATGGTCCGCCCATGCCTCGACCGTAAAGCTGTAATTGCCGGGGAGGCCTACTCCGAAAGTTCCCTGCCAGCGGTCGTTGCCCACAGGCGCCATCGGCACACGCTGCCAGGCATCGCTCCCTTCAGGACGGAAACAGAGCTCCGCGCAGACGGTATCGTGACCGTCGACGAAGATATCCGCCTCGACGTTCACCGAACCTCCTTCGACTGCTTTTGCCCGGTACTTGCCGGCGTCGAGTTCAGGGGTGACATTTTCAATGACAACCCTCTGGCGGCCGTCGAACTCCTGAATGGCACACTGCGAAACAGCCCTTCGGAATATATTGTCCATCTTGTTTTTTTCCTGGTTGATGCAAGTGACCCGGCTCCTGAAAACACCGACTGCACGGAATCTTCCGGCCCCTGAACCTGTTTGTCATTATCAAGAAGGGAAAATAGGAAAACTCCTGTACTTTTCTTGCGCGAATACCCGAGGGATTTTCCCCGGCTGCAAATTCATGAAAATCCGCAGGCACTTTGTTTTCTCTTGAAAAAAGCATTCTTTGTATGGCAAATTTACAGGAAACAACTACCGGGACAGATAAACATGTTTGAACCACAAAAGGAAAGACTGCAGGAGATCGATCGTCGCCTGGAACAGTTACGGAGGTATCTTTGACGTCGACGAGCGCAAAAACAAAATTTACGACCTCGAAAAAATAACCTCCGATCCGGCGTTCTGGAACGACCAGAAAGAGGCCAATAAGGTGCTCAAGGAGCTCAGCGGGCACAAGACCTGGACGGAAGGGTATGAAAAGCTCGAATCGAGGGCACGGGCTTACCGGGATGAAATCGAGATTGCCGAAGAGCTTGGTGACGAAACATTCGGCGAGGAGCTGACGGCGACCCTCGATTCGATCGAACAGGAGATCGGGGCACTCGAATTCAAGAACATGCTTTCGGGCAAGGACGATGCGGGCAACGCCCTCATCACCATCCACGCCGGCGCAGGCGGCACCGAAGCCCAGGACTGGGCGGAGATGCTCTACCGCATGTACATGCGCTGGGCGGAACGGAAGGGCTACAAAATCTATACCGACGACTACCAGGAAGGCGACGGAGCAGGCATCAAAACGGCAACGCTTGAAATCCAGGGCCCATACGCATACGGCTACCTGAAAGCGGAAAACGGTGTGCACCGGCTCGTGCGCGTTTCGCCGTTCGACGCCAACGCAAGGCGCCACACCTCGTTCGCAAGCGTCTTCACCTATCCCGAAGCACCGCCTGACGCTGAAATCGTGGTGCGCAAGGAAGACATCGAACTCTCCACCTTCCGCAGCGGCGGCAAGGGAGGGCAGAACGTGAACAAGGTCGAAACCGCGGTACGCATCAAGCATATCCCTACCGGTATCGTGGTGGGATGCCAGGAGGAGCGTTCCCAGCTGCAGAACAGGGAGCGCGCCATGAAAATGCTCATGGCCCAGCTCTATCAGCGCCAGCGGGAAGAAGAGGAAGCGAAAAAACGTGAGATCGAAGGCAAGAAGAAAAAAATCGAGTGGGGTAGCCAGATCCGCAGCTACGTGATGGACGACCGGCGCATCAAGGACCACCGGACGAACTACGAACGGTTCGATGTCGAAAATGTGCTTGACGGCGATCTCGACGATTTCATGGAGCACTATCTTTCGGAATTCAGCGACTGATCAACCGCAATCCGCATTCGAGCATGCGTTTCGGCATCGTCACCGACATCCATTTCACCACCGCCGAGGATACTGCGGCTCTCCGCAGCACTATCCTCGGCTGGCATGAAAACGGCATCCGCTTCGCCTTCCAGCTCGGCGACATCATCGCCGGTGAACCCGGAACCGCTATGGCGGAGCTGGACCAGGTAATCCCGGAATTGAACCGCTACGGCGGGACCATCCGCCATGTCATCGGCAACCACTGCCTTGCCATTCCCGAAAACACGCTTCTGGGGGCGCTCGGAATGGAGAGGCCATACTACTCTTTCATGGAAGGAGGGTACCGGTTCATCGTGCTGCACGGCATGGACGTTTCGGTGCTGTCGATCCCGAAGAGTGCCGAAGACGGCCAGATGCTCGAACGGTTCCGTGCGAACCCGGAACTGCACGACTACTGCGGCGCCATCGGAGCAATGCAGAAAACATGGCTGAAAGGAATGCTCGAACAGGCCGAACAGGCTGCGGAGCACGTCATCATCATCTGCCACTTCCCCCTGCTGCCCGAAACAACCGACCTGAAACACGGGCTGCTCTGGAACCATGGCGACATATCGTCGATCATCGTATCATCCCCTTCCGTCAGGGCCTGTTTCAGCGGTCATTACCACCATGGAGCCCATACCGAACGCAACGGCATCCACTTCATCGTCCTTCCCGCCTTTGTCAGACAGGGCGCGGATACCGGGTTCATATCGGGCACCGTCGAAATTGAAGGTTCACGTCTGACCATCCGTAACCAGAACAATGTGCCGTTTCATGCACTGCAATTACGGTGAGAGAGTATTGGTTTCACCAATTTATTTTGAACCGCCTTTCATCAGCCCGAAACACCCATTCTTCCAGACACCCACACCGGCACCGACGGAAAGAAGAACGCTCAGCACAAGAACCGTGACAAGCTGCGGGGATTTCATCCCGGTGATCAGCGCAGCGGCAAGCACGACCGCGCCAAGCCCGCCTCCGGCGAGAGGCGGCATGAGAAGCTGGCAGAGTTCCGGCTTGCATTGCCTGGACCAGTAGAAAAGAGTGCCCGCAAGCAAGAGAAACAGCGGAATGGCTGATGAAGCAAGTGTCATTCCCGTCATGATGCCTGCAACGGAAAGAAGGGACGCGACCAGGATGATTCCCAGGAATCCGATCAGCCTGCACTGAGCGTACCCTTTGTTCCAGCGGCCGGATGGTGTTGCAAGGACTTTCCGTGAATCGCCGCCGAAAGCATCGACACGTGAAGCTTTCTGCTGGACATATTTTCTGAAGACCGGGTACCAGCGATTGCCCTGGGGCAATGATTTTTCTATCCAGCGCAGGTTCGAGAGCAGCCGTTCTTCCCGTGCCAGCATCTCTTCCTTCCCGCTGACCGGGATGGTGACCTGGAAAGTTCCGAGTATGCACCGGCCTGAACCGCCGCAGGAACATTCTTCCTCAACAGCCGTATTTTGTCCGTCGCCTTTCCTGATTGCATTGGTTACCTGCCGTACGACAATCGAATAAATCTGGCCTTTTTTGACCGTCCCGGGCAGGATGATCGAGAGCAGAGCGGTATAGTTGGCACCTTCGCTGTAAGGAACAGGAATATAGGTCACGCCTCCGCTGCCGAATTGCAGGCTGTGTTCATCGAGACGGTTCAGGGGATGTGTTTTGTAAAGCTTGCCGGCAAGAGCGAGGATTTCCTCCGAATCGATACCCGGGAAATAAAGCGTTGCTGAACCGCCGGATGGCATATTCCCCCAGTCGATCATCAGTTCGTCGGGCAGTTCGTTCTTTCCCGGCTGAGTCCGGGTCGGCCTGATCTCGAAGGTGCATGTGGCACTGTCCGAGACCGAATCCCCGGGATTTGCCGATTCGACGACGACAAGGTTCCGCTGTGCAAGTTTGTCGCAGGACGAAGAGGTGGCGCCATGAGGAATGACGACCGGATCGAAAACGATTTCGGAAACAAGGCACTGGCTCTGGTTGCGAAGCAGTTCCTGGATCGATTTTCGTGAAGATGCGGTAAAAGGACCGTCCGGAGGGACCGGACCGATAGGGAACTGGGGCTGGGGCTGGTTGATATCGAGCCAGCAACCGAAGTACCGGACGATCTCGTTCCCGCTCAGGTTCGAAGGGATAAGCTTCGTATTGGGCTGGTCATTCTGCGCAGAAAGCGAAACTGAAGAAGAATCGATGCGTGGTGCCGCAAAAAAAGGAATGGAAACAACCTCGCCGTCGATGATGCCAAGAAGAGGCTTTATGACACCGCCCTGCACGGTCCTGCGGTAGGTCGTCGCCTGGTTGTACTCCACGGAAGTGGAGGATGTCGTGAAAAGCCGGAAAAAGACCTTGACGTTCTGTGCTGAAACCGAGTTCGATTTGTAACGCACCCTTGCTATCGCAAAATTGTACACCGGTACGCCATCGACCGACTGTGCAAGCTCAAGCCTTGATGCGAGCGGTGCGGTCGAGATGTTTTCGAACGTTTCGCCTCCTGTCGTGCCATTGTTGAGATTGGTAAGGACGTCGATGATGAAATCGTTCGGGTCGCTTCGCATCACCTTGTTGAAGCGGAACTGCGATGCCTTCATCTGGAAAATCCTCAGGTCGGTGCTCAACCAGGCTTCCTGCCCGTCTATTTTAAAAGGATGGGGCTGGCTGACCAGGCACAACGATGCCGTTGCGCTTTCCCTCGACAGGGAGGCTGACATTTCAAGCTCCTGCCTTTTTGGCGCAAAGCCTTTGGTCCCGCTGAAAAAAAGCCTGTATTTCCAGGTGATCCGCTGTTTTCGGTCAAGGCGGGCCGGTTCCTCGACAGCGATGCCGGGCATGGCATCGATCGCTATCTGCGGCAGGCAGGGAGAGAACGCTACCGAAGGAAAGACCGGCGGGGTGCCTTCGAGCATGCTGCCGGTGATGCCGAGCTCCATCGGTGAATAACCGTCCAGAACCAGAAAAAAAACGCTGTCCAGTTCTGCCGGGCTCCCGCTCCGGAGCATGGCTTCGATCTCATCTTTTGAAACAACGCTTCGATCGACTATAAAAAAAAGCTTCTGCATAGGTTATCCTCCATGCGTTATTCAATGCTTGACGGGCGACCAGCAAACCTTTTCCGGGTTTTGCAGAGTCGGCATCATGATAAATTGCTGGGCACTTACCGGGAACTGGGAACCTATTGTCAGAATCGTTTATCGGAAATAATTGGAGCGATTATGCCTGTTCCGGTTTATTGACGACCCCCATTTCAACAGAGACCAATCAGTGTCGCGGTCACAACCTGCAGCGCAACAAATAACAGACAGTACAACCTGTGTTTGAACGACAAACGAACTCGGAGTACAAAAAAAGCACTTGCTGTCGGATGGAAATCGGTATTCCATGAAAAGATGTGCCGACAGAAATTTTCAGGAACGGTATCAGCGAAACAATAACATGGGGCATCGTCACCTTCCGGATAGAATCCGGCAGATCAGGAGCACATAAGCACGGTCATCGATAAAACTTATTAGTTGAATGTTTTACGAGTGGTAATCGTTCCCTTGGAAACCGGCACGCCATATTTTCTGCCAACAAGGGACCGCTCTCCATTTTGTGCTGATATTTCTTCCGGGTTACAGACGGCAAAAGAAAAAAAATGCAGGGGGGTTGGGAAAACGAAACCCGGTTCAGTTTTCCCCGATACCGATACCTGCATTTTAAAGTTATTTCCCGTAAAACGAAAACACCAGACCGCCGGACAGTAATTCAAATTACTAAAACCGTGCACTCTTTCCGGCCCGAAAGCCGCCAATCCCGCTTCGTGTTATAGAAAAAATGTTCGCTCCGCAAGTTTTCGGGAACAGGCGAAAACAGAAAAGACGATCGAATAACTGAACATTCGACAAGTTGACGGGCTTTATCATTATTTTAAAGTTGTTCCATCTCTATATGTTTTTCACGATTAAAGCACGGGTAACCGACTGTTTTCAGTCCTGACGGGCTCGACATTGTTTCCTTGAAAACACCTTTGGGCACCTCTCTTCATTATCATCGACCATGAAAACAATACTCCTGGGCACCTCTATTTATTGTCGTGAGAAGCACGAGTGCAAGGCGGACGGAGCGGAGAAACCGGAGTGTACACAGTGTACATGAGGATTTCGATCCCGATTCATCGGGACCAACACAGCAATAGGGGTTCGGAACAAATAAATAGAAGTGCCCTCATGTTCCTGCTGGCGACGGCTCTGCTGCATATGCCATCATGCGCGACAGCGGCTTCACAGACTTATGTATCGGTCACTTCCGGCGTCGGAATGATGAACGACTGGGACCAGAACAGCTCAAACAATGCGATAACATTCAAGCCGGGCCTGACGGCGTATGGTGCACTTGGCCTGAAAAACAGCATGACGAGAGTGGAGGTTTCCGTGGGATACCAGCACAACATTGTCGATACCGTCACAGGCGCAAAGTTGATGAACAGCGACAACAGTGCGGATTTCTGGACATGCATGATGAACGGATACCTCGACTGCCGGATCAAGGGAACTCCTGTTGTCCCCTATATCATGGCAGGGACAGGGTTTGCCGATATCTTCCTCAACGACGACACAGGTTCGGAAACCCATGGGGCCTTTGCCTGGCAGGTCGGAGCCGGGGCAGGGATCGACATTTCTGAAAACATCACCCTCGACCTGGGATACCGTTACCTTTCGCCGTCGGATATTACCAGCAAAAGCGGGAACAGGTATTCGACGAGTTCCGGCAGCATCATTGCAAGCCTTCGATTTGCACTCTGAAAACGCCGACCCTGCTACACGATCCGGTCGAGCACGGCGACGATACGCCCAGCCGCCGCTCCGTCCCATTTCTCCGGGATTTTAGAGCGGCCCTGATGATGACCGTGGGTATCCGGGAGCAGAATGTCCCCGATCCGTCCGATGATCTCTTCAGAGTCGTCGCCGACGAGAACATTGGTACCGATTTCTATGGTCGAAGGGCGGAACGTCCTCTCCATCATGGTAAGACAGGGAACATTCATGACCGTTGATTCGGCCTGGAGTTCCCCGTTTTCGGAAAGGAGGAACGCAGCATCCCTGAGCAGGGTAAACAGTTCGCCCGGTCCGGGTTTGTCTATAAGCTTCAATACATCGTTCCCCTCGAACTCGATGGTATTGAGCAGCCCACCCTGATCGTCGGAAAAAAACACAAGCAGAGGAATCTTCCCTGAAATCTCATGCAGCAGCTTCTGGAGCGTTTCGTCCTTTACCACATGAACAAACCGTCCCGAGGGGTCAAGGGCCGCAATCGCATACTGTTTGGGCCTAAACCCATACCGTCCTGCAGCATCAAGCCGGCCGGACTCCCGCATCAGCCCGGCAAGCGAATCGATGAGGAGGTTTCCTGCAAAAAACACCTTTTCATCGGGAACACCCTCGTTGATGAGATTATATGCACCGCTGTGCTCACTGACAAAATGCAGCTCCGCGATCGCGTCTATAAGCACACGGTTGACTTCGCGGGGATCGTTACGCTCATAGTTCCTGAGCCCGGCATCGACAGACGCTACGGAAAGGCCACCCCTCGAAGCTGCAAGGGCGGCGCCGAAAGCGATATCGTCATCGCCGCACGCAAGAACCAGGTCCGGCTTTTCGGAACCGATAATCTTTTCCATGCCCCTCATCGCCGCCCCCAGCCTTTCTGCCGGAGTTGTTCCGGTCAGCTCCAGTGTCAGGTATGCGCTTTCCATGCCGAAACAGGCGGAAAGCTCTTTGTTTTCATTCGTTCCGTCGGGCAATACCGCCACCGGGTTGCAGGAACCAGACTTTTTAAGCGCATCGAAAAGGGGGGCGATCAGGGAAAAGCCTTCTTTGCCGCCGCCGGCAAGAACTAATTTTTTCACAGTAATAAAAAGCTTTGTTTACATTATCTCCATCATGACACCAGGCTTACGGCCAGCGATAAAAACATTTCCCGCAATGAACAAAAAATCCGGAGCGTGCAGACCCGATCAGCCCTCTTCATGGTATGCGAATGCCCTGAGGTATACGACAGAGAGCGTTATCCTCCTCATGCTTATCCTGTTCCCGGCGTTGAACCATAATACGCTCCGCGCGGAAAATAAGAAAATTATTCTCGAGCACTCCGACACCATCGAAGGAGGCCAGAATGAAAAGGGGACCTACAAATCGGTTGTTGGAAAGGTCGAGTTCTGGCACAATACCCTGAACCTGAAATGCGACAGGGCCATCAGTTACGACCGTGAAAACAGGATCGTGCTTGCAGGCAACATCCAGATAGGCAACGAGACTTTCAATATATTCGGTGACAACGGCGTATACTACCCCGAAACCGAGATCGGCGAACTGAGTGGAAACATCCGGGGGCTGCTGATCGACAGATCCCTCTACGGCAAGTCGCAGAAAGCGGTTATCAACAGGCCTGCCAGCCAGATATGGCTCAATGACAGGGCCATCGCCTGGTTCGGCCGCCAGCAGCTCAGCGGCGATATCATCCTGCTCCACCTGAAACAGTCCGCGAAAAACGACGGTAGCATGACCATCGATAAAATCCAGATACAGGGTAACGCGTTTTTTGCAGCCGAAGATACCCTTTCCCACGCCCCCCTGGCATACAATCAGCTCGGCGGGAACAAGATGGCCATCCAGCTTGACGACAATTCCAGAATTACGGGGATAACCGTGTCGGACCAGGCTGAAGGGCTCTATCACCTCTATGGGGAAAATCACGAACCCCGGGGCATAAACTATTCGAGCGGCAGCGAAATCCGCATGTTTTTCAGGGACGGATCGCTCTACAGGGTAAAAGTATCGGGGAATGTCGAAGGGAAGCACTACCCGGACAGGTACCGTGGTGACAAGACGATAAACCTGCCGAAATTCGTCTGGAGGGAAAACGAAAATCCGTTCAGACAGGAAAAAAGCCCCCGATAAAAATCGGAGGCTTTTTCATTGCAGGGAAAGCTGGCGCTCCCTCATGCGGAAGCACCATGATCAGATTTATTTATCGGCCATAGGGCAACTGCCGCTTGCGCAGGAGCCTGCGGAACAGGGGCTCTGTGCCGGTGGGTCTTTCCTGCTCTTGTTGTAGTCCGTTCCGTAAAAACCGGAACCTTTCAGTACAAATCCGCCTTCGGCGCTGATGACGCGCTCGAGCTCATCCTTCTCGCATTTCGGGCAGTTCGTCAGTGCATTGTCGCTCATTTTCTGAAAAACTTCCAGCTCATTTCCACAGCTTCTGCAACGGTAATGATAAGTCGGCATCTTTATTTTCCTCCTTGGTTAATAGCGTTCCGTCTGTTATTGTTCCTTGAAAGCCGCCCGGAAAAGCCTTTTTTTCATAGACCGGAAATCCGCGGCCCGTCATTTTCCAGGCAGTCACCTCCGGTGTCTGAACCCTGATTTTGAAGCTGCCTTTTCAGGCAGGAGCAAACGTATATACTTAATATTTCAAAAAATTAAAAAGCCGTGCCGTGATCGTCAAAACCAGGGCTGTCGTGCTGAAAGAACTGAAGTACCGCGACCAGTCGAAAATATGCTCGATCTACAGCCGGGATTTCGGGAAGATGTCCGTCATCGTCAAAGGAGCAAGAAACCCGAAAAACAAACTCAACGGACTGTTCTGCGCAGGCAATGTGATCGATGCCGTCATCTATCGGAAAACAGGCAGGGACCTTCAGCTCGTCAGTGATGCAAACCTCGTCACGAGCCCTTTGGTTCCCGAACCGGACCTCGACCGTTTCGCGGTGCTCTACCGCATCATCGATATCGTAAGGATCACGACGGAAAACGATGAGCAGAACCTGCAGCTCTTTACCCTGCTTTCGGAAACGCTCGAAAAACTTTACAGCCCCTGCGGGGACTTCCAGCTTCTCTACGCATGGTTCCTGCACCGGTTCATCTCTTTCCTCGGGTTCCAGCCATCGCTCCGGCAATGCGTTTTCTGCGGTGAAGAGATAGTCCCCGGCGCAAACGGGAACAACCCGGGCATCTACTTCGTCATGAACCCCGGCGGCCTCGCTTTGCCGCACGCCGCGGTCGGCATCCCTGCCATAAAGCAGCTCGTGCCTGCCGGAACGGCCGAACTGCTGCTGTCCATCGAATCAGCAAACCTTTCCGCTCTCGACCGGATCTCAGCCGATCCCGCCGACACAGGCTTCACGGTGAACCTGCTCCAGGAGTATTGCTCCCGCCACCTCGAACAACCCGCTACCAGCAAAAACCTCACCATCGTCTCTCAAATCGTCCGGCATTGAGGACCGGGCGGTTTTTTAGGGTTTTATATCTTCCGGAGTATTTCTATCTTGACCAGACATTTTCATTACACTCATTACGTCTTGTTCAATACTAAACTGAATTCAGAGACATGCCTCAGTTAACCAGATCAGCTGAACTCTTTGAAAAAGCGAAGCAGTTCATTCCCGGTGGCGTCAACTCCCCGGTACGCGCTTTCAAATCCGTCGGGGGAACCCCTATCTACATGGCTCAAGGTTCAGGGGCATACCTGACCGATGTAGACGGCAATACCTATCTCGATTATGTCGGTTCATGGGGCCCGTTCATCCTCGGCAGCATGCACCCGAGAGTAACCGCAGCGCTCGATTATACCCTCAAAAACATCGGCACCAGCTTCGGCACGCCGATCGAGATGGAAATCGAAATTGCCGAACTGCTCTGCAAAATCGTTCCTTCGCTTGAAATGGTCCGCATGGTCAACAGCGGCACCGAGGCAACCATGTCGGCAGTCCGCCTTGCAAGGGGCTATACCGGCCGCGACAAAATCATCAAATTCGAGGGATGTTACCACGGACACGGCGACAGCTTCCTCATCAAAGCAGGTTCCGGCGCGCTGACACTCGGCGCCCCCGACAGCCCCGGCGTCACCAAAGGCACCGCACTCGACACGCTCAACGCAACCTACAACGATATCGAATCCGTCAGGCTCCTCGTCAACGAGAACAAAGGCCAGATCGCCGCTATCATCATCGAGCCTGTCGCAGGCAACACCGGCGTCATCCCCGCAAAGCGCGAGTTCCTCGCAGCGCTCCGCGAGCTTTGCGACAACGAAGGCATCGTGCTGATTTTCGACGAAGTGATGTGCGGGTTCCGCGTTGCGCTCGGCGGCGCCCAGGAGCTTTACGGCATCACGCCTGACCTCACCACCATGGGCAAGATCATCGGCGGCGGCCTCCCCGTCGGGGCATTCGGCGGCAAACGCAAGCTTATGGAACGTGTCGCCCCACTCGGCGATGTCTACCAGGCAGGTACGCTTTCAGGCAACCCTCTCGCCCTGACCGCAGGCCTCGAGACCCTGAAAGTCCTCATGGAAGAGAACCCCTATCCGGAACTTGAAAGGAAAGCCGTCATCCTCGAGGAAGGGTTCAGCGACAACCTGAAGAAACTCGGCCTGAACTATGTCCAGAACCGCGTCGGCTCCATGTCCTGCCTCTTCTTCACCGGCACTCCGGTCGTCGACTACAAGACCGCCATCACCGCCGACACGAAGAAGCATGCGAAATATTTCCACTCGCTGCTCGATCAGGGCATCTACACCGCCCCATCCCAATTTGAAGCGATGTTCATCAGCAGCATGCACACCGACGAGGACCTGGAAAAAACCATCAGGGCGAACTACAACGCCCTTGTCGCGTCAGGCCAGTAAGTCCTTTCGCAACAATGCTCTCCGGAAAGGCTGCCCGAAATGGCGGCCTTTTCGCTTTCATGCCGGAAGTTTCAGTGTTGTCATTCGATAATGCCCGCCCGGACAAGTTCGCGCGTGACCATGACCCGCCCCTGCTAATCCCGTACCATCCGTTCAAGCACCGGAAGAGAGGTGTCATGCTTTTCGGCGTGATCGATGATTTCGATAACCACCGGAAGGGGGCTGCCGAACTCGATGGCCTTCGAGTTCATGAGCAACAGGTCGTGACCACAGGAAAGCAGCCCCCTCATGACCTTAACCCCGGCCATTTCCCGCAATCGCGCTTCACGGACGATCTCCTCATAGAGGGGGCGGTGGCCGTACCGGGACTTTTCGCTGTCGAAGATCCGGAGCATTTCTTTTTTCTGCAAATCCATAATCTTTCCCGGAACAGATGCCGGAACGCCGAGCACGGGGGCAGAACGCCGCCTTCGCCGTTTCAGTGGTTGTGGTTGCAGGTCTGCCGGTCTTCAATCCGCTTGTGGGCGCAGCACATCTCTTCGTGAATGCCGATCAGGATGTTGAACACTCCAAGGCAGATGATCGTCGGCGCCCAGAGCCCGATAAAGATCGCGATCAGTTCATGATTTGCCGCAGTCCCGAAAATGAAGACATAAATGGAGAGCAGGATTGACAGAGCGGCGCCTAAGAAGTAGAAGTAATGCGGCTTCATACAGTGAATGGGTTTAATGAGCGGAAGCTTTTCAAAATGTAACAATTACCGAAAAAGGAAAAAAACGCGCTTCCGCCCATGCATTGAACAGAAGTACCGTTCACTCCACGTCGATATGCACTTCATTCCTTCTCAGGAACGGTATGGTCCATGGCGGATCGTAACTTGCCGCCCTCGGTTGGGAGATCGCCCTGAAGCCTTTCTTTTCAAGCCACGTATCCAGTTTCACCGAATAGTTCCGCAGGTTGCTTTCGGAATGGAGGCCAGAATACCGTATGACGGCCGTTTTCTTTCCGGGAACGGCACGAAGGGTGACCGAAGGATCGAGCGGCTCCGGAAGTGACGCGATCGAGGAACCTTCGGGCATGACGAACGCCATGACCCATGCCGATCCTTTCCTTTCCTGAAGCACCGGAGCGGTCATGGGCAGCTTCTCGCTGACCGGTTCCTGAATGACGGGCGCGGTCATCGAAATTTTTTCCTTTTTTCGGTTCTTTCCGAATATGTACCCTGCAAGCCGGCTGAACGCCGTTCCGCTTGTCCGGGAATACTCCCCCTCGACAACGGTCTCGGCAAGGACCATCTCCCCGTATTGCCTGATCTCGCAGTCGTCCTCTTCCATAATTACGGTAAACGGCGGCTCCGCGGCCTCCCGTTTTCCAAGCACCGAGCAGCCGACAAGCAGGGCGCCCATCGCGGAAAGCAGCAATAATCCGTTGTTCATTTCCTTCTCCTTTTTTTTCGTTTCTTTCAACTGAAACAACGCCGCAGGGAAAAAGGTTTGGAAGGTTCGGGCCGTATTGCGTAAACTTCCTGCGGTCCATCGCCCGCAAATGTCAGTTGGCCTCTTCCGCATACAATAAAGGGCACCTCTCTTTATTGTCGTGAGAAGCACGAGTGCAAGGCGCAGAGAGCCCCGATCTTATCGGGATAAACTTCAAAACCGGAGTCCCGATGCAATAGAGCTTCGGAACAGATAAACAGAGGTGTGCCCTAACGACAAAAGGAGGACCGTATCGCCCCCGCTCTGAAAAAAAGATTGCTCGCCATCGATTACGGCACGAAACGCATCGGGCTCGCAAAAAGCGATCCCCTCCGCCTCTTCGCCCTACCGGTAGGAACCTTCGACAGGGAAGGCCTCTTCAGGGCAGTGCTTGAGCTGCTTGAAAACGGTGATGTCGAAAAGGTCATCGTCGGGTATCCCCTCAGCGACAACGGCGAAAAAAATGCGATGACCCGGGTGGTCGACAGCTTCATCGCCGAACTTGGCGAAGCGTTCCCCGCCCTTCCCATCGAGACCTTCGACGAACACTCTTCCTCGTCGAGGGCGAGGAGCATCCTTGTTTCCTCGGGCATATCGAGAAAAAAACGAGGCGAGAAAGGACGGATCGACAGTGCCGCGGCTTGCGTCATGCTCACCGCCTACCTCGAGAACCATCCGTAAAATCAGTAATCCCTGCCGCCCGGGGACGGACATTTTTCGTCAGGGCGCCTCACGGTAACGTCGTCAGAAGCACGTGCCGGAGTCCATTTCGGAACGAGAGTTTCCATGCGGGGGACAAATCCGGGCAACGGGACTTCGGAACAAATAAATAGAGGGACCCTTTAGCTTTTCCTTGCCTCTTCTGTATCTTCAAGGGTAAGACAATACCCACTTTAACGTTTTCCGATTCCAGCTTCATGAGCACTCCAGCAATGCTTGACGTTTTCAAGTCTACAGGCGCCCTGCTCGACGGCCATTTCCGTCTCACCTCGGGCAGGCACAGCAATACCTATTTCCAGTGCGCAAAGGTACTGCAGCACCCGGAACACCTTTCCAGGGTCTGCAGTGTCATCGCCGGCCATTTTTCAGGAAAAGGTATCGAAACCGTCATTTCGCCCGCTATCGGGGGGATCGTGGTTGGAACGGAAGTCGGAAGGCAGCTTGGCGTAAAAACCATCTTCGCGGAGCGCAAGGAGGGTAAAATGACGATCCGGCGCGGGTTCACCCTCGAACCCGGTGAACATGTCCTCGTCATCGAGGATGTCATCACGACCGGCGGCTCGGTCGCGGAAGTTATCGAGCTCATCAGGGAATCGGGAGCCTCGCTTGTCGGGGTCGGTTCCGTGGTCGACCGCAGCAACGGAAAAGTGAGGCTCGCCGAAGACCAGTTTTCCGTGCTCACCATGGAAGTCGTGAGCTATACTCCCGAGGATTGCCCCCTCTGCAGAGAGGGCGTGCCGATCGACTCCCCGGGAAGCAGGCATACCAACCGGAACTGAACGCATGACCGGACTGCCACCAATCAGGAGCATCTCCTTCATCGGGCTCGGCCTGATAGGGATGTCGCTCCTGCGGGCGATGAAGCACTCCCCTCTGGCAAGGGAGAGCGGGACCGTTTTTCAGGGTTACGACCCCTATTTTACCCCGCAGGACCGGGAACTCGCAGCTGAACTCGGACTGGACCGTTTCATCGACGATAAAACACTGCTCTACTCGGCAGACCTCATCGTCCTTTGCGCTCCGGTAGAGATCAACATGGCACTGCTTGAAGAGATCAGCCGTCTCGCCCCGCCATCGACGCTCGTTACCGACATATCGAGCACAAAATCCCTTATCACCCGAAAAGCCATGGAGCTCGGATTGCCGTTTATCGGCATGCACCCGATGGCCGGCAAGGAACAGCAGGGTTTCCGCGAAAGCCATGAAGACCTGCTCCTGGGACGCCGCATCATCATCTGCGACGAGCTGGGCCTGCTTTTGGGGGAGAAAGGACGTTTCCTTCTCGGACTTCTGGAATCGGCAGGATGCCGGACACTTCTGATGGGGGCCGAAGAACATGACCGGGTCATCGCGAAAATAAGCCATCTGCCCCAGCTCCTCTCTACGCTCCTGATGACCCATTGCGCCGATTCGCTGGAAAAATCGGGGCCCGGCTTTGCGACGCTCTCGCGGCTGGCGGGCAGCTCCTGGCTGATCTGGCGCGACATCGTGGCGACCAACAGCGAAAATATCGCAGACGAGCTCGAGCGTTTTTCCCGGGAACTCGCGCTGCTTGCCGGTGAAGTGAAAGAGCGCAGGCTGGACCTGCTCGAAGAGCGATTCGATGAAGCAAACCGTTTATACCGGAACCTTAACGAGCTGAACCGCCCATGAAATTCGGGATTGTCGTGAACATCGCACGGGAAAGGGCCCTGGAGCTCGGGCAGAAACTTGCCGCCTGGCTGGACGAGAGGGGGATCGATTACCTGTTCGAAACGAAGTCCGCAGAAAAACTGCATAACGAGAAATCTGCACCGATCGAACGCCTCAGCCTCTACTGCGACGCATTCATCTCCCTTGGCGGCGACGGGACCCTGCTCTTCACTTCGCATTACGCCATGACGAAACCGGTGATCGGGGTCAATGTCGGCTACCTCGGGTTCCTGACGGAATTCAGCCAGGACGAGATGTTCTCCGCTATCGAACAGTTCATCGAAGGAACCAATACCCTCCACAACCGCTCACAGCTCGAAGCGAGCGTGACCGGCAAAAGCGGACCGCGCCATTTCAGGGCGCTGAACGACGTGGTCATCGAAAAAGGGACCTATCCGAGGATACCGACCTTTGTCATCAGCCTCGACGGAGAGCTTCTCAGTGCCTATCGCGCCGACGGCATCATCATCGCCACCTCGACAGGTTCGACCGCATACTCGATGTCGGCCGGAGGTCCCATCATCGCGCCGAAATCGAATGTTTTCGTCATCACTCCCATCTGTCCACACATGCTGACCGTACGCCCGGTCGTCGTCAGCGACGACAAGATCATCGAAGTTTCGGTCGATGCACCCGACGGCAATTTCCCCCTGAACTGCGACGGGCACCTCAAAAAGCTGCTCTCCCCCCAGGAGGTCGTAACCGTGAGGAAATCGTCCGAGACCATCAATCTCGTCGCCAATGAAAACAGGAATTACTTCGAGATCCTCCGCACCAAGCTCCTGTGGGGGCGCGAGCATATTTTCGGCCAGTAATCAGTACTACGCATGAGCATAACACCGGAAGCACTCAACCACCTTCTCGGCATTCATCCTGAAACCCCTCTCGATATCGACGGCATGTGCCGGAGGCTCAGGCCGGTCATCTACCCGGCGCCACAACTCACGGAACGCCTCGATGCCTTCTGCACCGCACTGTGCTCCGCATTTCGCTCGCTGGGCATACCGACGCCCGGCAGGGATGAGGCAACCGGCAGCGACGGACGCTTTCCGCCGGGAACGGTTATTTTCGCCCCAGGCCATTTTCCGGATGACAAGCTCGCCATAAACCGTGTTTCGACGCTCTACAACAACATCATTGTCGGGATCTATGATGAGGAGCCACCGCTCGACAGCAGTTCTCTGCCGCAGGAACGCCTTGATGCCATCGTTTCGAGGCTGGCAAGGGACATGGTGCATATCCTGGTTTTCGTAACCGCTCGATCCTGGACAGTCTGCACCATGAACGGAGGCGTGGCGACGTTCGACTCCCCTCTGCCGTCCGTGGAGGATGTCAGAAATATCCTCGTGCCGAAAATTTCCGCGCAGGTCGTTCCGCCGGGACCCGACGATATCGACATGGAACACGGCACGCTCGATACCGGAACAGAGGAGTTCAGGGAGATCGCCAACGATTTCATCCGGTGCAGCGCGCTCTGGAAAAACAATCAATGCCTCGTAACCCACACATCGACCGAAGGGCTGGAGTACCGCAACGGCTTTTACCGGCGCATCGTCGCCCGTTACCTCGACCGGCGAAGCGGCATGAGCTACGGCTTCTTTGCGCGCCAGCGCCCCCTTGGCGTCACGCCTGCGCTTCATGAACGCCCGCCGGAAAATGACCGTCCGGCCGTCACATTGCTGACGGTGCACCTCCAGGGTCGGACCCTGCATGTTCCGGTACCGACAGTCAGCGTCATCACGACACGATCGGGATGCAGGAAACACCTGCTCGATCCTGAAAACGATCTCGTTGAAATAGGGCTTACCCAGGGAAGACCATGGATGCGGACCCCCGGAAATACAGAAGGGAACCATGACGCCAGACCTTCTTTCGACACCCTGACCATTCTTGCCCATGCTCTCGGGAACGCCGTTGCGGCAAGTATTCTGAAAACGCTCAGCCCCGGTTCGGAATTTCCGGTACATCTCGAAAGGAACGGCGCATCCATGACCCACTGGCATGATTATCCGTCCGACGAACTGCTTCCGAAGGGGTACCACGGACACGGCAGGAGGAACCCGCCCGTATCGTGCTCCACCCCCCAGTCTGCGGCGTACAGCCTGATGGGCAAGATCGCCGCACTGGAAAAAGCCCTGTCGGAGGGAAAGGAATACCGGGGGGATGTGCATTTCGAACCGAACCACGGGACCAACATCGTGGGCATGCTTTCGCTTGCCGAAACAGCGGCGGCGATGAACCCGCGCTGCTGACGGACACTGAAGCAAAAAGGCCGGTCAGGCCTGGAGAGGAAGCTCAGGCCCCCTCCTGCACCTCTTCCGCATATGGCCATTTACCCTGGCGGGTAAGCAGCATTTCGACAATTTCCCTGATGCACCCTTTTCCACCCTCGAACCCGGAAATATATCCCACCCTGTTCCTCAGGTAGTCCGCCCCGTCGATCGGGGTTGCCGGAAATCCCGCCTTTTGCAGGACCTCGATATCATGGACGTCATCACCGATATAGGCGCACTCTTCATCGCCAAGGCTGCGGAACTGCCTGAACTCCTCGTAGGCGGCAAGCAGGTCCGGCTTTCCGAAATATAGATCGGTAATGCCGATCTCTTCCAGCATTGGCCGGTAACCGTCCGACTCCCTGTCCGACAGGACGGCGACATAAAGACCGTTCTTCAGTGCCTCCCTCAGTGCGACCGCATCTCGGACCGACATGGAACAGAGCTCTTTTCCGCTGCTGTCACGGGTGATCCTTCCGCCGTTCAGCACGCCGTCAACGGGAAATACGAGGGCCCTGACCATTTTCAGCGCCTGTTCGATCCTCGATGTAGGGTCGGCAATGGAGGGCTCCATGCCGAAATATTGAAATCCTGACAAATTTTCAGTTGTTTAACGTGATTGAAGAGTCTGCACACACCGGTAAAGCTGCAGCAGTTGTTTGACAATCGAACCGAAATCGCCGAGCGCAATCTGGACGGCCGCATCGGAAAGGGCTTTCAACGGATCGGGATGGACCTCGAAAAAGAGGCCGTTCACCCCTGCGGCAACCGCAGCCTTTGCCAGAGGGAGCACATACTGGCGCTCTCCTCCGGATACGCCGCCGCCGGAACCTGGAAGCTGGAGGCTGTGGGTGGCATCGTATAGTACGGGGTATCCCGATTCCGTCATTTTGACGACCCCCCTGAAATCCACAACGAGGTTATGGTAACCGAAACTCGATCCCCTTTCGGTCAGCAGGATCTTCCGGTTGCCGGTCTCCGCCACCTTCATCGCCGCAAGCGCCATATCTTCCGGCGCCATGAACTGCCCCTTCTTGATGTTCACGGCAAGGCCGCTTTCCCCTGCGGCAACGAGCAGGTCGGTCTGGCGACAGAGAAATGCAGGTATCTGCAGGAGATCGACAAAGCGTGAAGCGAGCGCGACCTCTTTCGTTTCATGTACATCGGTCGTCACCGGCATGCCATAAGCCTCCCTCACGGCGGCAAGTACTTCCAGCGCTTCGGTATCGCCGATCCCCTTGAACGACGTCCCGGAAGAACGGTTCGCCTTCCTGTAGGACCCCTTGAAAATGAAGCGCACCCCAAGTTCCCGACTTATGCGATCGAGCTCTCCGGCAATTTCAAAGGCCATCGCCCGGTTTTCGATAACACAGGGTCCGGCAATCAGGAGCGGAACATTTTCATCAGGCACCGACAAGGGGCCGAGAGAGAACTTTTGCACGATGTTATCCGTTGTTCTTGTATCAGTTAACGGCTATGCCGATTGTGACTTTCATATTCTGAGCCTTAAATTTACAACAATAATTGGCTATTCACAGCCCGAATCAAATCCTGAAACAGCATGAGTACCGCCGATACGAAACTACGACTTGAAGAGATAGAAAAACAGCTTGCCAACCTTGCCGAGGAACAGAGGGTGATCAAGGCGAAATGGGATGGGGAAAAGGAGCTTATCAAAGGTTCACGCGATCTCCAGTCCCAGCTTGAACAGCTCAGGGTTCAGGCGGAAGAGTACGAACGCCAGGGGGACTACGGCAAGGTCGCCGAGATCCGCTACGGAAAAACCGTACAGATCGAGCGTGAGCTCGAGGAAAACCGGAAAAAAATCGAGGAGAAGAAAACGGCCGGCGACCTCATCATGAAAGAGGAGATCGATGCGGAGGATATCGCCGACATCGTTTCGAAATGGACCGGCATCCCGGTCAGCAAGATGCTGCAGTCCGAACGCCAGAAGCTGCTGCACATCGAAGAGGAGCTGCACCGCCGCGTGATCGGACAGGACGAAGCCGTGAACGCCGTCAGCGAAGCGGTCAAACGCTCTCGTGCAGGTATGGGCGACGAAAAGCGCCCGATAGGCTCGTTCATCTTTCTCGGACCTACGGGTGTCGGGAAAACCGAGCTTGCAAGGACGCTCGCCGAGTACCTCTTCGACGACGAAGATGCGCTGGTCCGCATCGACATGAGCGAATACATGGAATCACACACCGTGAGCAGGCTCGTAGGAGCACCTCCCGGCTATATCGGCTACGAGGAGGGCGGACAGCTCACCGAGGCCGTCCGGCGCAAGCCGTTCTGCGTGCTGCTGCTCGACGAGATCGAGAAAGCGCATCCCGACGTGTTCAACATCCTGCTGCAGATCCTCGACGACGGGCGCCTGACCGACAGCAAGGGGCACACGGTCAATTTCAAGAACTGCATCATCATCATGACCAGCAACATCGGCGCCCAGCTCATCCAGGCGGAGATGGAGAAAATCGACGGAGAGGACCGCGAATCCGTTCTTTCCGGCCTGCAGGACAAGCTTTTCCAGCTCCTCAAGCAGAAGGTTCGCCCCGAGTTCCTGAACCGCATCGACGAAGTCATCCTCTTCACACCGCTGACAAAAGCAGACCTGAAAAAGATCGTCCTGATCCAGTTCAACCGTATCAGTTCAACGGCACAGCGCCAGCACATCAGCCTCACGATTACCGACGAGGCGGCAGAGTGGCTCTCCAATGCGGGATTCGACCCGGCATTCGGCGCCAGGCCTCTCAAACGGGTCATGCAGCGTAAAATCACCAACAGGATTTCGGAGCTTATCCTCTCCGGCGAGGTGCAGGAAGGCGACAGCGTATCCGTCGAGCTTGAAAAGGGCGAGCTCACCCTGAAGAAAACTGCCGTTTAACGGACTGAAAGCACCCGGCCAATGAAAAAAACACTTTACCCCCTCCTGCTCCTCATGCTGTTCATGATGCCGCAGCAGCTTTCGGCATTCGAGAAGAGGGACAGCCTCTCGATCAAAATCGGCCAGATGCTCATGATCGGTTTCCGGGGCTTCACCGTTGCCGAAGCCCCCGGGATTGCCGAAGACATCAGGAAAAGGCTGATCGGCGGCGTGGTGCTTTTCGACTATGACGTCCCCCTCCATTCGCCATCGAGGAACGTCAACAGCCCGGAACAGCTCTCCCGGCTTACCCTCGACCTGCAGAAGCTTTCCGAAATACCGCTGCTGATAGCGATCGACCAGGAAGGAGGCCGGGTGAACCGGCTGAAACCGTCGAAAGGGTTCCCGCCCAGCGTATCCGCAGCCCATCTCGGTGAGCTCGACAATCCCGACAGCACCAGGGCGGCGGCGCTCCGGACCGCCCGCACCCTCAAAGCCATGCATATCGGCATGAATTTCGCCCCGGTCGCCGATGTGAACGTCAATGCGCAGAACCCTGTGATCGGAAAACTCGGAAGGAGCTTTTCCGCCGATCCGTCCGTTGTCGCCCGGAACGACCGCATTACCGTTGACACCTTCCATGAAGAAGGGATCATTTCAACCCTGAAACACTTTCCCGGACACGGCAGCTCCACGACCGACACCCACCTCGATTTCACCGACATCACCTCGAGCTGGTCCGAAAAAGAGCTGGAGCCTTACCGTGCCCTCATAGCCGGAGGCTACCATGATGCCGTGATGACCGCGCACGTCTTCAATGGAAAGCTCGACCCGCAATATCCGGCAACGCTTTCGAAACCGGTGCTGGACGGCCTGTTGCGCAAAAAGCTCGGGTTCACGGGCGTTATCGTGAGCGACGACATGCAGATGAAGGCCATCGCCGACCGCTACGGGCTCGAGGAATCGATACGGCTGGCCGTAGAAGCCGGGGTGGATATCCTGCTGTTCGGCAATAACACCTCCTACGATCCCGACATCGCGTCGAAAGCCGCAGCGATACTGCGCACGCTTGTCGAGAAAAAAATAATCCCTGAAAAACGCATCGACCTCTCCTACCGCAGGATCATGGCGCTCAAGGAGCGTTACCTGTTCCGCTGCAAATAAGCGGCAGCGCATACCGTGCCTGCAAAAGAGAGATTCATTTGATCAGGGTCGGCTCAGGCGGTTTTGGCGGCTCGGGCTGCGGATTCAGCCACAGTTTCGCATCGGGAGCAAGCGGTGCGGGCGGCTCGGGTTGCGGGTTCAGCCACAGTTTCGCGTCGGGAGCAAGCGGTGCGGGCGGCTCGGGTTGCGGGTTCAGCCACAGTTTCGCGTCGGGAGCAAGCGGTGCGGGCGGCTCGGGTTGCGGGTTCAGCCAGTTTCTGCCGCCCCGGTGGTGCTTCACCTGCCTTTTTGGCGCAAGCGGTTTCTGGACAGTCGATGTTGTTTCAACAGGCTTCGAAACGGTTTCCGTCTTTCCCGAAGATTGTACCGGACCCGCCGCATAAGAGGTCCCGCAAGACATTGCCATTGCAGCAAGCACTGCAAAACCTGCAACTGAATTGTTCATCATTGAATGTTCTCCGTTTGTTTCGAAAAGATTCGGAACTGCTGCCGGCAATGATCATGATACAGTAAATTGGACACTGAAAAAATCAGGGAGCCGGAAAAAGGTATCGGAATTTCACCCGAAAAGCATGATTGAAATTCAGGAAAGCCCTATCTTCCAATAATATAACCTGCTGCATGAAGAGCCGGGGAACGTAAAGATTATCTCATTTTCAGATGAAAACACTTTACATCGTCCGCCACGCCAAGTCCGGCTGGGAGAGCGGCATCATGAATGATTTCGACAGGACGTTGAGCGACCGGGGGCTCCGTACAGCTCCAGTGATGGCAAAGGTGCTGAAGGAAAAAAAGATACAGCCCGACCTGATGATATCGAGCCCGGCGGTACGGGCGCTGACCACAGCCAAGCTCTTTTCGGTCATCCTCGGGTATCCGGAAAACCGCATCGAGGAGAAAATGGAACTTTACGATGCACACTCCGGCACGATCTTCGAAACGATCAGGCAAATCCCCGAAGAGTGCAGGACAGTGATGATTTTCGGCCACAACCCATCGCTTCTTGAGTTCGCAAGCCTTTTCGGTGGGAAAAAAATAGACAGCCTCGCTCCCTGCGGCGTTATCCGCATCGATATCGAGGCAAGCTCATGGAAGGAGTGCTCCTGCCAGTCTGGAAAAAACGTCTGGTACGAGATACCGGAAAAACATACCTACCCGCAGCTCAATCCCGTTCCGCCTTCGGATCACGGGTCATGAGGTCCAGGATAGCCTGCTCTACGGGCTTTTTCTCGAACAGCATCTCATAGACCGCCTGGGTGATGGGCATTTCAACACCAAGTGAACGGCCGAGGTCGTAGACCGCCTTCGATGAAAGTACCCCTTCGGCGATCATGTTCATGTGGCTGATGACATCGTCGAGGGAACGGCCCCTGCCGATTTCCTCCCCGACGTAACGGTTCCTGCTGTGGCGGCTCAGGCAGGTCACCACGAGGTCACCGATGCCGGAAAGGCCGGATATGGTCATGGGGTCGCCGCCCAGCCTCATGCATAACCTCGATATTTCCGCAAGCCCCCTGGTGATGATGGCGGCTTTCGCATTGTCCCCGAAGCCGATACCGTCGGAAATACCTGCAGCGATCGCAATGATATTCTTGACCGAACCAGCAATTTCCACACCGACGATATCGGTATTGACATATACCCTGAAACGGCTGGTATGGAAAACTTCCTGGACCTTTTCGGCGGTTTCGATCGAAGAGGACGAGGCGACGACCGTCGTCGGCTGGGCCTTTGCAACCTCCTCGGCATGGCTCGGGCCATAAAGGGCCGCGACCTGGCCCGGCTTCAGCCCGGGAAGTACTTCGAGCAGCACTTCCGACATGCGCAGGCCTGTACCGAGCTCGATACCTTTCGCCACGTTCACCAGTATCTTCCCCTCGAGGTCAACTCCGCTGAAACCGGCAACCGTTTCCCGGACAGCCTGGGATGGAACTGCGGTGACGATCATCCCCGCCCAGGCGGCAAGTTCCCCCAGGTCCTCGACGACCTGGAGGTTTTCAGGAAAAACTACGCCGGCCAGATACCGGCGGTTTTCCCGTTCTTTCTGGAGAAGGGAGGCAAATTCGGGACGATGTGCCCAGAGGCGGACCTGATAGTTTTTTTCTGCAAGGAGCACGGCAAGGGTTGTTCCCCAACTGCCGGCCCCCAGAACGGCGATATTCATCAGTTCGATTTCGGGACGTTACGAATGCTTGCCGAAAGTGATGCGGTTTTCCGTTCCGGAAAGCAGCCTTCTGATATTGGCGCGGTGCGTATAGAGAATGGCAAACGCAACGACAAGCCCGAAAATCAGAAGGTGATAGTCAAGGCTGTCGTGGAAGGAAACCGAGGAACCGAAAAGACGGATGTAGTAATCGAGGCCGCCGCCGAGCTCGAAGATATACTTGCGGATCGCGATGATGAGCGGAAATGCGATTGCGGCAAGTATGGACGCGACCGATACGTAACGGGAGAGGTATATCGTCAGCAGGAAAACGCCTATCACCATCAGCATGCTTACCGGAGCGATGCCTATGAGCATGCCCGCAGCGGTGCTGACGCCCTTGCCTCCGCGGAAGCCTGCAAAGAGGGTGAAAACATGGCCGATCACTGCGCTCATGCCGGCAAGCAGGCGGAGCGCCACATCGTTGATATCGGGAAACGAGTCGATGGGATGGTGCCTGAAAAAGGCAACCACGGATACGGCTGCAACGATACCCTTGACAATATCGATAAGCGTGACCATAAGGCCCGGTTTCCAGCCGAGCACCCTGAACGCGTTGGTGCCGCCGGCGTTGCCGCTGCCGAATTCACGAATGTCGATGCCCTTGAGCATCTTCCCGGCAATCAGGCTCGTGGGGATCGACCCGACGATATAGCTTGCCAGCAGAATTGCAACGAGAGTGAGCATAGTCCAATATGAATTATTGTTTCAGGAATGCAGTCAGGATCACGACGGAGAAACCTTCCCAATAATGTACGCATTTTCTCCCTGTGATTTCAAGGCCGCCAGAACACGGTCAACGGCATTCTTTTCAACGACCATAACCAACCCGATCCCGAGATTGAACGTTCTCTGCATATCCTCCTCGGGGACCTTTCCCTCCCTGCGGATGATGTCGAAAATCACCGGCTCCGGCCAGGATTTCCAGTCTACATCGAGCTTCAGCCCGGCAGGAATGATCCGCATGGTGTTGCCGGTGAGGCCGCCGCCGGTGATATGCGAAAGCCCCCTGAGGTCCGGGGAACCGAAGAAGGGCTCGACAAGGCGCAGGTATGAACGGTGCACCTTGAGCAGCTCTTCGCCGACCGTGCCTTCGAGTCCGGTAAATGTCCGGTGCAGCCGGCCCTCGAACACTTTCCGGGCCAGTGAGTAGCCGTTGGTGTGCAGGCCGTTGGATGCGATGCCGAGAAGCACGTCGCCCGCCTGGACCGAGGAGCCGTTGACAATCTTTCCATGATCGACCGCGCCGACGATGCATCCTGCAAGATCGAAATCCTCTGCCTGGTAGAGCCCCGGCATCTCGGCCGTTTCGCCGCCGATCAGGGCGCAGCCGTTTTCGCGGCATGCCTGGACCATGCCCCGGACCACTTCGGCAGCATTTGCAGGTGAAAGCTTGCCGCAGGCATAGTAATCGAGGAAGAACAGGGGTTTCGCGCCGCAGACGAGAATATCGTTCACGCAATGGTTGACAAGGCAGGCGCCGACCGTATTGTAGATACCCAGCTCGACAGCAATCTTCAGCTTCGTGCCGACACCGTCGATGCTGCTGACCATGACCGGTTTTTCGTAACCTGAAAAATCCGGCATGAAAAATCCGCCGAAAGCCCCGATATCGGTTATCACGCCTTTCGTGAACGTTCCGCGGACATCGGACTTGATCATCCGGACAAACTCTTCTCCGGCAGTGATATCGACACCGGCATTCTTGTAATCCATCTGCAACCTCTCTCTGATCTTTGTTTTATAAACTTTCTGTCATTAATCCGGCGATTGAAGGTATCAATTGTCGATTAGCTCAAACGCTTTGCTTATTGTCATTCTGAGTTCCCTGTATCCGGCCGCTACCGCACACGGGGGATGAACAATAAATCCGTAAAAAATGGACCGCGAATTTACGTCATACATCTCTTGTTCATGGAAAGCGAAGCGAAAAATCCTGATATTTTCGTTTTAAAAGATGGATCCTTCACTCCGCTATGCTTTGTTCAGGATGACATCTCTATATCAGACCGAACTCCTTGCTCTTTTCATGCCGTCTTTTACTGTCATTCTGCCTTTTTCCTGTCATTCTGAACGAAGTGAAGAATCCATAAAGGGCAAAATCAGGCGATGGATGCTTCACTACATTTCATTGCGTTCAGCATGACGGGACACGATGTCATTCTGAGCAAAGCGAAGAATCCATATCGTATTGTTCGGCAGTACAATGGATCTTCATTCGGCTGCACTTTCATTGCGCGATGACAGACCCGTTACCTCGATTTCCTCGCGACTTATCGTTGCCTGAACAATAAAAACAGTTGAACCACATGTTCATCAGGGCTTTCCGGCCGGTACCTCGAAGATCCCCTCGGTCTCGAGGGCCGAGAAAAATTCGTGGTGAAGGTTCCTGACCGCGGTGACCACCTCGCACTCCTCGACGACGCATCCGACGTTGATTTCCGACGCGCCCTGGGAAATCATCCTGATATTGACATCCTTCAGCGAGCTGAAGATCCTGCCTGCAACCCCGCGGGACATCCGGAGGTTATCGCCGACGACACTGATGGTCGCGACATTATGCTCTATTTCAACGTCCGAAAAACTTTTCAGGTCGCCGATAAGTTCTTCGCTGAAGCTTTGTTCATCGACCGTAAGCGATACGGAAACCTCGCTGGTAGAAATCATTTCGACCGACACGCCGTAACGGGAAAAAACGTCGAACAACTCGTTCATGAAACCGTGACGCCCCAGCATGCGGTTGGATCGGATATTGATGATGCACTGCCCTTTCTTGACCGCGATCGATTTCACAAGGCCGCCGTAGCTCATTCCTGCAAGCCGTTCCGGATCGTTCGTGATCACGGTACCCTTCGCATCGGGATGCCAGGAGTTCAGCACATACACCGGAATGTCCTTTTCCACCGCAGGCGCGATGGTGTCCGGATGGAGCACCTTCGCACCGAGATAGGCGAGTTCGGCCGCTTCGGTGAAGGTCATCACCCTGATGCTCCTCGCTTCAGGGACTACCCTCGGATCGCAGGTCATCACGCCATCGACGTCGGTCCATATCTGGATCGAATTTTCATCGAGCCAGGCACCGAGCAATGCGGCCGAAAAGTCGGAGCCGCCACGGCCGAGCGTCGTGGTCCTCCCGTCGGCGGTAGCGCCGATGTACCCCTGGGTTATGACGATGGTGCCCCGCTGGAGCACCGGCCGGATGATGGTCCTGACATTATCGAGGCAGATGTCGTTCAGGGGACGGGCAAACCCGAAATTGTCGTCGGTGATCATAACCTGGCGAACATCGAGCCATTCGGCGTCGTAGCCCCGGTCTTTCATGGCTGCCGCGAAAACCGTCGTGGAAAGCAGCTCGCCGAACGAGCAGAACATATCCTTAGAACGCTCAGTGAGTTCCCCGACGATTTCAATGCCTTTGACGAGCATATCGAGCCTGGCGGCAAACGCATCTATTTTTGCACACAGTTCGTTTCGCAGGACGTTGTCGCTCACCAGGGCAGCTGCAAGTTCGAGATGATGCCGGCGGACCTCGCCGGCAAGGGCCATCGCCTCGTCCATGGCGCTCCGCCCGGCTGCGTCGGCAATCTTTATCAGCTTGTTGGTTATGCCGCTGCAGGCGCTGAGCACGACAAGAGGAACACCGTTCTCCTTTTCCCTGGCCACGATGGAGATTGCCTGCTGCATCGCCTGGGCCGTACCGACGGAGGTCCCTCCGAATTTCATCACTGCCATAATATCTTCAAACAGATGGTTTGACTTGTTCTTGATCCTTTACCTCTTCCCTCATAGTTCTTATTTTCCTGAATGCGAGAGTAAAAAAACCAGCGCACCGGAAACAGCCCGACCGAACCGATGGTATTGAAAACATCCCTTGCCTGCAAACTTCCATCAGGAAGAAAAACCTTGCGGTCCCTGACCGTCAGGGTGACCGTCGCCGCATTGCTGCTGCTCGCCTCCGGCTGCCAGAGCTTCGATGCCGGCAGGGGCGTCGATCGGGATTGCAAATATAGTGCAAAAAACAGAAAATCGCATATCTCCTGTCTCCCCTGGGGAAGCGCATCCCCGGTCGTCCGGAGCCTGCCGGTCAAAGTTGACGGCGCATCCATGGAAAACCTCTTCACGTCGATCGGCCTTACCATCGGGACGACATACCGTTACGGCGGAACGACTCCGGACGGTTTCGACTGCTCGGGGTTCGTCCAGTACCTCTATGAAAAAAACTTCAGGATGCTGCTGCCCAGGACATCGGGAGAGCTGGCTTCGCTTGGAAGCGCGGTTCCGAGGGAGCGGCTTCATCCCGGCGATCTCGTCTTTTTCAGCGCCGGCGGAAAGATAGACCATGTGGGAATTTTCATCGGCGGAGACAGGTTCGCCCACGCATCGATCAACGGAGTGAAAATCAGCAGCCTCCGTGAACGCTGGTACAGAGACCACTATGCCTGTTCGGCAAGGGTGATCACAACCGACTGAGCTTCGCCGGACAAACCCTGCTCCGCTGGAGAAAAAGGTGTTCTTTATGCGGTGAAATCATATATTGGGCAAATTTTTCCCGATGCAGAACCGTAAAACATCACCCGTCATGACGCAGACCGGAACACACCACTATATCGAGCTCAGCATCGACATCCCTGCGTCGCTGCACGAACTTTACATAGCCCTGCTTTCCAGCGAAGGAATCGAGTATTTCCAGGAGGAGGACGACAAACTGCTGGCATACCTTCCTGAATCGCAATGGAACCCCGGCAGGGAAGAAAGCATCAGGAGTCTGCTGCAGGAACGGTTCGGCAGCGTCCCTCCATACAAAGCGAGCTTCATGGCCGACAGGAACTGGAACGCGGAATGGGAAGCTCATCTGCAGCCTATCGAAATTTCCGACCGCATCATCATCGTCCAGAAAAACAAGGAAATTGTCCCCAAACCGGGTCAGATCGTCATCGAGATCAATCCCAAAATGTCGTTCGGAACCGGTTACCATGCGACGACCAGGCTCATGCTCAGGCAGATGGAACCGATGGACCTGAAAGAGAAAAAAATCATGGACATCGGCACCGGAACCGGCGTGCTGGCGATCGCGGCCCGCAAGCTCGGCTGCACCAGGCCCATTCTCGCCTTCGACAATAACAGTTGGGCTGCTGAAAACGCCATGGAGAATATCGTGGAGAACGACACCCCGGACATCGACGTGAAGATGCTCGATGCGGAGGAAGACCTGGTGGCCAACCTGCGGGACGGATACGACCTCATCCTGGCAAACATCAACAAAAACGTGATCGACCGCATCCTGCCGGTCGTCCGCAGGAACGCTCCCGCTTCCGAGGTCCTGCTTTCAGGCATCCTCGTCTACGACGAGCCCTGGCTGAAAAAGCTGCTGAAACGCCTCTCCTATACCGTTGTCAACACCGTCTACGAAGACGAGTGGCTGTCGAGCCTCGTGCGTCCGGAGTGACGATAACCGCCAAATCATCGAAAGCAATGAAACGGGTCGCCTGCATCGATATCGGGACCAATACCGCCCTGCTGCTCATCGCCGACCTCGAGCCGGAAAGCGGCACCGTGCATCCGCTTTTCCACAAGCAGACCATCGTCAGGCTGGGAAAAAACGTGGATGCCGAAAAAAACATAGACGCCGAGGCGTTCGAGCGGCTGATCGGCTGCCTCGGTGAGTACGCAGCCATCAGCCGCGACCATGGCTGCGAATCGATCGTCGCCGCAGGGACAAGCGCCCTGAGGGATGCTGCGAACCGCGACGCGATCATCGGCGAAACAGCCCGCAGAACAGGCATCACGATCGAATGCATCTCCGGGCATGATGAAGCGGAGCTGACCTTTTTCGGTGCCGTAGCCGGCATGCCGGACGTACCGGAGCCGTTCACCGTCATCGATATCGGTGGAGGCAGCACCGAAATCTCGATGGGCTCGCTCTCCAGCGTAACGCGAAGCATAAGCCTCGATATAGGGTCGGTCCGGCTCACCGAACGCATTTTCACCAGCCTGCCCCCCTCGCGACGCGAAATCGACGAGGCGCAACGGACATTGAACGAGGCCCTCGCATCGGGCATAACGCCTTTTTTCGCTTCGCGCACCAACGTGTATGGCGTCGCAGGCACCCTCACCAGCATCGCGCAGCTGGCCCAGGGCCTCAGGCACTTCGACCCGCAGAAAGTGCACCAATATGCGCTGACCTACCCGCAGGTGCATACGATCCTCGAAACGCTGGAACAAAGCACCCTCCAGGAGATTGTCGCCATGGGCGTGCCCGAGGGACGCGCCGACGTCATCACCATGGGAACGCTTATCCTGCACCAGTTCATGCGGATGCTCGGCGTTGCGGAAATCAGGGTCAGCATCCAGGGGCTTCGCTTCGGCCTCGCACAGAGGGAGCTGCTGCGCCTCAGGGAAGGAACCTGAGCCCGTAAATGCAGATCAGGCTGCCGCTGCTATCCCTGGTGAAGAAAAGGAAGGCCCGGTCGTTTTCCCTGATCCGGAATTTTTTGCGGATCTCATCGGGTGAAAGCGGAAAATCGCGCCGCTGCACGCTTGCCCCGGCAACGTCAAGCCGGTGCTTTTCAAGGAAAACCCTGAAAGATTTCGGTTTGAACGGCACCATATCCTCCACCTCGAAAGATCTGCCGGGAAACTGTTCCGGAACGACATCCGCCGTGAGGTAATCGACAGTACCGTTGACGAACTCCATCCCGCATTCGGCGGCAACAGTTGAGGCAAGACCGGTCTTGATGATCGCGGGGTCAGGCTCGAACAGGTAACGCCGTACCGATCCGGCGACAACCCTTCCGGCGCCGATATCTTCTTTTATTTCGATAATTCCGGACGGCCCCTGTCCAAGGCACACCGCTTTCTTCCCGGGACGTGAACCACGAATATGCCCCCGCTCAAGCAGCAGGAGCAGTTCCCTGCACTCCCCGTCGAGCGAAACCGCCGCTACGAGCGAAAGCGAGGGAAGGAGGATTTCAAGTCCTTTCAGTTCGAGGGCGGGAGAAGCCTTGATGCAGACCTTCGGGGCTTTGCGGAGCATCAGGTCATGGATGACGGTAACATCAGGGCTTGCCGACTGAAGCCCGACCGACCGTCGCCCCTGTTCACGCCTTGCCGGATCGACGAATATCCAGTCGAACCGGTCGTCGTCGCAGGAGGCAAGGAACTCAACGCTGTCGGCATGGTGCACCTCGACATTCGATATACCCCCCTTTTTGAAGTTGTAAGCTGCTGCCGCGCACATTACCTCGTCCCGCTCGCAGTAATCGACGTTCCCGAACCGGCCGGAAAGTTGCATCGTATCGATGCCGAGCCCTCCGCTCATATCGATGAGCCGAGTGCCATCCATGAACGAAGCCCTGTAGGCAGCCACCTGTTCGGAGGTGCATTGTTCGAGAGCGAGAGAGGTATAGATGAGGCCGTGTGCCGAGAGCGAGGATAATTTTTTGAGGGCTTTTTTTCGGCAGGCGATCTGTTCGGCCATCGCCCTGACCGGAAGGTCCCTGCGGTCATGGAACCTCATGGAGAAAGCCGCGGGGTCATCCTTGCAATGGAGGGCAAGCTGTTCCTGCACCTTCGGTTCGATCAGCCTGTGCAGTTCTTCAAGGGTCATGGACAGCTTCCCCTTCTATCGGGACACTTCCTCGACCGCCAGATGGGCTTCGACAAGTTTGCGGCGGAGCACTTTGCCTACCGTCGATTTCGGTAGCGTATCCGTGAACTGGATATGTTTTGGGACCTTGTATGCCGCCAGGTCCTTGCGGCAGTGTTCGCGAAGCTCTTCGACCGTAAGGCTGCAACCCTTCCGCAGGACGACCCATGCTTTGACCGCCTCGCCGTAATAGGGATCCGGAACGCCGGCCACGCCAACCTCGTGCACCGCCGGATGCATGGCGATAACTTCTTCGACATCGCGGGGCCATACCTGGAAACCGCTCGGCTTGATCACATCTTTCTTGCGGTCCACGATAAACACGTACCCGTCCTCGTCAAGGTACCCAAGGTCTCCCGTGTAGAGCCAGCCTTCCCTGATAACCGATGCCGTTTCCTCGGGGTGCTGCCAGTATTCCCGCATGAGCTGCGGCGCCTTCATGATGATTTCGCCTATCTCGAGCTCCGGAAGAATATCGCTGCCGTTTTCAGCATCGACAATCCTGATCTCGACATCCGGTAACGGAACGCCGACCGAGCCCGGCTTGTACTTGCCCATGATCGGGGTGAAAACCGCCGCGAGGGCTGATTCGGTCAGGCTGTAGGCTTCGATGATCTTGCCTCCCGTGACTTCCTCGAAACGTTTTTTCGTTTCGAGCATCAACGGTGCTGCGCCTGAAACACAGAGCTTCAAAGATTTCAGGATGGTATGGTCCCGTTTCACCCGGGGATGGTTCAGGATGGCGGAAAACAGGGTCGGAACTCCGGGGAGCACTGCGGGCCTGAGCGTTTTGATCGTATGAAGCAGATCGTCGATATCCTTGGGGTTCGGGATCACGGCAAGCGGATAACGCTCCACGAGCGCCGCCGACAGGATGCCAACCTGTGCATAGACGTGGAAAAGGGGAAGGTTGAGCAGGATCATGTCCTGGCGGCTGTCAAGGATCACCTTGAACCAGCTTGCCACCTGCATGCCGGTGATGACGATGTTCCTGTGCGTGATCACCACACACTTGGGATTGCCGGTCGTACCGCCTGAAAACAGGAAAACCGCAGGATTGTCATGATGAACGGTCTGACGGATGGATTCCGCCGAAGTATGTTCGGACAGCAGGTCCTGAAGCCAGGAGTCCCCCTCGGCAAGGGTGACCCGGTGCCCGTCCTTTTTTTCTTTCAGCAACGAAAAAAGGAGCTTCGTCACCGGCGGCAGGTACTCCTTGATATTGGTGACGACCACCCGCCGGACCCTTGAATCGGGCTGGACCTTTTTGAATTTTTCATAAAAGGAGCTGAGAACGATGGCGGTTTCCGCTCCGCATTCGTTCAGGGCATATTCGATTTCGTTTTCCGTGTAGAGGGGATTGATCGGGACGACGATCGCCCCGGCCTTCCAAATCCCGAATTCACAGATGATCATCTGCGGGGAGTTCGGCATCAGGAGCACCACCCGGTCGCCCTTTCCGACGCCAAGGCCCAGGAGCGCACAGGCAAAGGCATTGCTTTTCCGTTCGAGCTCCGCGTAAGAGAGCTTGGCCCCCTTGAAATGCAGCACCGGAATGTTCGGTTCTTCCTCCGCACTCCTTCGCACGTAATTTACCAGGCTCTCTTCAGGGTAGGGGTGAAGGGAATGGGGAACGTTCTTGTCGTAGTGCTTGATCCAGGGCTTCTCTGACATATGCTGCCTGCGGAAAATTTATGATAAAACTGTATTGTACGCTCTTCGGCGATAAAAAACAAAGATTCGTCACGTTCCGGAACTGACATGCCGAACCGCGTCGCACAGTTCTTCGAGCTCACCGTCCCCGATGATGAAGGGAGGCATGAGGTAGACCAGCCTGCCGAACGGCCTTATCCATACGCCTCTCCGGATAAACTCTTTCTGCAGGGCTGCCATGTCGACAGGGTTCCGAAGCTCAACGACGCCGATAGCCCCGAGCACCCTCACATCCTCAACCTCCGCATGTGAGCGGCACGGCTCCAGTCCAGAACGGAGCTTCCGCTCAATTCGTTTCACCGAGCCCTGCCAGTCGAAGGTCTCCAGAAGATCGATGCTGGCGCAGGCTACGGCACAGGCAAGAGGGTTCGCCATGAAAGTAGGGCCGTGCATGAAGAGGCCCGGTTCGCCCGAACAGATACCTTCGGCAACCGCGTCGGTTGCCACGGTTGCGGCAAGCGTCATGTACCCTCCCGTGAGCGCTTTGCCCACGCAGATGATATCGGGGACGGTCCCTGCATGTTCGAGCGCGAACATTTTTCCTGTCCGCCCGAAACCGGTCGCGATCTCATCGAAAATCAGGAGCGCGTCGAAACGGTCGCACAGTTCCCTCAGGCGGACCAGGTAATCCGGTGAATAAAACCGCATCCCACCGGCTCCCTGGACGACCGGCTCGATGATGACGGCGGCGATTTCCTCGTGATGCCTTTCGAGTTTCATGCCAAGGTCGGCAATGTCATCCTCGCTGCACGGTTCGTCAAACCTGCACGATGGCGCCGCCGCGAAGTACTGTTCGGGAAATGCGCCCCTGAAGAGGCCGTGCATTCCCGTCACCGGGTCGCAGACCGACATGGCGGCAAAGGTATCCCCGTGGTACCCCGAACGGACGGTGAGAAGGCGTTTTTTCCCCGGCCGGCCGCATGCCGCCCAGTACTGCAAAGCCATTTTGATTGCAACTTCGACGGATACAGAACCTGAATCGCTGAAAAAAACTTTCCCGAGGGCATCGGGCAGGAGCCCCGCAAGGCGCTTCGCCAGGTTCACTGCAGGAGCATGGGTAAAACCGCCGAACATCACATGGCTCATCTCCCGGAGCTGTCGTTCGACCGCACCGTTCAGTGCCGGATGGTTGTAGCCGTGGATGGCCGCCCACCACGAAGACATCCCGTCGATGAGCTTCGTGCCGTCCTCGAGCTCGATATGGACCCCAGACGCTCGCCTGACCGGATAAACCGGCAGCGGATCGGTAACCGAAGTATAGGGATGCCAGATATGGGAACGGTCGAAATCGAGGTCGATCGAGCCGGATACGCTGCCCTTGGACATGTTCATTGTGGATTAGCCTGTCGTTGGGGAAACATTGCCGTGATATCGCTGGGCCCGAACCCTTCGGTGCCAAGGTCGATCACCGGTGCTGCGCAGCCCCAGCGCCCGAGGAAGTGCCGGATAACGTCCCGCGTGTCGCCCGAAATGGGCTCGCCCGGGTCCTGGTAACGATTGTAGATGACCGCCTTCAGGGTTATGCCTCTTTTCAGGCAGGCCTCGATCGAAAGCAGCGTATGGTTGATGCTTCCCAGCCTCGGCATGGTGACGAGCAGAAGCGGATAACCGGCATCGCGCAGATAATCGGCAAAAAGCAGATCGGGAGTGAGCGGCACCATAAGGCCCCCTGCGCCTTCGAGCAGTACGATCTCGTACTGACGCTGCAGCGCGAAGGTCGCCCTGCGGATTTTCATGACATCGATTTCGCTTCCCTCAAGGCGGGCGGCAAGGTGAGGAGAAGAGGGGTACCTGAAGATGTAGGGACAGGTGTGCCCTTCCCGGTCGGCATCGAGCAGCCCAGTGCCCATGAGGCGGCGGTGCTCGATGATGTCTTCAGGGATCCCGTCGGTACCGGTCTGGGTAATTTTCTGGGTGATGACCCTGCGGTCTTCCCTGAGAAGGGCGGCGGCAAGGGTGCCGGCAGCGAATGTTTTCCCCACACCGGTGTCGATACCGGATATGGCAATGACGGATCCTTTCATGAGTACGTTGTTTTCAGGCAGCAGTAAATCGGATGATAGGTAAGGGAAACCCCGTCACGCGAGGAAAACCGCTCGCGGTAGGAATCGAGAAAATCGAGATAGCGGCTTTTCGTCCAGTATCTCCGGGATATCCCGTTCACTCCGGTGGCACGGATATGGCGAAGTACGGCCTCGGGAGAGCTGAATTCCATTTTCACCTGTTCCTCCCGGCACTCACAGCTTTCGAAGTACCTGCCCGCAAGCCGTTCGATCGTTTCGAGGGAGCGGTAGGCGAGGCCGGTTTGCCCGACAGCGGATATCTCGTGCATGTTCAGCGGTCCGAAGGTGCTGAACGCGAGCATGCCTCCGGGATTGAGGCTGCGGCGGGCCTTCAGCAGAAAACCCTCGAAGTCTTCGAGCCACTGCAGGGTCGCATTGGAAAGCACGAGGTCCAGGCCGTCCGGCATCGCCCCGCCGGATTCGATATCCCCGTCGATAAATCCGAATTCACCGACAGGAAAGCGCTCGAATACTTTTTTGAGATATGCGTGGCTTTCATCAACCAGGTCATTGGCGAAATAGCTCCCGACCCGGCAACGTTTCAGCAGTTCCCCGGTCAGCGCGCCCGTCCCCGAGCCGACTTCGAAGACACGTCCGAACGAACGCTCCACGCATGACCTGCAGATCATATCCGACAGCTCCGATGCCATCGCATTCTGGACGACGGCATGCTCGGCATACGTGGAGAGCGACTTCCGGAACCGTTCCCGAACGAGCTTTTTGTCGATCATCCCATGCATTCGAGCACCTCCGTGAAAGTCCTGAAATGGTAAAACGGAAAATGCGGCATCTCGGCGATGATGGTCTGGGGCACCCCTTTCCATGCATTGAACTGGTTCGAAGCGGGAAAAATCATGTCCCTGCCCCCGATGATCGCATGGCTGTACTGCCAGGATGCCGGTGAATCGGCAATCTCAGAACGGAGATGGTCGCCGAGGCATGCAAGCTCTTCGAGCTGGTCGGCGGTGTCCCTGCCGGGTGAGTGCATCGAAAACAGATCGAGCACCTCGCCGCTGCCGCACATCCTGCGGGTGAAACGCTTCCTGTTCTCGTCCGAATAGCCCGAAAGCGTCGCATTGAAAATATCGGGAGGTATCCCCTCGGAAACGCTGACGGGGTTGCGCGTCCCGTTGACGGCGATGGCCCTGTGGACCCGTTCGAGCCCTGCATGCTGTGCCGCCCAGACGCCGAACGACCAGGCCACGACCGTTATCCTGCCGTAACATTCAGACAGTGCGGCAAAATCCACCTCCGGCTGAAGGGAGAGGTAGTCGGAACAGGCGAGCAGGTCCGCCGGAAACTCGTCTGCGCACTGATCATAAAGGAAAGAAGCGATACGGTCGTCCATGCCCCATCCGTTGAAAAAGAGCACCACTTCATCAACGCCCCGGTTTTTCAGCCATGTGGTCTTCATCTTCCGGCTCTCCCGAGGAAAAGGTCCGGAAGGGGGGCAAGATCTTCCCATTCGAGAATGGAACGGAGAGAAATCCTCACCCTGGCGGTATTCTGAGGGACGGTCGGCGGACGGACGGGAAGGCAGAGAAACCCGCTCTCCCTGAGCCGCTGCGCCAGGCTTACCGCCCGCTCATCGGTCCGGGTGATGACCGGAACGATATGGCTCTCGCCCGGGACGTCAAATCCGCACGCAACAAGTTCGCTGCGCAACCGCGATGCGATCTGCTGCAGATGCTCCCTCCGGGAGGCCATCGGCACCTGCCCGCGCAGAGTCAGAAGGCTCCAGCCGAGAACCGCGGGAGGAAGGGCGGTGGTGAAGATGAACGGCCGCACCGTGTTGACGAGGTAATCCCTGAAAAGGGAATCCATCACGGCATAAGCCCCCGTGGAGGCGAATGATTTTCCGAAGGTGCCGATAACGATATCGATCTCTTTTTGCAACCCCGACACTTCACAGAGGCCGAGCCCCGTTTTACCGAAAACGCCTGCCCCGTGGGCCTCATCGACGAGCAGCACCGCGTGGTGGCGCTTTTTCAAGGCCACGAGCTTTTCAAGGTCGGCAAGGTCGCCGTCCATGCTGAATACGGATTCCGTGACGATGAACACCTGGCGGTAACGGCCTTCCGCCGCGGCAAGAAGTTCCTCGAGATGGCCGTAATCCCGGTGCCTGTAGCGCTGAGACTGCGCTTCGGCGAGCCTCATGCCGTCAATGATGCTCGCATGGTTCAGTTTGTCGCTGAGAATGAGGTCGTGGCGGCCGCTCAAAGCCGGAAGGATGCCGATGTTGGCATGGTAACCGCTGTTGAAAACCAGTGCAGCCTGTCGGCCGTAAAGCCTGGACAGCTCATTCTCGAGCTGAGTGTAGAGCGGATGGTTTCCCGTCAGGAGCCTCGAGGAGGAACTGGTCATGGAATAGCCCTTCGAACGGCACTCGTCGAGGTAACTGTCGAGAAGCTCACTGTCGTCGCCAATACCGAGGTAATCGTTCGAAGAGAGGTTGAGGAGCCGGCGGCCGTCCAGTTCGAGGTACTTGCCCGTCCGTGCGGTAACCGGAGGCAGCGCCCTGAAACGATCCACCTTCCGAAGCTCCGAGAGCTCCCGCTCCATTCGTGCCCTCAATTCGTGCATCCCGTAACCTGCGTTCAATTGAAACAGGCTATCTGCTGGGCAAACCTGCGGTCTTCGGCAACATCCCGTCCTCTTGTCGTCAGGTAGCCGCCCGTCAGGAATCCGTTCGCCCCGGAAAGCATGAGCAGGCCCTGGAAATCCTTCATGACCGTCTCCCTGCCAGCCGCGAACTTGATGATTTTAGCGGGATGCGCGAGGCGGCAGATCGCGAAGGTTTTCACGATGTCCGTCAGGCAGACTGGCTCGTTGCGGGCAACCGGCGTACCCTCGATCGGCACAAGCACGTTGAGCGGAATGACGGTGACGTCGAGCTCCTGCAGGGCGAATATCATGTCGATGCGGTCGGACATGGTTTCGCCGACCCCCATGATGCCTCCGCAGCAGACAGAAATACCGTTCTTCCTCAGCAGCCTGATCGTCTCGATGCGATCCCCGATGCCGTGCGTGTCGGAAATGAGCTCCCGGTAACGGTCCGGAGCTACCTGAATATTGATGTTGTAGTGGGCGATACCGTGCCGTGCAAGCTCGGCGGCTGTCTCCTCGCCGAGCACACCGAGCGACGCACAGACGTTCAGTCCGGGAAGTTCCGCATGCAGCCTGTCGATCATGGCGAGCAGGCGCCGGAATTCTCCGGACATCTTTTTGAAGCCGTACCCGCTCGTCACGATGCCGAAATGCGAAACGCCCTCCGCTACGGCATGCCGCGCTTCGATCAGGACCGACTCCTCGCTGACGAGATCGTAGACCTCGATGTTCGCATTGTTGTGTTTGGATTGCGCGCAGAAACGGCAGTTTTCCCCGCATATCCCCGATTTGGCGTTCATGATGGAGCACGCATGGAATTCGCCGGTTTCCGCTGGAGCACCATACCTGTTCCTTACCTTGTTTGCAAGGGAAGCGAGGTCGAGCACATGCTCCCCGGAAAGCCTTGAAAGCAGGAGAGCATCTTCCTTCCCGATAGGCTCTCCGGTTTCGAGGACACGATATGCGGCGGCAAGCGCCGGATGGAGAAAGTTCATCTGATTTTCCTTGTTCATGGTTGTTCTTTTCTGATATGGGCCTCCCCGGAGGCGACAAAAAGCGGGCGACCGTCCGCGCCAAGAAGGATAAGCTCCCCTCCCGGGGCAATTCCCGCCACTTTTCCCCGGATGGTCTGCCTGTGCTGATCCACAGCCACCT
This sequence comes from Chlorobiaceae bacterium, assembly GCA_013334565.1. GTDB lineage: Bacteria > Bacteroidota > Chlorobiia > Chlorobiales > Chlorobiaceae > Chlorobium. Next base: position 63,796 of record JAAXXI010000001.1, read on the forward strand.
CCCTGGCGTTGAGGTACGAATGCTCTTCAAGGTACGGCACGATGAACGAGAGGTCGTCCTTTGAGAGCCATTCGCGATAGAGCGGTTCGAAATGGTTCAGTACTCCCGCGAGCAGTTCCGGCCGGCAAACAGCACCTCCCGTTTCCAGGGCAAGCGAGGTTGCCATGTGCTGCAGTTCAGGTGAAAAACCTGACTGGTTCACGTTGATGCCGACACCGACAATCACAAAATGGGTCAGGTCGGGCTCGGACTGCATTTCGCACAGAACACCGCACACTTTGCGGTCGTTCAGGAGAATGTCGTTCGGCCATTTCACCTTCGTCCGTGCGCCGGGAACATGCCTGACAAGCGCCCGGTGGATTGCCGCCGCGACAAGCAGGGTGAGCTGGGGAATACGGACCGACGGGAGTTCAGGGCGAAGGATGAAGGAAAAATAGAGATTGACGCCCGGCGGGGAGCTCCAGCTCCTTCCCATCCTGCCCCTGCCGCCCGTCTGGGCATCGGCCGCGACCACGGTGCCTTCGGGGGCGCCTTCCTGGGCAAGTGCTTTTGCGATCTGGTTGGTGGAAACCGCTTCGTGCCGGAAAATGAAGTTTCTGCCCAGGCTGCCGGTTTCGAGGAACATGCCGACCTCGGCACGCACCGGCTTTCCGGAAAGCCCAGCCATTCGATATCCCCGGCCGGTCACTGCTTCGATGAGGTAGCCCTCGTCCCGAAGCAGGCCGACATGCTTCCACACAGCGCTTCTGGTAATTGAAAATTCACGGCACAGTTCTTCGCCCGATATGAATGAAACGGACCTGCAGAGCGTGTCGAGAATTCCGGCTGTGACTTCGTTCATGTTCCCGCAGAGAGACGTTGCGGCACCCGCCGCCTGAAAATTGTAAACCTGAATTTATGGCGAGGTTGACAACTATGCAATAAAAAAACGCGCCGGAGCGCGCCTTTTGTTGCGATGCCGGCATTCAAGGCTTCTGCCCCATCGCCGCCATGGTCGAAGTTTCATAGTTGCGGCGATAAGACTGGATCCCTTTGAAAATTGCCCAGGCAAGCCGGGACTGCACCTCACGGCTGCGCAGCAGCTCTTCTTCGCGGGGGTTCGAAAGATAGCCCACCTCGACCAGCGCACTGGGCATGGAAGGGGTCCACAATACCATGAAGCCTGCCTGTCTTACCCCCCTCGAACTGACCGCACGTTGCTCATCCGGGGTGAGGATATCCTGGGCGAGGCTGGTTGACTGCTTGACGAAAGCGCTCTGCGCCATACTGCTCATGATGAGGTATTCTTCGGAAAACCCCTTGTACTGCTCCCGATAATCGGATTCCTGCCGGATAACGGCATTTTCCATCATTGCCACATCGAGTGATGCTTTGGTTTTGTGGGGACCGAGTATGTAGACCTCGGAACCGCGTGCGGAAGGGTTCGGGCTGGAGTTGCAGTGGACGCTGAGGAAGAGTTTCCCGCTGTTCCGGTTGGCGATGCGGCCCCTCTCATGCAGCGGAATGAAGGTATCGTCATCCCTGGTGTAGATCACTTTGACTTCAGGCCACTGCTGCCGGATATAGTTGCCGATATCGTGAACGATATTGATGGTGACGTCCTTCTCCCTGGTGCCGGTCACGCCGATCGCCCCGGGGTCCTTGCCGCCGTGGCCGGCATCGAGCACGATGGTGTCGAACTTCCATTTTTCGATGTCACGGCTTATGACCTTTTCGATCTGCCGCTGTTTTTCCCTTCTGTGGATCTCCTCGACATTGGCATCGTAACGGACATAGATCACGTAACGTCTGTTCTTTTCATCCCTGGTAAGCTCGATAGACCTGATCACGTAAGCCCGGTTGTCGAGCGACAGGGTGAGCTGCACGCCGCCGCCTTCGAACTTTTTCGGGGTGATCGACTTGACCACACCTCCGCTGTAGATTTTCGACAGTGCACGAAGGTCGCAGGCAGCCTTTTCCATCGAGAAATAGGCATACCCTTCCGAGTCGGGTTTCAGCAGCGATGCCTGAGCGAGCGGCCCCGATGCCTGAACCGTGATGATCGCGCCGTTCGCGCGGTTGTTCACATCGACGCCGGTGATCTGCATCATCTCAGGTTGTGCCTGAACATCTGCGGCAGGGGGCGGTGTCGGTCCCTGTCCCGGAAGGGGCGGCGGCAAAACGGGTGCGGTTTCGGGTTCGGCGACGACGATGCCTGTCGCTTCCGCTTTTTCGCTGTTACGGCGGCCGTCGAACCTTGCGCTTATCTTTTCAAGCGACGGATTGAAGGTTATCTCCCTGTCGAGCCAGAGTTCGAAAAGCCTGCATGCGTCGGCAACCGGAAGAAACAGGCGGTTGCCTCTTGCCGTAACCGGGGAACGGACCTGGATGACCCGCCTGGGCAGGTCCGGGTCCCTTGAAACGATGCGTGCGAAATTGCTGCCCCCGAGAAGCGTGCAGAGGCTGCCAGGCACGCCGAGGGTCTCGTCGATGACCAGCGATCCCTGTTCCCTGCGGGAAATCAGCCGAAGGGACCTCGCGAAGGATTCGATATCCACCGAGAGGTTGCTGCCGCTTTTCATGGAAAGAACCCCGATGACATAACCCTGGTTGTACCCGGTGGTAACGACAAGCGGCACCTTCGTTTCCCCGGGATATCCGGGCTGAGCCGCACCGAGCGGCACGGCGGGAAGAAGCAGGAAAACGGCGAAAGCAAGGACGATCGAACGGTAACGCAAACCATGCATCATGGAGGACATCATTGTCAGGTACAGTTTATCTTCATCGTTCAGTGAACATGAATGCGAGGGAAATGTTCAGTCCGGCCCCTCTGTTTTTCAATGCCGAAGCCCGGTTGCGGGATTGTCCCGGCAGACCGGTTTTCATTGCGCCTTGCGCAAATTCTTCCCATAACAGTCTTCAGAGGTTACCGGCAGATAAAATTAAAATACATTTTTTTCAGTGCCGCTCTAACCGGTATTTGTGAAAGGGGCTGCAACTTCCGAACGGTTTCGCCGGCAGCGCGAAGGACAGGGAAAATTTGTTTTTTTCGCTTCAACACCTATCTTTTTCAAAATTTTACACTCAGGCATTTCTTCTACCGACTTTCAACAGGGACCGACCAATGGCTGCACCATCATCAACACCATCCGCCAGGAACAGGACCCTGGTTGTCGTCGAGTCTCCGTCGAAGGCAAAAACCATCAATAAATATCTCGGGGACAAATACACGGTCTTCGCTTCGGTAGGGCACATCAAGGACCTGCCGAAAAAAGAGATCGGCCTCGATTTCGACAGGCATTACGAACCCCGCTACGAAATTATTGCCGGAAAGGAAAAAGTCGTCAGGCAGATCAAAAAGCTTGCCTCCGAAGCGGATGAGATCCTGATCGCAACAGACCCTGACCGCGAAGGAGAAGCGATCGCCTGGCACATCGCCAACGAAATCGGGCCGGTTAAAAAGCCGGTATCGAGGGTCCTGTTCAATGAAATCACCAACAACGCAATCAGGGCGGCCATCCAGGAACCGAGGCAGATCGATTACCGTCTGGTGCGATCACAGCAGACCCGGCAGGGGCTCGATAAAATCGTGGGTTACAAGATCAGCCCGTTCCTCTGGAACGTGGTCCTGCGCGGCCTCTCGGCAGGCAGGGTGCAATCGGTCGCGCTCCGGCTCATCTGCGAACGTGAAGCCGAGATAAACAATTTTCAGGTCAGGGAATACTGGACCATCGCCGGCGATTTCCAGGCACCCTCGGGAGAACCTTTCAGGACGAAGCTCGTCCTGCTCGGCGGAGAGAAACCGGAAATCGGCAATCAGGCCGAAGCGGAAGCGATCGCGGCGCAGATCGGAACGTGCAGGTTTTCCGTTGCCGATATCGTGCCCCGCATCCAGCAGCGAAGACCGCCCGTCGCCTTCACCACGTCGCTGCTCCAGCAGGCGGCATCGAACCAGCTCGGTTTCGGATCGAAAAAAACCATGAGCCTCGCCCAGCAGCTTTATGAAGGTATCGATCTCGGTCCGGAAGGCGCAACAGGCCTGATCACCTACATGAGGACCGACTCGACCCGTATCGGCAACGAAGCCGCTGCCCATGCGAGGGAGTTCATCGGCAAGGAGTTCGGAAAGGATTATATCGGACATGGGGGCTCTTCCCGCCAGGGCAAGAACGCGCAGGACGCGCACGAAGCCATACGGCCCACCTCAGTCGCACGCAGGCCGGAACTGGTCGCACGCTTCCTCTCGAACGACCAGTTCCGGCTGTACGAGCTGATCTGGAAGCGCTTCGTCGCATCGATGATGGCCCCGGCAAAAATCGAACAGACCAGGGTCGATGTGGGCGAACCCTCCTCGAAGTTCCTCTTCAGGGCAACGGGCAGCAGGGTCCTTTTCCCCGGCTTCATGCGCGTCTACGACGACCAGCGGGAGCTCGACTACGAAGCCCAGTCTTCGACAAAGGAAGATGTCGAGAAGGAGCAGAATGTCCAGCTTCCGGAAAAACTCGCTGTGCGCGATCCGCTGAAACTCGAAAACATCGACAGCAGGCAGAGCTTTACCCGCCCTCCTGCACGATACTCCGAAGCGAGCCTCGTCAAGGACCTCGACAACTACGGCATCGGCCGCCCGTCCACCTACGCATCGATTTTTTCCACGCTCCAGGAACGGCGCTATGTCGAGCTTGAAAAAAAGAAGATCATCCCGACCGAGCTCGGCAAGGACGTCTCGCTCATCCTCGTCGCAAATTTCCCGGACCTTTTCAACGTCGGTTTCACGGCTTACATGGAAAACGAGCTCGACAAGGTTGCAACCGGTGAAGACGAGTATGAAAAAGTGCTCGACAGTTTCTACAAACCTCTCGAAACCGCCCTCAGCCTTCGCAAAAACGACCCGCTGATTCCGCAGAACAGCGAAACCGAGACCTGCGATAAATGTGGCAAGGGAAAGATGATCATCAAATGGACGGCAAGCGGGAAGTTCCTGGGCTGTTCGTGCTACCCGAAATGCAAGAACATCAAGGCGCTCAGCTCCAGCAAGGCAAAGCCCACCGACACCGGGGTGCTCTGCCCGGCCTGCGGGGAAGGGCACATGCTCCTGCGGAAAGGAAGGCTCGGACCATTCCTCGCATGCTCGAACTATCCGAAGTGCAACACCCTGCTGAACCTCAACAAACAGCGCCACATCGAACCCATGAAAACCCCGCCGGTGCAGACCGACATCGCCTGCCCGAAATGCGGCGCGCCACTCTACCTGAGAAGCGGCAAACGGGGGCTCTGGCTCGGCTGTTCGAAATTCCCGAAATGCAGGGGCCGCCTCGCCTGGGGGACGCTCGAGGAGAAGGTCCAGACCCATTGGGAAACGGTGATGGAAAAGCACCGCAGTGAACATCCGGAAGTGACGCTGAGGATGACCGACGGCAAACCGGTGCCCATGAACATCTCCGTGGACGATATCATCCATAGGGCGGAAGAGAGCGGGCTGGTGTCATCCCCCGTCAGCGAGGGCTCTGAAATCACTGCATGAGCAGCGCAAGCCTGTAGGCGATGAAAGACAGTATCCAGGCCATGCTCAGGGAGTATGCCGAGTAGATCGCCACAGGCTTCCAATGCCCGACCTCCTTTTTCATCACACCGATCGTCGCCACACACGGCAGGTAAAGCAGGACGAAAACCATCAGGCTCAATGCCGTCGCCCGGCTGAATGCCGGATCGCTTCTCAGGATCATCGAAAGCTCAGGATGATCCGCCCCCCCCTTCCCGATGGAAAAGATGGTCCCCAGCGTCGAAACGACAACTTCCTTGGCGCTGAGACCGGTCACCAGCGCGATGCCGATCCGCCAGTCGAACCCGAGCGGCCTGATGAGCGGTTCGAGCAGTTTACCTGCCCTTCCGGCAACGGAATATTCAAGCTGCTCCGCCCTCGTTCGAGATCCAAGTTCCTGCAGACGCAACGTTTTTTCACTTTCGGCAAGTGCGCTTCCCTGTATGCGCACCGTTTCCGTCGCCAGCTTCCGGTCAAGCTCCGGCTGCCGGGGATAGTTGCTTGCCGCCCAGATGACGACAACTGCGCCGAGGATCAGGGTGCCCGCTTTTTTCACGTACATCAGCGCTTTCATCCTCGCCTGAAAAAATACCGAGGAAAATGTCGGCCAGCGGTAAGGCGGCAGCTCCATGACGAAAGGTTCCGAATCGGCTTTCAGCACGGTCGATTTCAGCAGTTTCGCAGTCAGCAGGCCGACGGCGATGCCCAGCAGATAGATGCCGAACATGACGTTGGCCGCTTCACGGGGAGCGAAGAATGCCCCGCAGAGAAGAATATAGAGCGGCAGTTTAGCCCCGCAGCTCATGAAGGGAATGATCATGATGGTCGCGATCCTGTCGGAACGGTTCTTCAGGGTCCTTGTAGCCATGATGGCCGGAATGGAGCAACCGAATCCGGTCACCATGGGAATGAAAGACTTGCCGTGAAGACCGAAACGGTGCATCACCCGGTCGATCACGAATGCTGCCCTGGCCATGTAGCCGGAAGCTTCGAGGAACGACAGCCCGATGAAAAGCAGCACGATATTGGGCACGAAAATGAGAACGCCGCCCACCCCTGACAGAATACCGTCGATGAGCACCGAACGGAGCAGATCGTTCCTGATGAGCGGGGCAAGGAGCGCCGCCGCATTTGTAAACAGCCATTCGAGCGCGTCCATCAGCGGAGCGCCGAGCGTGAACGTCCCCTGGAAAATCGTCCAGACGACCAGCAGAAAGACCGGAAGGCCGAGCACCCTGTTGAGCACGATCATATCGATATAATCGGTGACGGAGGCTTTCTTCCTCTCCGGCTGCCGCACGCACTCCTGCATGGCGCCCCGGATAAATGCGTGGCGGTCTTCGGATATCAGCTCTTCAGGATCGGCATCGTACAACCGTTCCGTCTCCCTCATCGTATCCAGCAGCGCAAGTTCGGCTTTCACCCATACCGGGTGTTTCTGCACCTCATGGTACACTTCGCGGTCGTTTTCAAGAAGTTTCACGGCAAGCCATCGAGGATTGTAAGCCCCGAGTTCCTTTTCCGTTTCCAGAATGCCTTCGATCCTGCCGATCCGGATCTCGAGCTCATCACGGTAGTAGAGTTTGTTCCTGCGGATTTCGATATCCTTCCGGGAAACCCTGATGATATGGTCCAGCAGCTTTTCAATTCCGATATTCTTTTTTGCGGACACCGGCACGATGTGGCAGCCAAGCAGTTTCTGGAGGTACTTCGTGTCGATGGAAATCCCTTTTTCCTGAACTTCGTCGATCATGTTGAGCGCGACGAGGAAATCGACCTCAAGCTCCATGAGCTGGGTGGTGAACAGCAGGTTCCGTTCCAGGTTGGGCCCTTCGATAACATTGACCACAACATCGGGCCGTTCCCTGATCAGGTATTGCCTCGCGACGATCTCTTCAGGAGAGTATGGCGTTAGCGAATAGGTGCCGGGCAGATCGACAAAAGTGATCCTGTACCCTTTGTATTCGAGGTCACCCTCGTGTTTTTCGACGGTAACGCCGGGAAAATTTCCGACTTTCTGGTGAGAACCTGTCAGAAGGTTGAACAAGGAGGATTTACCGCAGTTAGGGTTTCCGGCAAGGGCGACCCGGATCTCCCGTTCCGCGCTCATGCAGCGCCTCCATCGCCCAGTACGGCAGGAATGCATGCGTCGGCATCGATGCACCGAACTTCATCTCCCGGTTTCTCGACCATGATCCCGTGGGCCTCGTTCTTCCTCAAAGCCAGGTACATTCCCTTGAAAAAAATCTCTACCGGGTCACCGAGTGGGGCGACACGCAGCACCTTGAAGGAGGTCCCCCTCGTCAGTCCCATATCCATGATCCTTCTCCTGACCGCCTGCTCGGCTTTGAGCGCTTTCACTTCGGCCGTTTCGCCAACCTTCAGATCCGATAACCGCATAAGTACAACTTTATTGAAATCGTCAGAAAAAATATTAATTAGATTAAATATAAATAACTGAGCAGTCACAATAAAGGTTCATCATCTTTAAAAAAAATTTACCGGTCCACAAGAAGGCGCAGGACTGCGGGAAGAATTCCTCCGTTCCTGTAGTAGCCGGCTTCGAGAGGGGTATCGATACGGCAGCGCACCCTGAAAACTTTTTCAGTCCCGGTACCGGGTACGGTAGCAGCGACATCGAGCATGCCGCCCGGCTGCACGATGTCATTCATCGCTACCGAGAAGAGCTCATTTCCCGAAAGCCCGAGCGACATGGCGCTCTCACCTTCCCTGAATTCGAGCGGAAGGATGCCCATACCGATGAGGTTTGAACGGTGGATCCTTTCAAAACTGCAGGCGATGACCGCACGAACGCCAAGCAGGTGGCTCCCTTTCGCGGCCCAGTCCCGGCTGCTTCCCATGCCGTAGTCCTTTCCGGCGATCACGATGAGCGGAACGTTTTCCGCCGCATAACGCATAGCCGCGTCGTAGATCGTCATGAGCGCGCCGCCGGCATCCTGCTTTCCGTAATAAACGGTATACCCGCCCTCGGTCCCGCCTGCAAGGATGTTGCGAAGACGGATGTTGCCGAAGGTACCCCGCACCATGACCTCGTGGTTGCCGCGCCTCGAGCCGAAACTGTTGAAATCAGGCTGTTTCACCCCGAGCGATGCAAGATAGAGCCCTGCCGGCAGGGAGGGCTTTATCGAACCTGCCGGACTGATGTGGTCGGTCGTGACGGAATCACCGAACAGCGCAAGGCATCTCGCTCCCGCGATTGCCTCGGGCGGGCCGGGAAGCCGTTCCAGTCCTTCGAGAAACGGCGGTTTGCGGATGTAGGTTGAGGATGGCTCCCAGCGGTAAAGATCCCCCTGCGGCACCTCGATAGCCTGCCACTGCTCCGTGCCGGAAAAAACGTCCGCATAGTTTCGGGTGAAAACTTCCGGGGAAACATACGCCCTGACAAGTTTTTCCACCGCCTCTCCGGTAGGCCAGAGATCCCTGAGGTAGACCGGTTTGCCTTGCCGGTCGAATGCGAGGGGTTCTCGAAGAAGGTCGATGCCCATACTGCCCGCGATGGCATATGCCACGACAAGGGGCGGGCTTGCAAGATAGCTGGCCCTGACCTGTGGATGGATGCGCCCCTCGAAGTTTCTGTTGCCTGACAGCACGGCACAAGCGACAATGTCGTCCCGTTCGATCGCCATGGATACGGCATCGGGAAGCGGCCCGGAATTGCCGATGCAGGTCGTGCAGCCGTATCCGACCGTCGAAAAACCAAGCTCATCGAGGTCTTCGCTGAGCCCTGACGCTTCGAGGTAGTCAGTGACAGCCCTCGAACCGGGGGCGAGCGAAGTTTTCACCCAGGGCTTTACGCTCAAGCCCCGTTCCCTTGCGGCCCGTGCCAGAAGACCGGCGGCAATCATGACCGTCGGGTTGCTGGTGTTGGTACATGAAGTGATTGCGGCGATAACGACGGGACCGTCACCCGGCAGGGCGAACGATTGATCACCGGGCGAACCGGCAGGGAGAGAGATTCCCGGTTGAGAAAGGTTGCAGCCGCCTTCGAAGGCCATGTCGCTGCCCGAGCGGTCGGCTTCGTTCCTGCGCCAGGCCTGGGAGACCGAGATGAGCGGAACCCTGTCCTGCGGGCGCCCCGGTCCGGCAAGCGAAGGTTCGACCGACTGGAGGTCAAGCGAAAGGACCCTTGAGAATACCGGGTGCGAGCCGGGTTCCCTCCAGAGCGCCTGCTCTTTGCAGTACCGCTCGACCAGGGCGCAGTTCCCTCCCCTGCCCGTCAGTTCGAGATAATCGAGCGTAACGGAATCGACCGGGAAAAACCCCATGGTAGCGCCATATTCCGGCGCCATGTTGGCGATGGTGGCCCGGTCGGGAAGAGACAGTGCATCGAGGCCCGTACCGAAAAATTCGACGAAATCGTTCACGACGCCAACCTTGCGAAGCATCTGGGTAACTGTGAGCACGAGATCGGTCGCCGTCGCATCTTCCGGAAGCCGACCGTCGAGACGCACTCCGGTAACCCTGGGCAGCGGCATCGAAAGCGGCTGCCCGAGCATGACCGCTTCTGCTTCGATGCCTCCGACACCCCATCCGGCCACACCGAGGCCGTTGATCATGGTGGTATGGCTGTCTGTGCCGACAAGGGAATCGGGCCAGGCCAGGCCGTTTCCGGTCTGAACGACAGGGGAGAGGTATTCGAGGTTGACCTGATGGACGATCCCCGTGCCGGGCGGGACCACCCTGAAATTGCGGAAAGCCTGCTGTCCCCATTTGAGGAACGCGTAGCGCTCGCCGTTCCGAAGGAACTCCCTGCGCAGGTTGTTCCGCATGGCATCGGGCAATCCGAAATAATCGACCTGCAGCGAATGGTCGATGACCAGGTCACAGGGGACGAGCGGATTTATGCGGGAAGGATCGCCGCCAAGCGCGACGCAAGCTTCGCGAAGCGCGGCAAGGTCGACAATGGCGGGCACTCCCGTGAAATCCTGCAGCACGACCCTTGCCGGTTTGAAGGGGACCTCCGCCGAGCCGGGCGGAGACCCGGCCCAGCCCGCAAGGGCAAGAAGATCTTTTTCGCTGACGGCGTAACCGTCAAGGTTCCTCAATGCGGCTTCGAGCAGCACAAGGATGGTTTTCGGCAGGTCTGCGACCGCAAACCCCGCTTTTTCCCCGAATTCCTTCAGAGAGTAGAGTGAAAGGGTCCCTTCAGGGGACTGAAGGGGCCTCAAGACGCCAAAAGGATCCTGAGCCGGTGCCATGGTGAAGCCTCCCCATCGTTTTTATCCATGCTCCCGGGCGATTCCCGGGAACGGCGGCCACCCCATGGTCTTCCCGCCGACAAGGTGCCCGTGGATGTGGAACACGCTCTGGAGCGCGTCCCTGCCGTTATTGAAGACGAAACGGTACCCGGATTCCCTGATGCCGAGAATGCCTGCGACATGTCCGGCCGCTAACATGATCTGGCCGGCAATCGCTTCGTCTTCTGGCGTCAGGTCGTTGAGGGTCGCAATATGTTTTATCGGGATGATAAGCACGTGCTCTGGCGCAACCGGAGTGATGTCACGGAACGCCATGACATATTCGTTCCGGTAGACTGTCGCCGCAGGAATCTCCCCGCGCACGATGCGGCAGAAAAGGCAGTCGGTATGCTGGTCTGACATGATCGAAAAAGGTTATGATGCTCCAAAAGGGTGGATTTCCTGAATACACAGGTGCGGTCAGGGCTCCTTGACAACCGTCAGCGAGCCGCTGCCATTGCCGGTTATCAGTACAACCTTCAGCTTCTCTTTTTCCCCGGAAACGGTTCCGCCTTCACCTTCATTTGATGTTATGATGGTGGAAACCGTCTGAAAGCCGCTGTTTTTCAACAGGGCCTCATAGCTTTTGATGATGTTGCCCGGAACATTATCAAAAACAACGGACCAGCTTTTCCCGTCGGGCGAATCCGAGCGGGTGACCGCCTTGATCTGGCCGTATGCAAACTTCGGAACATCCCCAGGTATATCGTTGGGCCATACGCCCGATTCACTGCCCTGGATCTGGATTTTCTGTCCCTCCGACTGGATGGTGATATTCTGGCCGCCTGAATTGATATCGACCTTGTTTCCCGTGGATTGCTCGATCGCTTTCTCGAGAAGCACATCACCCGCCTTTTTCTGGCATGAGGAAAGGGCGCCGCAGGCAACGATGATCGCGAGAGAAATCCCCGCAAGGCGTAGTATCGAACGTTCGCGCATAGTGAAGATGGTTTAGGGTTACGGGAAGAAGAAGCGCATTAGGATTACGACAGCAACAATATGTCACAAATCAATTTATTTACTCCGGTTATGAAAAGTGCAAAAAAACGGTTAGCGACAACAGTTCCAGTTTTGTCATGCTGAGTTCCCTGTCTCCGGCCGTTACCGCCCACGGGCGATTCTTGCCTTCCGAGTTTTTTGTCATTCTGCCTTTTTCCTGTCATTCTGAACGAAGTGAAGAATCCACAAAGGGCAAAGTCAGGTGACGGATGCTTCACTGCATTTCATTACGTTCAGCATGACAGTACGGTTCGTCATGCTGATTCCACTATTTCCGGCCGCTACCGCACACGGACCATGAACAATAACCTCGTAAATTTTTGGCCCCGGATATTCTGAAAGCGATACCGGTTCATGGAACGCAAAGCGAAGAATCCAGATGTTTATTGCCCTGAGAAGATGGATCCTTCACTCCGCAATGCTTCGTTCAGGATGACACCTGACTTTCAAAACAAATTCAGTGCTCTTGCCATGCCGTCTTTTTCCTGTCATTCTGACTTTTTCCTGTCATTCTGAACGAAGTGAAGAATCCACAAATTATTGTATAGTTATAAAATGGATTCTTTGCATTGCTCAGAATGACAGCTCCGTTGCTTGGATTTCCTTGAGATTCATTATTGCCGGAATCATAATAAAGGTAATCAAAAGCCCGGCAAGGGGAAACCCGGAACGGAAGGAAATGCCGCCAGGTCAGGACGATTCTTCCTTTTCCGTTGCGTCAGATTCTTCCTGCCCTGACGGCTCGGGAACCGGGGTCGCAAGGACCTTGTCGATCCTCTGACCGTCGAGATCGACGATCTCGAGGTTCCAGTCCTCCCAACTGACGATATCGCCTGTCCGGGGCATGCGGCCCAGAAGCAGCATCATCATGCCGCTCAGGGTGTGATAACGCCCTTTGTCTTCTTCCGGAACGCTTTTCAGCTCGAGCGTGTCCATCAGTTCGGGAAAAGGGATGAGGCCGTCGAGAAGCCATGATCCGTCCCCGCGTTCAAGGGCCCAGGAGTCCTCGCTGTTGCGGGGAACGAACTCGCCGGTCACCGCTTCGAGCAGGTCCTGCAACGTGACCAGGCCCTGGATTTCACCATACTCGTCGACCACGAAAACCATCTGCGTTCCCGAAGTGCGGAAATGATGGAGCAGTTCCATACCGGTCAGCGTTTCAGGTACATAGACGCAGGGCAGCAGCTGCGAGGAGAATTCGGTCAGGCCGCCCCTGAGCGTCTTTGAGAGCAGCTGCTTGGAGTTGACAACGCCGAGCAGCGTCTGCAGCCCTCCGTTGCATACCGGAAAACGGGAATGCTCCGATTCGGTGACACGCAGGATGTTCTCCTCCAGCGGACGGGTGATATCGAGATAGACGATATCCGCTCGGGGGACCATCAGCGAGCCGAGTTGGCGGTCGTCAAGCCGGAAGACGTTACGGACCATCTCGTGCTCCTGCTGCTCGATGACGCCAGCTTCTGAACCCTCCTCGAGCATAGCGTGGATCTCCTCTTCGGTAACGCTCGGCAAGGCATGGGGGTTCTTGCCCATAAGCCGGAGGATCGCATCGGTCGATGCGGTAAGAAGCTTTCCGAACGGACGGGTAACGGTTGCAAGCGTCTGCATCGGGCGTGCGACGATACAGGCTATCCCTTCGGGATTGAACTGGCCGAGGCGCTTCGGCACGAGTTCTCCGATGACGATCGTGACAAAGGTGATGCAGACAACGACAAGAAGCGTAGAAACCAGATGACTGACCCCATGTTCGAGACCGTACGTTTCGAGGCGTGCAGCGAGAGGTTCGGCAAGGGTGCTTTCACCGAAAATGCCGTTCAGGATAATGATGGAGGTCATACCGATCTGCACGGTAGAGAGGAACTTGGTCGGCTCGTGGCCAAGCTTCATAGCGATAGCGGCGGACTTGTTTCCGTCCTCGGCAAGTTTAGAAAGTCTCGAGCGTTTCGCCGTCACCAGGGCTATTTCCGACATGGCGAAAAAGCCGTTGAGCAGGATCAGGAGAAAAAGAATCAGTATTTCCATATGTCGATATTTGAACATTCAGACGATGCCCGGCAATGGCACTGCGTCAGATGGTGAACCGGAATACCGGTCCCGGGAATGTTCCGTTCTTGTGCAAAGCTGTTTGTAATGGTAACAAATGCACCTTCATTCTGCAATCCGGCAACGGACTGGAGAAGGTTAAATCCTTGTAAAATTATAAGTGCAAACAATAAAACAAGCTAAAAGATTTCATGAGGTTATTGACGGTTTTCGGACAGGCTGGAGTGTTCTCTTTTTTATGTAAATAGAAAACCCTGCAGGACGATACGGAACCGTTCTGCAGGGTTGACAGGGCGCGAAGGTGGTTATCAGAACTTGACGTTCATCCCCACATAAACCGAACGCCCCATTCCCGGAACGGCGATGCCGTAGGGAATTCCGTTCAGCGACATCGTCATGCCCTGTCCGGTATAGGCCCCGCCGAGCGGAAGGCAGTAGAACTTGTCGAAGATGTTGTCCACCCCGAAATCGAACCGGATGTTCTTCCATGTGTAGCTGCCGCTCCAGTTGACCAGGGTGTATCCCGGTGTGGCGAGTTCCTGCCTCGGTTCAGAAATATTGGTCTTCGCATCGACGCCAACCACTTCCAGCGTATTGCTCCAGCCGCTCGATTTCTGCTGCAGGGCAATTTTCGCGTTGAGTGGCATGATGTTGTACAACCCGCTTCCCGTATCGAGGTTTCGCCCGTTCACGTAACTCAGGAGGCCCTTCAGGCTCCATTCGCCAAGAGCGTTTTTGCCAATCGGCGTGCGTCCTGAAACGTCCACACCGTAAAGCCGTGCATCCTGGTTTGCATACTTAAGGATGCCGAACTTTCCTGGAGGATTAGAAACAGGAGTTCCCGGCACATTATTTTTCGCATCCCACTGGACAGCATCGATGAAATCGTTGACCCTCGTATAATACGGGGTAACCTTGAGTTCCCTCGACTTGTCCGCATTGTGCCAGCTGAGGCTCGCACTGAGCGTATACGCCGTTTCGGGTCTCAGGTCGGGATTGCCGAGGTACCCGTTGCCGTCGCCTACGAAGTTGTTCATGATGAGCGCCATGGAATTGCGGGACCACGAGTAGCGCTCATAGAGGTTGGGCGTCCTGGTTTTTCGCGCGAAACCGAACTCGTAAGTCTGGCTGTCGTCGGGCGTATAACGTGCCAGGGCTGTCAGGTCGAGATTGATATCGGTACGCTTCCGGTCGAGCGCGTTGAAATCGGTCGCCGAAAGGAGATAACCGGTATAATACATATACAAATAACTGGGATAATACGGATCGGCGGGATCGACGTTGTTATATCCCTGCACAGGCCCGGTATCCATGTTGACGAGCTCTGTACGAATGCCCAGAAGCGATGTCCACCGGGGGCTCCATTTTGCTTCCCACTCGCCGAAAAGGGCGAAACGGTCACGTTTGCCGTCATTGATGTTCCAGAATGTATTGGGAGACATTCCTGCAGCAATAGCTGGATCCGGATGGGCAGAACTGAAGAGCATCCCTGTCAGATCAGCAGGAGAGGGCGGCCACCAGTCGTCGAGACGGTAAAGCTGTGTTTCAGCTCCTAAACGCAGCAGGTCCCGTTTTGAGAGATCGATGTCGGCTTTCAAAGCCGCACCTACCGTTACCCCGTGTGTATACATAGGCATGCCGGGAGCGACAACATATGGTGCCGAACCGTAAACAAACTGCTTGTCCTGGCCAAAATCCATGTAGTGGTCGACATTTTCGGCATAGATCCTCGCATCGAGCTTCCCCCACCCTTTCTTCCCCTGATAGTGAAGGTTAATCACCTGCTGCTTGTTGTCCAGCATATCCATCCGCTGGTTCGGATAAAGCTGACAGGGAATATGCTGGTAACCCAGTTTCACCTCATAGAGATCATCGACGTTCTTCCATGCCATATCGACGGAGTGGTTCCATGTTTCGTATGCGGTGGATCCGACTTCGTTCTTCGGGATATCCCTGCCCGGTCTGCCTGTGGCGGTGAAGCTCCTGAAATCATCGGCCGCCTTGTAGTTGTCGGCCTCGGCATAGGCGCCGCGATAGGTGATGCTGAATTTTTCGCTTGCATGTGTCGCGGAGATGTTCACTCCTCTGGCATGGCTGTTGCCGCGATAGAAAGCACCCACATCACCCTTGTTGATGCTTTTCTGCTGCGCCGAGGCAAACTCAGGTTCCGGTGAACTGACGATGATGGTGCCGCCGATGCTGTCCCCTCCCAGGCTCACGGGTGCTATGCCTGCATAGACTTTCAGCTCCCCGACCTGGTTCGGGTTGAGGGTGGACAAGGGAGGGTTCATATGGTTGGGGCACGAACAAATGAGACCCATACCGTCCAGGATGATGCGCAGCCGGTCGTCTGCAAGCCCGTCAATGACCGGCAGGCTCGAAACGCCGCCGCCGGTGGCGAGGCTGACGCCGGGGGTATCGCTGAGAAGCGCAGCGGTATCGCTTGTTTTCGCACGTTTTTCCGCAAGGGCTTTCTTCTCTTTTTCCCCTGCTGCGGTAACGACGATCTCTTCGCTTTTCGCTTCCGCAGCGAACGCCTTCAAGGGAAGGGCAGACGCGAGAAGGACAAGGGCGAAGAGATTTATGGTATTTCTTCGAAATGTTTTCATGGAGATTTGCGATAAAGTTGGCTAAAAATCATGCTTCGTTTTTTTATACGATCACGACGCACCCTTCCGATATGAACGGGAAATCGCAACCGTCAGGGGCTGCATTGATACAGCGGAAGAAATCGCATTCGCGGGAGGAATTCCTCCTGCAGAACAGTGCATACCTTGAGACCTTGCATACCTTGAATACGCAAGCATGCCGGACATCATGGATGCCGGCATGCGCCAGGGCGCCGGTAAAAGAGTGCCGATATCAGGCGGTTATGATTTTGAGGAGATCAGGCGTTCGGGGGATGGTCGATCTTTCCCGCAACCCCGTCAAGCAGGAAGCGGGGCTTCAGAGAGTCGTAGGAGCGTGTCCGGGAGATTTTAAGCGAGGAAGCCACTTGGCTGGGAAGCATGCCGGGCATGGCGTCCAGCACTTCCTGGAGGTTTTTCGAAGAGTGATTCTTTTCTGTTGGAACCGAAGGCTCTTCCGTAGCTGCGGCGATCTTTTTTCTCAGGAAGCAATGCCCGCAGCAATCCCTCACTTTCTTTTCGCAGACCGTTTCCGATATCGCCTTCCGGTTCAGGAAATAGAGCCCGTAGCAGCCGAGGACCACGTTGATCTGAAGAAGCATTCCGATAATCATCAGAACGGCAATGTACCGGTTTGCTGGGATCATACTGCGGAAAAAGATAAAAAAGGGAGGTGTTTACGATTGTTAATGTAATCACTGCAACCAAGAATTCATAACGGCACCTTCTGTTTATTGTCCTGGAAATTCAATTATACGGCTGCTGAAACCCTACAAGATCGGCAATAACGTATCACCGGGACCGATTCGAGTGACATGGGTTCGAATCATATATGCAGGGGGACCAAAAATAGCCTTCGGCACCTCATGAATATTCCGCCCCCTGTAAGACGAAAGAGGTGCAAACAGTGAGCTTACAGGAAACGAGCGAAGATGCGTAAATGGACCGGGAGCAAACAGAATGAGGAGGAACGCCGGTTTGCCATTGGATGAGGCAAACCGGCGCGCGTTTCACCGGATTAAAAGAAGTCTTTGACGTGCGCGATGAACTGGTTTTCCGTCACCCTGTCGAGGGTTTCTACTCCCCGTACCTTACCCTGAAATGTTCCGGCATGCTCCATCTCTTTTGCAAGTTCGGTCTTCGCTTCACCCGGCCCGAAAATAACAATGGCATCGGAATCACCGAGAATCTTGATGATATTTTTGTAGAACGCGTGGTACTGATGTTTGCGGCGTTCTTCGTCGGCATGTTCGCTCGCTACGGACTGGGCTACGGAGGTGCCGGATGATTTCCACCCGCCGGATGGCTTGAAATGGCTGTCCGCGCCCGATTCGATATGCAGCACCGTGGTTTCATCCCCTTCGATCGAAACCACCAGGGCATCCCTGTGATCAATCCAAATACCTGTGTTTTTTTTCATGGCCGTACACTGTTGATTTTAAAGACCGTGAAGCTGCCCCGCTTTCGAAAAGCTGAGGCACCATTACAAAGATACCGATGCCCGGCGATTTTTCACCAAGAAATCAATTGGGAACCCGCTGACAATTCCAACCATTATGTGAATAATTGCTAAATTATACTTTAAGATCAGGTATACCTTCCCTCCTCAAAACGCTTTCAAACGATTTGTCCCCATGCCGGAAAATGAATTGTTCAGACTGGAGGAATTTGAAAACGCGGTATATACCCGCAAATATGAACTTGCCGGAAAATTATTATTACGATTGCTGTTGCTGATCGATCAAAACTATGGCGAGTTCGCTCGTGAGATTCAGTTTAAAAACAACAGCCATCAGATTGAAATAGAGCAAGTTATCGATCATTTCTTCGGCAGGTTGGCGGCAGCGATCACCTCACTTTTTGCCGATCCGGATTTCCAGTTGAGCGAAAGCGGTTTTTATCAGTTGATGGCCTATCAGCGATGGCTTGATGTGGTTTTTTCCCGAACTCCGATGAAGAATGCCGACCATGTCATCTACAGCCTGAACAACCTCGGCTGGGACAGCCCGACGATCCAGTGGAATGCGCGGGATATTTTGAAAATGGCACTGATCATGCTGCCGGATTCAGGGGTACCGATCGATCTGAATATGGTCTGGAAATCGAGCCCCCTGCTTGCTGTCAACATAGCCCTTGCCTGGGTGACACCTCGTTTCCTTGGAACAGAAACGGCCCATAAAAGAAGGGATTTCGCCCTGACGTGGCTACCGGAGCATCTTGAGAAATTAAAAATGGAAGAACTGCTCCAGTTGCCTCTCAATAAATTGCATGACGTCTATATGCATTGCAGTTATTCTTCCCGAAAAAATAAACACGATATCAAGAAAGCCATCCACCTGATATGCCATAAACTGATTGATTATTGCGGCGTGAAAGAGATTTCCGGGAACACATGCAAAGATATTCCTCTTGTAAGCGGAAAACCTGTCATGGTCGTCCTCCTGGAGTGGTTCAATACAAATCACTCTGTATTTAGGACACATTCAAGGTCTCTGCTTGCGATGAAAAACAAATTCTATCTGATCGGTATCGGGGATGACAAATGTGTGGATCAAGGCGGACGGGATGTGTTCGATGAATTCGTTACGCTTAAGCCAGGGACTTTTCTTGACCAGTTGAAGTTTGTCAAGGAAATTATCGATACAAGAGGAGCAAATGTACTCTATATGCCATCGGTAGGAATGCAGCTCATCACGATTTTCACTTCGAGCATTCGGCTCGCACCTGTTCAGTTTACTGCATTGGGCCACGGAGCGTCAACACAATCGCCATGGGTGGATTATTTTGCTGTCGATGAAGATTATATCGGTGAAAAAACGACATTTTCGGAAAAAATCATTGCCTTGCCCGTAGATGCCATGCCATTTATCAACTCCAGTTCGCTCGATGCATCTGAAATAAAACCGTTAAGCCATGCATGGAATGGAAAGGTAAAAATTGCGGTGGCGGCGACGGTAATGAAACTCAATCCTGAATTTTTAAGCGCTTGCCGGCAGATAACCGAACGGGCAAAAACAAAAATCGAGTTTCATTTTTTTGTCGGCGGATGCACCGGGCTTGTCTGGCCGCTGGTTCAGCAATTCATTTCCGGCTACCTTCCGGACAAATCGATCATCTACAGACATCTGCCGTATCCTGAATACATGCGGAAGTTGAATCAATGCGAGATGTTCATCACGCCGTTTCCGTACGGAAACATGAACGGCATTGCCGATGCCGCAATTTGCGGACTTGTCGGTGTCTGCAAAAGCGGCCCTCATGTGCATGAACATATCGATGCAGGCCTTTTTAAAAGGCTCGGACTGCCGAAATGGACAATAGCGAAATCAGTAGAGAAGTATATCGAGGCGGCTGTTCGCATGGCGGATGTTCATGAAGAACGAGTAAAACTCCAGAGACAACTGATCAGCGGCAACAACCTGAACAACTTGTATGAAGGCCGTCCGGAGATACTGGGCGAGGAAATTCTGAAAATACTCACAGACGGCAGTACTTCAGGCTGAGCGAACTGCCATCCCTGCCAGATAATGGATAAGATATTTCGATTCAACCCTTTAATAAACGAAATATGTCAGACTGGACATCAGGTTATATGGCCGATATCGATTACACGTTCGGTTATTATGCCGAACTCAATCCGTTCAGGCTCAAACTTGCCTTTCTGAATGCCGGCCTTGTTTTTCCTGAAACCGGGACGGCATGCGAACTTGGTTACGGCCAGGGGCTCTGTGTAAACATTCATGCTGCAGGTAGCCTTGTGGACTGGTATGGAACCGATTTCAATCCTTCACAGGCTGCTTTTGCGGAAGAGATTGCCTCGAAGTCCGGAGCAAATCTTAAACTTTACGACGAGGCATTCGATGATTTTTGCTCGCGCAAGGACCTCCCGGATTTTGATTATATCGGCTTACATGGCATCTGGAGCTGGATTTCGGACGAAAACCGGCATGTCATTGTTGATTTTATCAGAAGAAAATTGAAAGTAGGCGGTGTTCTCTATATCAGTTACAATACCATGCCGGGATGGGCGGCATTTGCGCCTATCCGCCATCTGATGAACCTGCATGCCGAAATTATCGGGGCCGACGGAAAAGGAATTTTAAATCGTGTTGACAGTGCAATCGATTTTACAGAAAAACTCCTTGCAACCAATCCGCTTTACTCGAGAGTGAACCCTCAGATTCCGGAGCGGATTAAGAACCTGACGGGACAGAACCGCCAATACCTTGCCCACGAGTATTTCAACAAGCATTGGTATCCCATGCATTTTTCAACCATGGCAGATTGGCTGGAACCGGCAAAACTGCAGTATGCCGTTTCGGCAAATTTTCTCGATCATATCGATATGCTCCACATGAGTATGGATCAGCAGGCCTTTATCAATGGTATTCCTGATCCGATATTGCGCCAGAGTGTCAGGGATTTCATGGTGAATCAGCAGTTCAGGAAAGACTACTGGGTAAAAGGGGCAAGGAGATTGACCTCACTCGAGCAAGCAGAAACCCTGCGCGGTCTCAAGGTGATCCTGACGGGCCATCGACCCGATATAGAAATGAAAGTTACCGGAGCCCTCGGGGAAGCGTCCTTGAACGAAGAGATTTACAATCCTATTCTTGATGCACTATCGGAGAATACGCCGAAAGAAGTTGCTCAGCTTGAAATGGAGCTCCAGTCTAAAGGAATTGGTTTGGCGAAGATATTATTGGCATTGGTGCTGTTTTCCGGCACGGGACATCTTGAGCTGGTCCAGGATGAAGAATCCATTGCCGAAGCGAAGAAAACCGCACACAAAATCAACACATATCTCATGACCAAGGCAAGGGGCTCGAACGACATCAACTTCCTTTCCAGTCCTGTAACGGGGGGAGGTGTTCATGTCGGACGGATACAGCAGTTGTTTCTTCTTGCTCTCATTGAAGGGAAGGATAGTCCTGAAGAGTGGGCCCGGAAGGCATGGGAAGCACTCCGTGTTCAGGACCAGAAACTTATCAGGGACGGAAAAGTTCTTGAGTCATCCGAAGAAAACCTGTCAGAGCTCCTGGAACAGGCAAGGATATTTAAAACGAAGAGACTGCCGATTTTAAAAACATTGCAGGTGATCTGAAACAATTATAAAAATGGACAAAACAGAAAGGGCGGTCACCTTTGAGGAACCGCCCTTTCTGTTTGTTAACCGGAGAGACTCTTAGAAGGCTTTCCGAATACCTACGTTCAGTCTGTAATTGTAGGAATCGAGGTTATCCAGACCATAGATCGCTTCTGCCTTCAGGAAGTAGCTGAGGTTGTTCTTTTCCGAAATCCTCCGGCTGATGCCGATAGCTCCACCGAGGAAGAGTGTTTCCGGTTTGGACGACAGCGTAACAGGCTCTTTGGTGTCAGCGTAATACGCATTGTTCATGGAGTAGGTTACGCGGTTAGACTCGCTGAAGTCCTTGATCAGGTTGATTTCAAAGAACGGATTGAAATCAAAATCGCAGGACTTGAACATGCCGGTGATTCCCAGCCTGCCTTGCAGCGCATCGTGCTCTTCGATGTTCACATCGCCCGTAAGTATCGGCGTAGTGATTCCGAGCCCATCGGTGTGCTGGTAAACCAGCTGGGCCTGTGGCTGAAGGGTGAAGCATTTGCCTATCGGTATGCCAACTCCGACTTCAAGAGAGCCGAGGTAACTCCACATATCGACATCGTGTTTCGGATAGGTCAGATAGTCGATATCGATATTGTGGCTGGTCGCCTGGGCGACACCCTCGATATAGAACTTGTCGGGATTGTGAACGGTAACATACGCACCAACCGAGTAAGCCGTATCGTTGAGTTTGCCGGCCAGGTCGCTTCTCAGGCCTGCGACATCCGCTTCGTTATAGCCGATACCCGCATACAGGCCGATGTTGTGCCGTGTATCTTTTCCTCCGGCTGCGATGTCGGCACCGATCTGCATGCCGCCGCTGTATCCTTTGAGCTCGGTTGCTGCGTCACCGCTCATGCCGAGGCGGTATTTGCTGCCGTAACCCCTTACCCAGAATGCGGATTTTTCGGCATTTTTATCGGCAAACCAGGTATAGGTGCGGCGTTCGTGGAAACGCGGTATCGATTCATACCCGAGCTTCTCGACAAACGGAGTCACAGCCTGCAGCACGGCGGCCTCCTCACGGTATCCGGGAGACTGCAGGTACCAGTCATGATCCGAACCTTCGACAAGGTTAACCGCAAATGGGCCGAAGTCGTCAGGGTTGCCAAGAAGAAATGCGTTGGATGAAACAGGATTGTTTGTATCGATAATCTTGATTCCATTTCCAGCCGTTACTGCTACAGGGTTTACGACGTTATTGACGAATACTTTTGTCGGACCTGATGCCGTGCCGTTGATGGTAACAAGCTCCGCTGATGTATTACCGCTTGTACTGAGATCGGCATCAAGCAAGAGGACCCCTGTACCGCTATAATTACCGGTGACCGTCAAAGTATCGTTTACCTCATCGTCAAGCAGTGAATACGTTCCATTATTGACCATATTGCCGGCAATGGTGACGTCTACCGGAGAATGGCCACCTCCATAGACGAACGAACCGGGATCGATATTGAATTCAACAAGACCGGAAGTCGACGTAATATTCATTTTGCCGCGGTTATCGATGATATCAACAATTCCATCACCGAGATCGACTTTGGAGTTGTTGGTGACCCAGATGTTCTCCCATTCGACGACCTTTGTGCCAACCATACCGGTCCAGCCGTCAAATTTCAGCAGGTCGCCAGTCGTCATATTGACTGGAAGGGAAGCAATGTCGTCTCTCGTAGACTCGGAGCCAATACTGTAACCGCCGGATAATGTCGGGACTGTGCTTATAATCGCGTTGTCCTTGATTACCATGGTATCGTTGCCTTGCCCAAGGTAGACGTTGCCGATAAGCTGGGCATTTTCTTCAACGGTGATGTTGTCTTTATTGGGATTTGTAAAAAGAGCATAGCCGCCGAAGCCATCGAACCTGCCTGAACGGATAGCATAACCGAGATCGGTTTCATTTTTATCGGTGCCGGATACAATCGCATTGCCGGAAATGTCAAGATCCATCTGGCCATCGGCAAGAATACCCGCCGCCGCACCGTTCGCTGTCGCGCTGATGTTCCCTGTAATGATGAGCGGCGTATAGCTCGTCGTTCCAGAGTCATATGTGCCGATATGATCTCCCGCGGCAATACCGGCGGCGGAATGTCCTCCGGCTTCCGCGATCACCGTTCCGGACAGGATGCCTCCGATTTTCAGGTCATCCCCGGCATAAAGCCCATAGGCAGAATTGTGCGTACCGTTGGCTACCGTAACACTGGCAAAATCGTAACCGGCTTGTGCAGTAACATTGCCGGAGAGATCACCGCCTATGATGATATCGTCATTACCATCGGTAAAGAGTCCATAAGCGTTATCATCACCAGCCTGGGCTGTAATGTTACCCGACAGATTGTTATTAATGTTAATGTCATGTTGATCCGCATAGAGACCGTAGGCTCCATCACCTCCAGCCTGGGCTTTAACCGCTCCGGAAAGATTACCATTGATATTCAGGTCATAGCCGGCATGCAACCCGTAGGCAGTATTGAAATTACCGTTGACTACCTTACCATTGGCAAAATCGTACCCGGCCTGGGCGGTTATCGTACCGTTGAGATTGCCACCAATGGTGATATCGTCATTACCATCTGTAAAGAGTCCATAAGCTTCACCAGACCCACCCTGTGCAGTAACATTGCCTGAGAGACTGCCTGTGATGTTTATGTTCCCGCCAGAAGCGTACAGACCGTAGACATCATCACCTCCAGCCTGGGCTTTAACCGTTCCGGAAAGATTGCCATTGATGTTCAGGTTATCACCAGCACGAAAACCGTAGGCGTCATCGTTACTTCCGTTAACGACGGTTTTAGTCGTGAAATTATACCCAGCCTGAGCGTTAACATTTCCGAGGAAATCGCCATTGACGGTAATGTCATCATTTAAAGTAAAGAGACCATATGCACCATCATCTCCTGCCTGGGCGGTAACCGTTCCATTGAACACATTGCCAGCAGTACCAATAGTTATATGATCTTCGGCATAGAGTCCGTAAGCTTCAACTCCTCCAGCCTGCGCGGTAACTGTCCCGGAAAGGGTTCCTCCTATGGACAGGTCATTTTTGCTGGCGCGCAGTCCATATGCGTTATTGTGGTCACCGTTTACAACAATATTGTTCAGGAAGTCATAACCTGCCTGAGCAGTAACAGAACCGGCGAGATCTCCGGTTATTTTAAGGTCATTTGCCCCTCGCAAACCATAAGCTTCGTCATCGCCAGCCTGAGCAGTAACGGTTCCGGAAAGGGTTCCATTGATATTTAGATTTTTGCCTGTATTGTAGGCGCGTATGCCATAGGCCTCATCGTTGTAAGCTTGTGCGATAACGGAGCCAGTCAGATTTCCGTTAATAGTGAGGTTATCTTTAGCGAAGAGGCCGTATGCCTGGTTATTGGATGCAACAGCTGTAAAAGTGCCATTGATATCGTTGCTCAGTAAACCAGAACCGGTTGCATAAAAACTGTTGATAGTCAAGTTGTTCGTACCATAAACGGCTGTAACATTATTGCCTGTACCTGTTGCGTCAACAGAAAATCCGTTATCTAACGTAAGTACTGGGCTATTAATTGTTCTCAGTAAACTGGTTCCTGCAACGCTCGTGCTCGAGATGGTAACAGGGTAGCCATCCGTTGTTTCAAAAATTACACTTTGATTGACAGTTACAATATCTGAGGGGTTACTTGTCTGAATCTTAAATGGATTCGTTGTGTTGCCAAAAAAAATTGTACTGGTATCACTATCTCCATTGGCACTTGTAATTGCACTTTGAATACTGTTTGAACCTGTTGGGGTTGTGGTTGTTACATCATAAACAAAGGCAGAAGGAATACTTTCCGCATTCGCCTGGCCGGCACCAAGTGCGACAAATAAAGCTACAAGAGCTATGTTTCTCTTTTTCATGAGTGTGTGTGGTTTGAATGAGAGAAAGAAATATGTAAATCGCAATAAAGATCGATACTTCACAAAAATATCAGCACTGGGAACTTCAAACCGGTTGCCTCAGCAGATACTCTTTTCGTAACACATCGTAACCCTTCGCCATACAATCTCGTCTCTTCTACGTCCTTCGTGGCTTGAGCAATCAATAGGGGAGGTCAACAGTCAATGGAGGAAATTACAACTAATCACGGTAAAAAACTACTGTTTCTTTTTCATATCTGAACAATGAAAGAGAAACAGGTGAGATAATGCACTATTATTACACCAAGCAAAAAAAATAACACTCAATTTGGAGAGTACCGGAAAACACGTTTTCGAAATACAGACCGCATCTCCCGGTTGTCTCGAGGACGATCCTGGATCGTTACCCTTCTTTCGTGCCTTCGGTAACGGTAAGCTGCGTATCGTTCCTTTTGAGAATTCCATCCGCCACCATTTTGTTGACAGCCTGTGTCAGCTGTTCATAGGTTCTGAGCAGTGCCGGAAGTGACATTGCCAATGAACCGATGGGCCGGATGTTCGCCTTGTCTTTTTCGATCTGTAAGATATTGACAAGGTCAAACCGGACGATGCCGTCGATCATCGTGATATTGGCAATACCGTCTACATACGATGTCATCATGGATTATTCCTTCGATTGAGGTTAAAAAATACATCTTGAAACCGGAGAGCTTAACGAAATAACAAAGTACAACCGCGGGCTTATTTTACAAAAAAACAGATCCATTTTCTCCTCTGCGGTTAACCATCTGCCTGGATAAAAAAAGCATTCCTTATCGACCGGGTGGCTGGACTTGCGGCTGGACCTGCTCCTGATTTTTTTCGGGCTCTTTCTTCACGACAGGTTCGACTTTCCTTTTGTACTTCTTTTCCCAGGCCTGTATTTCCTTCGCCCGGAATGATACACGCCCGGTCCGGGTCCCGGTGATTTTCAGCAATCGGCCCGGTGCGAGCCGGGTTCCGGGCTCAACCTCGGCCTTGCTGACATCGACCGTCCACAGGACTTTTCTGAATGTTCTGAGCACAATGACACCCTTCTCTTTATCATATGCCAGGATTTTCCCGCCGAGTCGCCCCTTGCTTGCCTGTGACCATCGGAACTCGTTCGAATAGATCAGGCGGTGGTACCCACGGACATTTTCGACAAGATAACGGTGAATATATCCCCCGACGTCTACCGTATTGAGGCAGAGGCTGATCAGCAGGCTCGCCAGCAGAGAGGCAGCGACAACCTTCGCGGTCGTATACCGGTACCCTTTCCTGGTATGGCGGAACCCGTAATAGGCAACAAGGATGAACAGGGCGAGGGCCCCGATCCAGAGGTAGGGAATGCTCCTGAAGATATCGGCGACGAGGGGCTGCTGTTCGAAATAAAGGGTGATGACTTCATGATCCTCGATGAAGTCGTTGTCGAGGAAGACATACATGGCCGTGGCCATGGCGATGCTGCCGGTCAACACGGAAAAGACGGCAAGCGCCCAGAAAGCGAATTGCCTCAGCACGAAGTGCCAGCGGGGAATCGGCACCGCCTGTCTTTTTTCGATTTCCTCGAGAATCGATCCTGCTCTGTCCTTGGGCATGGCTGTTATCGGTGATTCTTTTCCAGAGACTCCCTGATTTTCTTTTTCGCCCTGCTGATCAGGGTGGCAACGGTACCCTGCGGCATCTGCAGGATATCGGAGATTTCCTCGTAACTCTTTTCCTCAAAAAATTTCAGGACAATGATGTCGCGATATTTCGCTTCGAGCCGGTTGACGGCCTCCTGAATCTCGGCGGCACTGAACTTCCGGCCATCATCCTGATGAAGGCCGGCATCATCGACTATTGTTTCGAACAGGAAGAAATCGGTCTCTTTTTTCAGGACGAAAGGCCGGACCTTTTCCTTCCGGAAGGCACTGACAATCTCGTTATGGGCTATCCTGTAAATCCATGACGAGAATGGAAGCGACGGATCGTAATCGTTGAGATTGACATAGGTCTTGATGAATATCTCCTGCAGCAGGTCCTGAGCCGTAGAAGCATCTTTCCAGCCCATCCGTAAAATGTACCGGAGAAGGGGAGCGTCATAACGCCTGACCAGCGCCGTAAATGACTGTTTGTCCGCGAGAGTGCGGGAAACGAGTTCCTGGTCGGGTTCCCTGTTTTTTTGGCCGTTCGATGGTTTGCCGTCGACAACCCGCAACAGTGTTGCGAAATGCAGCCAGGAAAAGTAGAATGGCACCCTTGTCATGAAAGGCTATTCGCAAGTGTTGAGGTCCCGGGCTGCTCTACGGCTGAAGCGCCCGTTACGGAAAAGCACGACGATCAGGTAAAATACGATAACAAGGTTGAGAGCAACAAAACCGATCTTCATCCATGAAACCCCTTTTGCAAGCTCGAAAAACTCTACAGGAAGGTAACTTCCGGCACTGAACAGCGCAAACCATTCTGCCCACTTCCTGCCCGTCCAGAGACCGTATGCCTCGATGAAACGCATGGACGAATAGAGCAGGGCCAGTACCGAAAAGAAAATCAGTTTCGAATCGGTGATGTCGGCAGCGGCTGCGGCGAAAATCCTCGGAAAGTGTTTTGCGGGATTGAGGTGCATCTGGCTGACAAGCTGGTCGGCAAGGAGCTGGACGTTCTGATGAATGAGGGAAAAGGCGGCAAGCCCGGCAAGCAGGACAAGGGCTCCTTTAGCGGCTTCGAATACGGCAACGGCTTTCAGGCCGGTTCTGACGTCATTGGGCAAGGATACAGGAAGTAACGGTTCATGGAAAGTATCCGACGGAAAGACAATCCTGATATTGTATATAATAATATAGAACCGGAGGAGTGAAAATCCTTTTACTGCTGGAACGGGATTCAGGAAAATGGTTATGGGGCAGGATGGTCCGAAGGCCCATGCGTTCCCGGCCGTTCCGGAAAAAGCATGGACCGCCGTTCCTGTGTTACAATGATTCCCGGATAATTTTTTCTTTTTCCGAAAAGACTTTCGCATGCAGGAATTCCCGGTTCATCCTGGCGATATTGATGACGGAAATGCTTTTCGGGCATTCAGCTTCACAGGCGTAAGTGTTGCTGCAGCTGCCGAACCCGAGCTCGTCCATGCGTGCAACCATGCTCTGCACCCGTTTCGCCGCCTCGACCCGACCCTGGGGTAGCAGCGCGAGATGGGACACTTTCGCCCCGATAAACAGCATTGCCGCGGCATTCGAACAGGATGCGACGCAGGCCCCGCAACCGATGCAGGTTGCCGCGTCGAACGAGGAGTCCGAATCGTGTTTCGGGACGGGAATGGAGTTGGCATCGGGAACGCCGCCGGAATTGACGGAAACGAACCCTCCTGCCTGGATGATCCTGTCGAAGGCGCTCCGGTCTACGATGAGGTCCCTGATGACCGGGAACGCACGTGCCCGCCATGGTTCGATATGGATGGTTTCGCCATCCCTGAATGAGCGCATGTGGAGCTGGCAGGTGGTAACCCCCTTGACCGGGCCGTGTGGGCGACCGTTGATATACAGGCTGCAGGTTCCGCATATCCCCTCCCTGCAGTCATGGTCGAACGCCACCGGATCACCGCCGCTGATAATCAGCTGCTGGTTCAGGGTATCGAGCATTTCGAAAAACGAGCTGTCGGGAGAAATACCGGTTACATCGTAGGAAACCATTCCACCTTTGGCTTTCGCGTTCTTCTGTCTCCAGATCTTCAGTTTGAAGTTCATGATGTCCTGTTATTTGTAGCTCCTCTGGGAAAGCTTGATCTCTTTGAATTGAAGGTCCTCTCTGTGCATTTCAGCGGCAATGTCGCGCCCCTTGAACTCCCATGCGGCCACGAAGGCAAACTCCTTGTCGTTGCGGAGCGCTTCGCCGTCGTTGGTCTGGTACTCTTCCCTGAAATGCCCGCCGCATGACTCGCGGCGCTGAAGCGCGTCGCGGACCATGAGCTCGCCGAGGTCGATGAAATCCGCAACCCTGCACGCTTTCTCGAGCTCGGGATTATATTCGTCCATCGCTCCGGGAATTTTTACGTCTTTCGCATAGTCATGGCGAAGTTCGGTGAGCAGGTAGAGCGCTTCGGTAAGGCCCGCATCGTTACGCGCCATGCCGCACTGTTCCCACATGATCTTGCCGAGGCGGCGGTGGTAGTGGTCAACCGGCTCCTTGCCGCCGGCGTTCTTCAGTTTGTTCAGGCGGTCGGTGACTTCATCCGCCGCAGCCTTGAATTCCGGCAGCCCCGGATCGATGCGGGGTGTGTGGATCTCATTGGCAAGGTAGTTGCCGATGGTGTACGGCAGCACGAAGTAACCGTCTGCAAGGCCCTGCATCAGGGCTGACGCACCGAGGCGGTTTGCTCCGTGGTCGGAAAAATTGCACTCGCCGATTGCATAGAGTCCCGGAATGGTGGTCATCAGTTCATAGTCCACCCAAAGCCCTCCCATGGTATAATGCACCGCAGGGTAGATCATCATCGGTTTTTCATAAGGGCTCTCGGCAACGATCTGTTCGTACATCTGGAAGAGGTTGCCGTAGAGGGCATCGATGGTATCGTGCCCTTTTCGCTTGATCGCGTCGGCAAAGTCGAGAAAAACCGCAAAACCGGTGCTGCCGACACCGAATCCGGCGTCGCACCGCT
Organism: Chlorobiaceae bacterium; assembly: GCA_013334565.1. Classification (GTDB taxonomy): domain Bacteria; phylum Bacteroidota; class Chlorobiia; order Chlorobiales; family Chlorobiaceae; genus Chlorobium. The sequence goes on from JAAXXI010000001.1 coordinate 93,896, forward strand.
CTTTAGCAGCGCGTGACGCCACGTCGCGGGGTACCAGGTTGCCGAAGGCCGGATAACGGCGCTCAAGGTAATAATCGCGGTCCTGGTCGGGAATATCCGTTGGCTGTATCTCCCTGTTGCGCAGCCTTTCGACATCCCTCATCTTTGCCGGGACCCATATCCTTCCGTCGTTGCGGAGGCTTTCGCTCATCAGGGTGAGTTTCGACTGGAAATCGCCATGCACGGGGATGCAGGTGGGATGGATCTGGGTAAAGGAGGGGTTCGCGAAAAACGCGCCCTTCCGGTAAGCACTCCAGGCTGGAGTGACGTTGGAACCCATCGCGTTCGTGGAAAGGAAAAACACGTTTCCGTACCCTCCGTTGGCAAGCACCACGGTATGGGCTGCATGTCGTTCGATTTCACCGGTGACGAGATTCCTTGCAATGACCCCCCTCGCCTTGCCATCGACAACAACGATATCGAGCACGTCCCGCCGGTTGCAAAGTTCCACCTTTCCTGCCGCGATCTGGCGGCTGAGTGCGCCGTATGCGCCGAGAAGAAGCTGCTGGCCGGTCTGCCCCCTCGCATAGAAAGTCCTCGATACCTGGGCACCACCGAACGAGCGGTTGGTGAGCAGGCCGCCGTATTCCCTTGCGAAAGGCACACCCTGGGCGACGCAAAGGTCTATGATACTGGTACTGACCTCGGCAAGGCGGTAGACGTTCGCTTCACGAGCGCGGTAGTCGCCGCCCTTGATCGTATCGTAAAACAGACGGTAAACGCTGTCGCCGTCATTCTGGTAGTTCTTCGCCGAGTTGATGCCGCCCTGTGCCGCGATGCTGTGGGCACGGCGCGGAGTATCCTGGTAACAGAACACTTTCACATTGTAGCCGAGCTCCCCGAGCGTTGCGGCAGCCGATGCTCCCGCGAGGCCGGTACCGACCACGATGATGTCAAGTTTCCTCTTGTTGTTGGGGTTTACCAGCTTGCAGCCCGATTTGTAGGCTTTCCATTTGTCAGCCAACGGTCCTTCAGGAATCCTGGCGTTGAGGAGTGTCATTGAAACGGGTGATAAGGATTGTTTTCGGGTAAAAACACGGTCGTATCAGAACAGGCTTATCTGAAAAAATAAACGTAAATCGGCACGAGGCTGAAGCCAGCCGTCATCAATAGGGAATAAGCCGAGCCGATGAGCTTCACCGCGCCCATGTATTTGGTATGGTTCAGCCCGAGAGTCTGGAACGCCGACTGGAAGGCATGGTTGAGGTGAATACCGAGAAAGATGAAACAGATGATATAGATGGCCGAGTAGACCGGGCTCGAGAACAGGACGAGGGTGCGGTGATAGAAATCGTGGCTCTCGATTCCAGGCGGAGGAGCAACCAGGCCGATCTTGATGAAATAGAAATCGATGAAGTGAAGGACAAGGAAGATGAAGACGATAATGCCGGTATGAAACATGTACTTGGAGAGGAGGGACGTTTCCGATCTGTTCCCAACGACGTAGGATTTTCCCCGTGCAGCGCGGTTCTGGCCGGAAACCCAGAGACCGAAAAAGATATGAATGAGAAATCCCGAAAACAGAACAATTTCGGCAACCCTTATAGCCGGGTTCGTACCCATGAAGCTTGCGGCCGCCGTGAACGTTTCTCCTCCGTCATCTCTCAGAAGCATCAGGTTGATTCCCAGATGCACGCACAGGAAGGTAACCAGGAAAAGGCCTGCCAGCGCCATAAGCACTTTTCTGGTAATGGATGAAAACAGCATAGTGTTCACACATTGGTTGTTTCGATGGTAAAGAACAGGGAAGCGAACCTCCCGGGTGCCGAAATGTAATGCACCGTTCTGGAAGTTGCAATAAAAAAATTCACGTAATCCCCGTTACTCCGCAATCGCCACCACCCTTGCCGGAGATGCTTCAGCACCGGCAAACCTGAGAGGAAAACAGGAAAAAGAAAAGGTGAGGGTAAGGAGCGGCGAGAGGTTGTTGAGGTTCTCGATGATGACGATCCCGTTTTCCAGCAGGAGGTTATGGATGCGGTAACGTTCGTCGGACGGCGCATCGACGGAAATCATATCCACACCGATCCCTTTCAGCCCGATACCGGACAGCCACCGTGCGGCTTCGGGACTGAGTACGGGATATCCCGAGTAATAGGCCGGCTCCCCCCAGAACCTGCTCCAGCCGGAACAGAGCAGCAGGAATTCGCACGAACGTATTTCCTCCTCGAACCGGAGACAATCGTCGAGGGTGACAATATCTCCACCATCTGTTCGGACATCCATCGCATAACCTTTCCCAAAAAAACATTCCACCCCGAAATCATCGAGGGAACGGCCACCCTCGAGCATATGCGAAGGAAAGTCTAAATGAGTTCCTGTGTGGGAGGAAAGTGTGAGGACCCTTTCGGCAAAGCCATGCCGGTCCAGTGAAAAAAGAGAGGTGATGCCGGGTGCCGGGCTTCCGGGATAGACAGGCATGCCGGGCTCGATGGTATGACTGAGATCGAAAAACCGCATCGCTTACAATTTTACTGAAACGGGCCTCTTCATAGAGCTAACAATCCTCGCCTCCCATCTGTTCCATCGGGCCTGCATGCCTGAAAACAAAGCTCTCCGCTCATTTTTCCCGAAGAACCAGGTGATCGCATGCGAACAGGAGCGCCATTCTGACACAATCAACAACACAGGGCCAACTGTATCATCGCGACACAGCAAGAAAACCGGAAAATCCATTTAACTCACAATAATAAAAACATATAACAAGAATTATGGTTTTTGTTTCACTTTGACCCAGGCAGATCAGCTCCTCCCTCCCATACCATTGCCAGACAGGCAATACGGGCTAACAGCACACCATTTCCGAACTGATACAATTTGACACAATCAAATAAAGATTATAACCGTACCATCATGACACAGCACAAAACCAGCACAGGACGATTTAATCATATATAGTAATATAACTTAGAGGACACTGGCACGGCTCTTGTTGATCTACTGTCGAAACAGCAACCAACGGAGAGTCACCATGAAAAACGCAACACTGAAAAACCTGGCCGCAGCAGCAGCAGTAGCAATGTCGCTTCTGACTTCCGCCTCGCTTTTCGCATCGACAGGTTTCACCCCGGCATCGACACTCCAGGAAGCTGAACAGGCCGCAAAAAAATCCACATTCTTCATCGCCTACAACAGCAACGCTTACGGCGAAAGCATCCCTGAACAGGAAAGGCTCGACAGGCTGAACAGGATCAACAGGGAAATCATCAGGGTCTGCGATACTTACTCGATCGTTCTTCCGAAGGTTACCCGCCTCAACGTCCTCGACAGCAACAGGGGCATGTACAACCCGACAAGGGACGAGATCGTTTTTTCGACCAACAACATGGAACGCACCCTCCGCCACGAATTCGGACATGTTATCGATTCAAGGCTCGATATCAACAACGGTGAATGGAAAACCCTGGTCAGGACCCTCGAAACAAAGTATGATTTCGCTCCGAGCAACTATGCAAGGACCAACGAAGCGGAATACTGGGCGGAAGCCTTCGCAGCCTATACCTCTCCGAACTATGGAACGACCATCAACCGCTTCCCGGCAGAACTCGAAAGTTTCATCCAGAACGTTCTTGCAAGAATCAGCGATTCGAAGGTCCTGACCGCAGCACGCTGACAGGTTCGATAAACCGGGACGGCCAGATAGCCTCAGTGTCCCGGATATAAAACCGAAAGGCCCTTGAGTTCCGGGGCCTTTCGGTTTTTTAAGGCTGTCCGGCATCCGGAAATTCCCTGACCACTGACAACCCTCAGTGCTGCTACAGAAAGGCCGTACAAAACAGTGGCTGGAGGGTGTGACATGAAATATTCCCGCGAATTCCCTATTTTTCATGGACAAGGAAAAAAACGCCATGATGATACGCCGTTTCCCCATATCCCTGTGCGTGCTTCTGATGCTCGCCCTCGCCGCTTGCTCGACCGGAGAGTTCACGGCACCTCCTTCCGCAGGAACGGGAGGCATTTCACCCGAGGAAGCCTACCGACTCGGAAAGATCAAGAATACGCCCTATATCATCAATGGCAGGATTTACGTCCCCATGGCCTACGAGGAATCGCTCGCTTACGAGGAAACGGGAACAGCGTCCTGGTACGGGCAGGAAACCCTCGATCAGCATAACGGACAGGCAACCGCTTACGGAGAAACCTTCGATCCTTCCAGACCAAGCGCAGCCCATAAATACCTGCCGCTGCCGGCGATTGTGAAAGTCACCAATCTCGACACGAAAGCCTCCATTATCGTCAGGGTGAACGACCGGGGGCCATTTGTCGACGACAGGGTCATCGACCTGAGCGCCGATGCGGCGAAGAAGCTCGGTTTCTATGAAAAAGGTACGGCGAGGGTGAAGCTCGAAGTGCTGTCGAGGTAGCGAAACCAACGTTATTTATCGATTGTTGCATTTCCAGCAGATTTCCGCTGCATACCGGACGCCCCGAGCGGTGTCATCCGGCCGATCATCCGCACTTTTACTGGATATTGAGGTCCCTTCCCCTGTAGAAATCGATATCCCCCTGGAAGAGGTACTTGCAGAACCAGGCGAACTGGCCGGTGTGGTAGCTGAAATGCTCCGAGACCTGCAGCAGGATATCATAACCGCTCCGCTCGTTGCCCTGAACGGTATAAATCGTTAAAAGATCTTCCTCGCCGAGTCCACCGATAATGACAATGCATTGGTTGACCGCTTCCCGTAGCATGGCTTTCAGCGCATCCCGGTCAATTTCCGGCTTGAGGGAAAATTCTTTTGCCCTCTCCCGCAGGTATGGATTCCCTCCAAGCGTCCGTAACACATACTGGCTGAGGTTGCCGACAAGGTGCAGGACGAGGTTGCCCGGACTGGAGAGGTTCGGAGCAAAATCAACCCAGAGCAAATCCTCTTCGACCATGTCGATGCAGGCCGCAAGCCGTTCGGCAGTTACCTGAAGATTCCTCGTGACCGCTGTGCAGAATGGATGTGGCATGGAGTTAGAACTAATGGATATTATATGCATACAGGTCAAGGTCGGGCTACAACCTGCGCAATACGGAAATTGTTACTGATATTCATGAGCCCGAACTTACCGTATATGCTCGTTAAAGCATGTATACCTTGGGATCCGGGTTACAACCAGGCAACATCTAATCATTACTCAAAACTCTCTTCTCTGCCACGATTACGGGCACGATTGTGTGGGTCCATTGATCAAGAATCGGAAACACTCCGGAAATTCAGCTTTTCACACGTTCTTTACCGAATTCATCAAGCGAGGTATTGACAATTGAGTAAAATCGGGCGTTGGAAGAGGTATTGGAGATTCGATTCGTAAATCAATCATGCCATCCGGAGCATCCTGATTTCCTACGGCAATTACTGAGGACACAGGACAACCCTGACTGCGAAGCTACGCCCCAATCAATTTCTTGACCAACTCACGCAAGTTTGCATCACCCAAGTTAGCGATGTCGTTACCGGTAACTTCAAACATCTGTCCGCGTTTAATACGTTGACCCGGAAATTATAAAGTAATATAAAGCACTTGATGATTCTTTGTGCCGGAACGTATACTGATCTGGGTATAAAAAAGACGGAAGGATTGGAGACAAATTCCAGGAAAAGCGTGAGTCGAGTTAATCGACGTGAATTTCAGAGATGCATCGACGATTCATGAGGTACTGCAAGCGTAGGAATACGCAGTGGTATTTTTTTTTAGTATTGCGCTTGTTGTTGCGTCAGACATTGCGTCAGAAGCAATCATTAAAACGCAATTAAACTATTATGCGAAAGCATTTTAAAATAAGCCAAAACAAAACTGTCAATTTACTGTTGTCCATTTATTGAAGCAATACGACATGCCGCAGGTAGTTTGGAAAATGAACGGCAAGTCATTACTTTTGGTTTAAAATGTATTAATAATAATGCATTTTTTAAACCAACACCATGGAACAAAACACCATGATCGGAGAGCGAATATATAAGGCTCGAAAAGTCGCAGGGTTGACGCTTGCAGAATTAGGGGCACAAATCGGGGTCTCCCATACCGCTATCCAGAAGTTTGAAAAAGGCATTCTTACGCCAAACTCAGCGCAACTTCTGGCACTTGCAAAAGCCTGCGGCATTCGTACCGAATATTTCTTTCGTACCCATACCGTAGAACTGATCAAGCCTGAGTTCCGAAAACGGGTACAATTTGGTATAACAGCACAGGAAAAGATATTGATAAGGGCGACTGAACAGGCGGAAAGGCGTGTAAAACTTCTCGGCTTGTACCCGTCACCACCAATTACACCATTCAGGATTCCGGAAGCTCTTCTGCATAAAATCGAGAATTACGAACAGATAGAAGAGTTTTCCGAGACGTTACGAAATGAATGGCTGCTTGGTATGGATCAAATCACGGACCTCTACGACACTCTTGAGGCCAACGGAATATTTGTCATCATGCTTGACGAAAAAAATTCCGCTTTCGACGGTCTGATGGCAAATGTCTGTACAAATGATGGCAGCATCTACCCGCTTATCGCCGTTTCAAAGCATTGGCCGTCAGACAGGCAACGATTCACGCTTGCCCATGAACTGGGGCATATTCTGCTTTCAGGCCGCCTCGGAGAAGAACTAGAAATTGAAAAGGCATGCAACCGTTTCGCAGGAGCGTTCCTTGTACCGAAACCCGCCATCATCCAGACCTTGGGAAAACAACGATCGGAAATCGAGTGGCATGAACTGTATACACTCAAGCATGAATACGGATTATCAATGGGCGGGTGGCTTATCAGGGCTAATCAGTGCGGGGTTATCACAAAAAGCGTATATGATTCACATTACATACGTTTCTCTAAAAAAGGGTGGCGAACCTGTGAGCCGGGAGAAGCATTACCGCAGGAACAACCGAAACTTTTCGAGCAACTGGTTTTCAGGGCGTTGGGAGAGTCCCTGATAACCGAATCGGCAGCGGCGACTTTGCTGGGCATACCGCTGATGACGCTATACAGGCAACGCCAACTGGAACCTGAAGATGATTCTGCTCATCAGTGACGCCAACATCCTGATTGATCTGGAGGCTGGCGAGCTGCTCGAAGTCTTCTTTCGCCTGCCTATGCAAATCGGTATACCGGATATCCTCTACAGGGAAGAAATAGAACCGGATACTCCTGGGCTTGAATTGCTGGGGTTGACACTGCTTGAAATTGAAGGTCCATATGTTGAATATGCCTACAATCTTCCATTACGGTATGGAACAAAACCAAGCCATAATGATTATCTCGCACTTGCACTTGCAAAGCAGGAACGATGCCCGCTCCTAACCGGCGACCGGGAGTTGAGAAGAGTTGCGGAGGCTGAAAAAGTTGAAACAATGGGCACGATCTGGGTGCTTGAAAACCTTGTCAGGCATGCCATTATCGAGGCGCAATCAGCCTATGATTCGCTTGAAAAAATGAGACAGTCAGGACGACGGCTTCCATGGCATGATGCTGAAAAAATTCTCCGGGCCCTTTTCTAAATCCATTCCGCTCTATCCCGGATGCACATATAAAAAAAAGCCGGAGATGCTGGGCATTTCCGGCTTGAGAGGAATCTGAAAGGTGCAGGTAAAACCTACTTCTTCATCACCGAAGCGTCTTCCATGAATTTCTTCAGGCCGAGATCGGTAAGCGGGTGGTTGACCAGCTGCTTGATGACGCTGAAAGGAATCGTCGCAATATCGGCGCCGAGCATGGCGGATTCGACCACGTGCTGCGGATGCCTGACGCTGGCGACGATGACCTCGGTCGGATAGCCGTAGTTGTCGTAGATATGTACGATCTGCTCGACAAGCGCCATGCCTTCCGTGCTGATATCGTCGAGCCTGCCGACGAAGGGGCTGACAAAGCTTGCTCCGGCTTTTGCGGCCAACAGCGCCTGGTTCGGAGAGAAAACCAGGGTTGCGTTGGTGCGGATGCCGTTATCGGAAAAATGCCTGATCGCCTTGAGGCCCTCGAGGGTAAGCGGGCACTTGATGACGACATTTTCGTGAATGTTGGCAAGGTCCTCGCCCTCCACGATCATCTCGCGGGCGTTGAGGCTGGTCACTTCGGCGCTGACCGGACCATCGACGATTTCGCAGATCCGGGCGATATGCTCCTTGAAGTCCCCGTAAGTGAAATTACTTGGGTCGCTGACGATTTTCGCGATCAGCGAAGGGTTGGTCGTCACACCGTCAAGCATGCCGAGCTCGGCTGCTGCACGGATTTCGTCAAGATTGGCGGTATCGATGAAAAATTTCATTTGAACTCCCTTAGGCGTTTACCTGTTGGCGATCGAGCATTGCATTGAAATTCTTTGCCTTGCGGCCTTCCCAGTTGCGCTTGTGGTAGGCGTAACCGGCGATGAGAGGCATGGCGATGGTGGCTTCGGCATAGACCATCTGCTCGTAAACCGTATCGACCTTGCCCCATGAGCTGGCTTCCTTGAGGGTAGAGCCGGAAAGGGCTCCGTCGCGCTCGTCGGCAACCGTGATCTGGACGGCATAGGTGTGCATCGTGACATCTTCGTAACCGAGCACTTCGGCCGCGACGACGATATCCTGGGTGAAGTTTTTCGGAACACCGCCGCCGATCATGAAAATGCCGGTTTTGTCGTTCTCGATCTTGATCCTGGTAAGTTCGCGGAAATCCTTGACGGAATCGATGGCGACATGCTTTTCGGGATTGTTCCACTGGTGGTGGACAAGGCCGAAGCCTGCGGAACAGTCGGAAAATGCCGGGCAGAAAATAGGCACGCCCTTCTCGTATGCCTTGTAGACAATTGAATTCTTGTCGAGGTTGTTTTTCTCGATATACCGCGCCATCTCAATGATGAACTCGCGGGAAGAACAGGCTCCGGGCTGCATGGAATTCGCGATGATCGCCATGGTGTCGTCACAGACGCGCAGATCGTCCTCGTCGATATAGGTATCGTAGATACGGTCGATGTGCATCTCCCTCAGGATGGCGTCATCGATGAACGGGGTCCCTTTGTAGTGACGGAAGCCGAGCGCCTCGAAGAAATCCTGGTCGACGATGTTCGCTCCTGTCGAAACAATCGCGTCTACCATGTGATGCTCCAGCATGTCGATGATGACCTGCTTCAGTCCTGCGCTGATAAGGGAACCTGCAAGCGTCAGGATGACGGCGCAATCCTTGTCCTGCTGCATGAGATCGACAATGGATGCCGCCCTCTGGAGATTTCTCGCCTGGAAAGCCGTATCGCCCATCTGGTCGATGAGAGGAACAATATTCAGCTGCTTGATGTCGATATGCTTTACCGGCGCGCTCAACAACTCTTCTTTTCTGACCCCTGTGTCCATGTCGTATCTCCCCTGTCCATTGAAAATGAAATAAATAAAAAAAAAGAGAGTAAGCTTGCTATATCACACATTCATATTACCGGATGCTGCTTCCTTCCGGACCTGACATGGTTGGGTAACTGAATGTTGTATAGGACTTACTCTCCTAATATAATCTGTTTCGGGTTCTTGTTCACTCATGGAACCGGAAACAAGTTGCATAATATAGCGCAATGAAATCAAAAAACAAATAATAGCGCTTTTATCTTTATGGCAACTGTTATAACTTCATAGGCTCCTGCTGACAGCCCCGGCTGCAAACCAGCAGACTGGTTCTATCTCAACAAATAAACGGTCCTGCATGATGCGGCCGCACCGCTGCCGGATGCTGAGGCAATAACCGATATATGCGAACACTGCGAATTCTGAGCGGGATGCGCCCGACCGGAAAACTCCACCTCGGGCACTATACCGGGGCACTGGAAAACTGGGTGGCACAGCAGAACCTGCTGAACGAGGACGGCTCGAGAGCCTATGAAACCTGCTTCCTCATAGCCGACTACCACAACCTCACGACATCGCTCGATACGGGCGATATCTATACGCACACGATAGACATGCTTGTCGACTGGCTCGCTGCCGGGGTCGATCCGGAAAAAAGCCCGGTCTTCCGCCAGTCCCAGATAAAAGAGCATGCGGAGCTTTTCCTGATTTTCTCGATGCTGATCACCTCTTCCAGGCTCGAAAGGAACCCGACCCTCAAGGAGCAGGTGCGCGACCTCAACATGGATTCGCTCGTCTACGGCCATCTCGGCTACCCGGTCCTGCAGGCTGCCGATATCCTTCTCTACAAAGGCAATGTGGTGCCGGTCGGAGAGGACCAGATACCCCACGTTGAGATCACCCGCGAGATAGCCAGGAAATTCAACAATCATTACACCCATCCGGTAGTCGGCGACGTTTTCCCGGAACCCGAACCGAAGATAACGAAATTCTCGAGGCTCGTGGGGCTGGACGGCAAGGCCAAGATGTCCAAATCGCTGGGCAACACCATTTACCTTTCGGATGCTCCTGAAGAGGTGATGAAAAAAATGAGGAATGCCGTTACCGATACGCAGAAGGTCCGCAAAAATGACCCGGGGCGGCCGGAAATCTGCACAGTGTTCAGCTACCATGAAAAATTCACGGCACCGCATCAGCTTGCCGGCATCGAAGAGGGCTGCCGCAGCGGATCGCTCGGATGTGTGGACTGCAAGAAACTCTGCTCTGAAAATATTTCCAGCGAATTGGCCCCGCTCCTCGAAAAACGGCGCCACTACGAAGCCAATCCTGACCTTGTCAGAAATATCCTCATCGAGGGAGAAACCAGGGCAAGGGAGATCGCCAATCATACCATGCAGGAAGTGAGAGAAGCCATGAAGCTCGGACAGAAAACCATAAGCAGCAACCTGTAAAGCACATGCCCGGAAAAAAGAAATACGCGTTCATTTTCGACATGGACGGGGTGCTGACGGACAATATGCGCTTTCACGCCGAATCATGGGTTGAACTTTTCAGGGACTACGGGCTCGAAGGCATGGATGCCGAGAGATACCTGGTCGAAACCGCGGGCATGAAAGGGCTCGACGTGCTCCGTTATTTCCTCGACCCCGATATCGGCCATGCCGAAGCCGAACGCCTCACCGACCTCAAGGATTTCCTGTACCGCGTCATGTACCGCGGTCGTATCAAACCCCTTCCGGGCCTGAACGAATTTCTCGATGCAGCAGCAAAGCTTGGCATCGGGCTCGGTATCGGCACCGGAGCGGGCCACGCCAATATCAGGTATGTGCTCGGACTTCTCGGGCTTGAGGACCGTTTTGGCGCCGTCGTGAGCGCTTACGACGTCGAACGGGGCAAACCCAGGCCGGACATTTTCCTCCGTGCTGCAGAACTCCTCGGTGTCGAGCCGTCCTCCTGCATCGTCTTCGAAGATGCGCTCCCAGGGGTCGAGGCCGCACGGAATGCGGGCATGCAATGCGTTGCCCTGACAACAACCAATGACGCCGGGGCGTTCGCATCTTTCGACAACATACTCGACATGGCCGACGATTTCACGGCACTCCTGCCCGCCGAACTGACGGCAAAACTCCTCCTCAGGCAATCAATGACCTTTTGATAACGACCCAGATGCATGAATTTTTTATCCCGTTCATAAGCGATGCCCTGAAATCCGCCGGTATCGAAACTGACAAACCGGTCCAGATCGAGCAACCTGCCGACAGGAAGTTCGGAGATTTTTCGACCAATATCGCCATGCTCTGTGCAAAGGAGTGCAGGAGGAACCCTCGTGAACTGGCAGGCGAGCTGCTCAGGCACCTTTCATTCCCTGCGGGCACGGTCGCAAAGTCCGAAGTGGCAGGCCCGGGGTTCATCAATTTCTACCTCTCTCCGCTCTTCATCATGAAATCGGTCGAGCAAATCCTGCTCGACGGCGATGCTTACGGCAAAGGCCGTTCCGGTGCCGGTCAAAGGGCAGTCGTCGAATATGTGAGCGCCAACCCGACCGGACCGCTCACAATAGGCAGGGGCAGGGGCGGCGTGCTCGGGGACTGTATCGCGAACCTGCTTGAAACCCAGGGGTACGAGGTCACGAGGGAATATTATTACAACGATGCGGGCAAGCAGATGACCATCCTTGCGGAATCGGTCCGGTACCGCTATCTCGAACTCTGCGAACAAGCCGTGGATTTCCCCCCCACGCATTACCAGGGCGAGTACATCAGGGATATCGCAGAAGTGGTGTTCATGGAACACAGCACCGCTCTTGCAGGTTCCGGTGAACTCGGGGTATTCAAGGAAGCGGCCGAAACCATTATTTTCAACTCCATAAGGGCAACCCTCGAACGCCTCGGCATCAGGCACGACTCCTTTTTCAACGAGCATACCCTTTACATTAAGGACAGCGAGGGCACCTCTCCCAATCAGAGGGTCATCGACGCCCTCGCCTCGAAAGGGTTCATCGGCAATCATGAAGGGGCAACCTGGTTCATGACGACGAAACTCGGGCAGGAAAAGGACAAGGTGCTCGTCAAATCGTCAGGGGAACCAAGCTACCGGCTGCCGGACATCGCCTACCACATCACCAAGTTCGACCGCAAGTTCGACCGGATGATCAACGTGTTCGGTGCAGACCACATCGACGAATACCCGGATGTCCTCGAAGCGCTCAAAATCCTCGGATACGATACCGGATGTATCGAAATAGCCATAAACCAGTTCGTCACGACGACCGTCGAAGGACAGACCCTGAAAATGTCGACCCGGAAGGGGAACGCCGATCTTCTCGACGATCTTATCGACGATGTCGGTGCCGATGCGACAAGGCTTTTCTTCATCATGCGCGGCAAGGATTCCCACCTGAACTTCGATGTGGAACTTGCCAAGAAACAGTCGAAAGACAACCCGGTCTTTTACCTGCAGTACGCTCACGCAAGGATATGCAGCCTTCTGAGGATGGCGAAGCAGGAAACGGGCTTCGACGCGGATCTTGTCAACAATTATGAGGGGTTGAGCCGCCTCGAGTCACCGTCGGAAATCCAGCTCGGTTTCTCGCTGCTCGAATACCCTCACTGGGCCAGGACAAGCCTGAGGCTTCTTGAACCGCAGAAAATGGTCGAATACCTCCACTCGCTCTCGGAACAGTACCACCGGTTCTACCAGGAATGTCCCATCATCAAGGCGGAACCTGAAATTACAGAGGCCAGGCTGCTGCTCTCCATAGCGACGCGCCAGGTCCTTCGAAACGGCTTCAGGATACTCGGGATCTCGGCTCCTGAAGCCATGTAGGAAGCGTTCAGCTCCGGTAAAGGCTATGCTCGGCGATGTAGTGCCTGATCGAGGAAGGGACCAGACCTTCTACAGGCTCTCCCCGTGCGACAAGCTCCCTGATTTCCGTGGAGGAGACCGGAAGGTCGAATGCAATGAACCGGACAGACCCCGCATACGGACTGATGTTCGCGACGTTTGCGGCTGAGCGGTTTTCCCTCCCGAAAACAGCGATTTCACACAAATCCATTACCGTTCCCGGCTCTTTCCATAACGGAAGTTCCCGGTAGCTGTCCTCTCCAAGCAGAAGGGTAATATGCTGGCTGGGATAGAGCGTATGGATGTACTTCAGCAGATCGACGGTATAGGAGGGAGTGCGCTTTTCCAGTTCCCAGCCGCAGACCTCGCTGGATACCCCGGTAAGGTTTATCTCGGCCGAAAGCAGTTCGGCCATATGTTTTCTGTCTGAATCGTGCGCGCCCCGCCCATGCTTGAACGGGTTGTTCGATACGGAAATGATGATACGGTCGAGCTGAAGAAGCTCCCTTGCAAGAAGACAGAGCGCAAGGTGTCCGTTATGTGGCGGATCGAACGATCCGCCATATACTCCGAGCCGCACTGCCGTTCAGCTTATTTGGAGCGGAGATTGCCTTTGATTTTGTCCCGCTCACCCTGCATCTGCTTTTCCTTCGCCGGATAGAGCTGCAGGTACTGATCGATCGTCTGGTTCGCATCGAACCATTTCTTCCTCTTTATAAGCACATCGATCTTTCCGGTCCAGGCAAGAGGGGCATAGCTCGTTTCCGGATACTTGGTGATGACTTCGTCATAATAGATACCGGCAGCCCTGTACTTTTTCAGCTGGATATACGTTCTGGCGATCGTGAAGGTATTCTTTGCGAGCTTTTCCCTCAGGACGGGAATTGTCTTCGCCGCATAGTTCAGGCTGTCGAGACGGTGAATCTGGGATTTTGCAGAAGCAAGCCCCTCCCTGTAAGACTGATTGTTCGGGTTGACTTTCAGCAGTTCCGTATACATTTCGATATCACCGGCATACTTTGCGGAGTCAGGTTCCGGGTAAAGCTCACGGTAAAGGGTGTACTGCTCTATTGCCTTGACGGTATGTTCCTGGTCGAGTTCGTAATGAGGAGAAAGTTTCTCATGTGATTTCGCCAGCATGAATTGCGCTGTTTTGAGATAGGGAGATGAGGGTACCTGACGGATGAGCCGTCCATACATATCGACAGCGAGAAGGTACTGTTTCGAAGCATAATAGGTCTGTCCGAGCAGGAACAGCACCTTATCCTCGAATGCCGTTCCCCGCGATGTGAAGATCAGCGATTCAAGCTTCAGGGCGGCATCGTCGTACTTTCTTTTTGCATAGAGGCCCTGGGCTGCATCGTAGCTCTCCTTCACTCTCGAAGAAGCAGGTTTGTTAGCCGCATGTTTTGAAGAAGAACAGCCGGAACTCACAAGCGTGATGGCCATGAACAGGACAGGAAAGGCACGGGAGAAAAATCTGGAAAAAGGCATAGAGAAACTCCATTATCCGATTAAAAGATCAAAAAAGACTCGGCAAAGACAAATGCGAATCGGGCATATAACCATAAAGCTTTTCTTCAGCTGACGCCGATATGCCCTGATCCGTGTTCATGGCATATTGAAAAGTGGCAGAGGTATTACAATTGCTCAAACCCTGTTCAGTACCTTTAAATCTGCATATCTTTCAATATTACAATCTCTTTGCCTCAGAAACAATATTCGGCACAGATTTTTACACCCGTTACCCGGTACAGGCATTCTTGTCCGAATTACTGCACAGTGAGGTATTTGCGGATACCGGAAATGAATAGAGTCTTGCGAAACGGGAGTTATTCAGGCAGCCGCTGAAATATAAGGGAAGAAATGTGCTGTATTGTCGGGAAAAAAGGGTGGAGCTTAGGGGAGTCGAACCCCTGACCTTCTCATTGCGAACGAGACGCTCTACCAACTGAGCTAAAGCCCCGTATATTTCCATGGGCGCCATGCAGTTTGGGCCCTGTTGGCAAAATAGCCTGCGGTGCAGGCTATTTACGCTGAATACTCTTTTCTGCAGGTGCTTTCGATCAGGTCCGTTCTGTTACAAGCGCCTGTTTCAGCATCTGAAGCTGATACTTTATGCTGCCATCGAAAATCGTATCGCCGATTTTCACGGCAACGCCGCCGAGAAGTTCTTCGTCGACGGACATCTTTGCCCGTATTTTCTTGCCGGTCGACTGCGAAAGCTTGCCGACAAGCGAGTCTACCTGCTCCTGTGAAAGCTTCACGGCGCTGGATACTTCTGCATTGACGATACCCTTCTTTTCATCAAGAATCAGCATGAACTCGTCAATAATTTCAGGAAGGAGACCTGCCCTTTTTTTCCTGGCGATCAGGTTCATGAACAGAAGCACTTTGTCGCTGACGGTTCCCTTGAAAATTTCCGAAAGAATATGTGCTTTCTTATCGCCTTTAACCAGGGGACTGCGTAGTGCCTGCACCAGTTCACGGGAATTTCCGAGGGTTTCACGGATAACCTTGAGCTCTTCAACAGCCTTTTCGAGAAATCCGCCTTCCTCGGCTGCAGACATCAGGGCTGTAGCATACCGACGGCTTGCAATTACTTTAGACATGTCGAGCTGTTCAGTTACGTTTTGTGGAAATGTCCTGGATCATGCTGTCAACAATCTTCTTCTGAAGATCGGCATCGAGTGTCGTCTTGATAATTTTCTCGGCACCCTTGACGGCAAGGTCGGCGACCTCGTTTCTCAGAACGTCAAGTGCGCGGCGTTTTTCCTGCTCGATCTCATCTTTCGCACTGGAAATCATTTTTTTCGCTTCAGCCTGCGCTTTTTCAGAAATGTCGGCGCGAAGCCTGTCTGCATATTCTTTTCCCTCACGGATGATCCTGTCAGCTTCGGCATCTGCCCTGGCAAGGGTCTCCCTGTTCTTTTTCAGAATCGCTTCGGCTTCATCCTTTGCCTGGTGCGCACGGTCGATAGAGGACTGGATACCTTTTTCCCTTTCGTCAAGGGCTGAAATGATCGGGCCCCATGCAATTTTTTTCAGAATGAGAAGCACAATCACAAATGTCACTGCAGTCCAGAAGATAAGACCGGGGTTCGGGCTCAGAAGACTGCCGGCAAGAAGTATGGTTCCCGACGTTAGCATGAACAATTTTTCCTTTTACGGTTTAATAAAACCCGGCTGCAGTCTGCTCATGTCAGCTGCAACCGGAATTTTTCAGGTATCAAGCAGAGGCTTCTCCCTTGAATTACTTGAGGGCGAGAAGCACGCAGATAACTTCACCGAAGAGCGCGACACCTTCGATAAGTGCTGCAGCGATAATCATGGTTGTGCGGATATCAGCAGTAGCTTCCGGCTGACGTGCAACACCTTCTGCTGCCGATGCTGCAACATTACCAATACCGAGACCGGCACCAATAACAGCAAGACCAGCGCCAATACCTGCTCCTAAAAATCCCAGACCTTCCATATTTGAATTACCTCCGTTTATTTGTTGTAAGTTTTTTGCTAAGAAGTTCAGCAGTTATAAAACACGTTATGAAAAACACTCTCCGATCCACAGCCCCTCATGCCGGCTGTCAGTGGTGCGCAGCTCCGGCTTCATGCTCGTCGTGTCCCTCGTGGGCTGATGCAAGCCCGATGAAGAGAGCGGAAAGCATGGTAAAGATGAAGGCCTGGAGGAACGCGACAAACAGCTCGAGCAGATAGATGAAGATCGAGAACGGAACGGACATCACTACCGCCACGATATAGCTTTTCAGGATAAAGCTGATGAAAATGAGGCTGAGTATGACGATATGGCCTGCGGTCATGTTCGCGAACAACCGGATTGTCAGCGCGACAGGCTTGGTAAAGAGGCCGATGAATTCGATAGGGATCATGATGATCCAGAGCGCGGGATGGGTGCCTCCCGTCAGGTGCGCAAGATAGCCTTTGATGCCGTGCGCCTTGAGTGCCGCAGCCTGGGTGATGAAGAACGTGAAGGTCGCGAGCGTCAGGGTAACATTGATGTTGCCGGTAGCTGTAGAGCCATAGGGAACGAGGCCCAGCAGGTTACATACCAGAATGAAGAAAAATGCCGTAAGAAGGAAATCCAGATATTTTTCATATCCCTTTCCGATGTTCGCCTTTGCCACATCGTCACGGATAAACTGGACAAGCGCTTCAAGAGCGTTAGCGAGCCCTTTCGGAGCCTGGCGTGAAGTCATGTTTTTAAATGTACCGCCGGCAAGGGCAAAAAGGCCGATGACGATAGCGGA
Source organism: Chlorobiaceae bacterium (assembly GCA_013334565.1). Classification (GTDB taxonomy): domain Bacteria; phylum Bacteroidota; class Chlorobiia; order Chlorobiales; family Chlorobiaceae; genus Chlorobium. Next base: position 111,319 of record JAAXXI010000001.1, read on the forward strand.
CACTGTCCAGAGCATGACGACATGCTTGGTAATGGAGATATCGAACCCGCCGATAACGATCTTCGGCAGCTCGATTTCGCCGAACGGCTCGAAAGCGAGAACATTGTTGTCGAGAATGTGGTGCATGATGACATCACCGGCTTTCTCTTCACCGCCGGCAGCGGCTTCATGCGCTTCCTCCGGCGCTTCAGCGGCAGCATGGGGCTCTATCGCAGCTGCAGCCACCGGGGATACTGCCGGAGCCTCCTGGGTAGTAGCAAGAGCAAGGCCGTTGATATTCAGCAGAAGAGGTACGATAATCGCGAGAACCTTGATAATAGCGTTTGCCTTGGTGGCTTTTACCCGTTTCATGCAGCCTTTTTTTTCTGTTTATTTTTCTTCTGATACCCGAGTATTTCGAGGATCACGTAACTACAATAAAATGCAAAAAGAGAGAACACGAACTGGTCTGTATCGACCATTTTCCTGATTATCACGACCGCCACCGCCAGCATCAGAATCAGCAGCCTGACAACCAGGCCCCCGAAAACGAATTTGGTGAAAACAGCGGATTCCTTTTCAAAAGCGTACTCAAAAAGCAGGTACCCTGCGACCGTATTGACGAATACCAGCACCCATGCCGAAAGTACGGCAGGAAGCTGAATGACGCCAGATACAGGACCGTAAAGAATAACCACCCATAAAATGACTGACAAGATACATAACTTTACTAAAAAGTCAAACAAAGGCTTCATATAACCGGACCCATTCTATATTGAGAGAAAACGGGAGGTCCCTCCCCTTATTTTTTCCTGTTTGCCTGACCGGCAACCTTCAACAGCACAAGGACCATTCCTGCAAGACCGGCAATAACCCCCACGAAAAGCAGAAAAGGCGAAGTGCCGAAACGGCCGTCCGCCCAGTAACCCAGAAAGACGAAAAGTGCGAAGCTCACCGCTATCTGCAAACCCATGCCGAGATAATCAGAAAGCGCTCTCACCGAACGGCCGAACTGGTCGGAAAAACGTTCATCATCGGAGTTTTTCAATGACGGCCCCCCTTGATTATATTGATACCCGCAGGCAAGGGGGGCCTGACAGATCCCGATGCGCATGCAGGTACGTTCACGACAAAAAGCTAATATAACCTTATCGGCGAAATAATGAACCATTCCCTTCGCATCACCGATTCGGGAATTTTTCACGGTGACGCCCCCTGATTGAAAGCATGCCATCTACCGACCGATACAGCCGATCCGTGGCGCCTCCGGAATACCACTCTCCCTCCTGTTTCGGCACTTTTCCGGAACTCGTGGCCCTGCAGAGCACGCGCAAGGGCGGCATCAGCAAAGGGCCATTCCATACCCTGAACCTCGGCATCACAACCACTGACGATGCTGAAAACGTTCGCGAAAACACCCGCATCCTGTCGTTAGCCGCCGGCTTCGATCCTGCAGGGCTGGTGAGCAGCGACCAGGTGCATGGCACCTCGGTCCTGATCGCTGAAAAACCGGGCAGATACCCTGGGTATGACGCGTTCGTCACCCGGACGGAAAACTTGTTCCTCTGTATCTATACCGCCGACTGCTACCCGGTGCTCATCTACGACCCCGTCAACAGGGCTGCAGGCGCTGCACATGCAGGATGGAAAGGCACGGCAGGCAGAATCGTGGTCAAAACGCTTGAAGCGATGCATGAATCCTTCGGCACCAGGCCGTCGGAGTGCACCGCATGGATAGGGTCGGGAATTTCAGCAGGAGCATACGAGGTAGGCCATGAAGTGGCGGACGCATTCCCTTCCGAATGCTGCCTGCCGGCAACATCGGAAGAGAACGGGGAAAAAAAACAACTCGATCTTTCGTGGGCGAACTATCTGCAGCTGCTCGGCTCAGGCATCCCGGAAGCGAATATCGGGCGGGCGCCTTTCTGCACCTTCCGCGACAGCGACCTGTTTTATTCATACCGTCGAGACAACGGCATCACCGGCCGCATGGCCAGCATCATCGGCATGAAGCCGGGCTTCTGAGCGGCTCAGAGGTGCTGTCCGCAGGTCTTGCCGTAAGAACCGTAAAGTTCGTGGGCACGGCGGCAGATATCCTCCCTGAAATCCGGATGGGCTATACTTGCGAGCGCTTCGGCCCTCTGGCGCAGGTTCATGCCGTGGAGGTTGACAATGCCGTACTCGGTAACGACATACTGGACATGGGCCCTTGTCGTGACCACGCCGGCACCCGCTTTCAGCTGCGGAACGATCCTCGACATGCCGTTCTTCGTAATCGACGGAATGGCGATGATCGGCTTGCCGCCTTCGGAAAGGGCCGCGCCCCGGATGAAATCCATCTGTCCCCCGACACCTGAATAGTACATCTGACCGATCGAATCGGCGCAGACCTGCCCGCTCATATCGATTTCAAGGGCACTGTTGATCGCTGTTACCTTCGGGTTCCTGCGAATCTGGGCGGTATCGTTCACATAATCGGACGGAAGCATTTCGACGAGGGGATTGTCATCGACGAAATCGTACAGCCGCCTGCTCCCGACGAGAAAACTGGAAACGATGATCTCCCTGTTTATTTTCTTTTTCCTTCCGTTGATCACCCCTTTTTCGACAAGTTCGATAACACCGTCGGAGAACATTTCCGAGTGGATACCGAGATCCTTGTGCCCGGTCAGGGCGGCAAGGGTCGCGTCCGGAATCGCTCCGATGCCCATCTGGAGTGTCGCACCATCTTCGACGATCGATGCGATATGGTTGCCGATGCGGAGCTCGATATCGGACAGTTCGTGTCTGGGATGCTCGGGAAGGGGATCGCTGACCTCGACCATGGCATCGATCTTGCTGATGTGCAGGAGCCCTTCCCCGTGCGTGCGCGGCATATGCGGGTTCACCTGCGCGATGACAAGCCTGGCGGCATGCACCGCGGCAAGGCTGACATCGACGGAGACGCCAAGCGAGCAGTATCCGTGCCGGTCAGGCGTGGATACATGGACCAGCGCTACATCGAGGGGAAGAACGTTGTTGAGGAAAAGGGAGGGGATATCGCTGAGAAAAACAGGGATCGCGTCGCCGTCGCCATGCTGGACGGCAGATCGGACATTCTTGCCAACAAAGAGCGCGTTGATCCTGAAACTCTCGTGATATTCAGGCTTTGTATATGGAGCGGTGCCTTCGGTATGGAGGCTGATGACCTCCACATTCCTGAGTTCCGGCGCCCGCAGCACCATCGCGTCGATAAGCCTTTGCGGCACGGCCGCAGCTGTATGCAAAAAAACCCTGTCACCCGATTTGATCCTTCCGACCGCGTCTTCTGCGGAGAGTGTACGATTGTACATGAACTACAGTATTGATTGAAAGAAAAGGCAAGTTCAGTTGCCCGTGTTTTTCCTGCGCAGGTAAGCCGGTGTTCCCGGCAGTCCTTTCTGTATCCTGTCTTCGTGGTCGCCGGGCCCCTGCTGGCCCTGATCGGCATCGAACCCCGCCCTGCCCTTGAGGGCCGGATGATTCGGATCGCTTACGGGGACCTGCCTCCTGATATAAGCCGGAATACGCCGGTCTTCTTCCTGGCGTTCCGGATAGACAGGCATGCCCGGCTTCCCGGCCTGTAGAGACTGACCGAACCACGGTCCTTTGACCGATGCGCCAGGGTGCCTGTGTGAAGGTTCTTTCGATTCTCCGTGCTCCCTTCGCTTGAAGCCGGTCACGATAACCGTGACCCTTATTTCTCCGGATACCTGGGGCTCATCCACATAACCGTTGATGATCTTCGCTTCGCTGCCGACCTGTTCCTCGATATAGTTCATGGCGTCCGACATGTCGCGCATGGTGACCTCGCCGGTTATGTTGACCAGGACCCCTTTCGCGCCATCCACCGAAACACCTTCGAGAAGCGGGCTGTTGAGCGCGTCGCAGGAAGCCTTCAGCGCCCTGCGTTCACCGGAAGCGGCAGCCGATCCCATGACCGCGTCGCCGGCGCCGGACATGATGCTGCGCACATCGGCGAAATCGACGTTGACATGCCCGTGGCGGGTAATGATGTCGGCGATTCCTTTTGCCGCCCTGTAGAGGACGTCGTTCGCCATATTGAACGCCTCGGTTGCGCTTACCCCTTCCTCGGCAAGGCTGAGGATTTTTTCGTTCTCGACAAGGATAAGCGTATCGATATATTTGCGGAGCTCCGCTATGCCGCCATCGGCAATGCGGGCCTTGACCTGGCCCTCGAAATTGAACGGCCGCGTAACGACGCCTATGGTCAGTATCCCCATGTTCCTCGCAATGGAAGCGATGACCGGGGCCGCACCTGTTCCGGTGCCTTTGCCCATCCCCGCCGCAATGAAAACGAGGTCGGCCCCTTTCAGCTGGGCCGCAATGATCTCGCGGTCATCTTCGGCCGCCTGGCGCCCTTTGGCCGGATCGGCGCCTGCGCCGAGCCCGTTCGTTGCCTTCTTGCCGATCTGTACCCTTATAGGCGCCTTCGAATTGAGGAGCGCCTGGCGGTCGGTATTGAAAACAACATATTCGACACCGCTGATTTTCCTGTCGATCATGTTGTTCACGGCATTTCCTCCGCAGCCGCCCACTCCGACGATTCTTATGGTGACCCCTTTACCCTGGTCGCTGTCGAACAGGCCGGGATCGAGCTCAAATGCCATAAATCATATCTCCCCTTTAGAACGCACGTTAACGTCTCTTTTCAAAGCTGTTCCCAGAATTTCCTTATCCGTTCGACAATCTTCTTGCCCGCAGGGTTCTGCTCCTGGCCTGGAGCATCTTCCCCCGTCTCTGCCGTCTTCTTCTTTTTCTCAGGGGCGGGAGGTTCCGACACCAGCGCGATATTGTGATCAACGGAAAGATTGTTCCTGAACGAATGGGCCACAAGACCCATGACCGTAGCGTATATGGGATTGTTGACCGAATCCTTTATGCCTCCCGAAACACCTTCCGGATAGCCGATCCTGACATCGAGGCCGAGCACCTCGTGCGCGAGCTCTTCCGTGCCGGGAAGCAGAGAGCCGCCACCGGTGATGATGGCGCCTGCATTGATATATTCATAGTAACCGGAACGCCTCAGCGAATCCCGGACCAGTTCGAAGATTTCCATCATCCGTGCCTCGATGATCATGGTCAGGGAGCTTTTCGGGAACGTTTTCTGAGGACGTCCCTCGATACCGTCGATGAGCAGGTCCTCCTCTTCGGCCTTGATGCCGCTGCAGGCGCAGCCGTGGCTGATTTTCAGCTCTTCGGCCACTTCATAGAGGGCCTTGACGCCGTGCGCGATATCATGCGTCACGTCGTTCGCGGCAACCTTGATCACCTCGGAATATCGGATCGCACCTTCGATGTAGATGGCGACTTCGGTGGTCCCGCCTCCGATATCGATGACCACGACACCGCTTTTTTTCTCGCTCTCCTTCATGACGGCAAGCCCCGAAGCTACCGGTTCGAAGGTGAGTGCGCTGATTTCCAGGCCCGCCTTTTCGATACACTGCTTGATATTGCGGATCTTCGTCCTCAGGCCGACGACGATGTATGCGCTGCCGCGCATGGTCGTCCCGGCCATACCGATCGGGTCGAGAAGCCCTTCCTGGTCATCGACGATAAATTCCTGAGGGATGACGTGGATGATCTCGTGATCGATATCGAGGTAGCGGATATTGGTCTTGGCCTTTTCAAGGAACCGTTTCACATCGGATTCATTGACGATGCCCGTCTGGTTGACGCTGATTTCCGAATTACTGTGGATGCAATGCACATGCGCTCCGGAAATTCCGACGTTCACCCCATGTATGCGTATGGATGATTCCCTTTCGGCATCGGCGACAGCGGCCCTTATGGCAGTGACGGTCTTGTTGATATTGACGACCGTCGCGCGCTGCAGGCCGTCCGAACTGGATCGGCCCTTTCCGAGGACGTTGAGCTTGCCAAGCTCGTCCCGCTCTGCGACAACGACACAGACTTTGGTCGTCCCGATATCAAGACCGACAGCGATATTGCTTTTCAGCATTGTTTTATTTTCCTGCATGTTTATCATGGGGAAACCTGCTGCGGCACCTTGACGGAAACAGTATCCCTGGTAAAAACCCTGTCCCTGAACCTCAGGTCCACAGCTTCATAGACATCAAAACCCTTCTTGGATACAACCTTTTGCCAGAATATCTCGAATTTTTTCAACTTTTCCTTGAAGTTGCCGTCATTACCCACAATAAACCGGGTCGGTGACTGGCGCGTCAGACAATAGCTCATGTTGTTGTCGGCATAATGGAACTCGCTGATGAGCAGGCTTGCGTAATCAGTCTCACCAAGGGCGTTGAAAAAGTCGACGACAAGCCCGGCCTCCATGCTGTCGATACGCTGCAGGCCGTTCGGCATGCTCCTGATGCGGCTGATCCCCGAGACAAGCGGCAGTTTCGGATAATATGCCCGGATGCGGCTGTTCTCGGGCAGAAGGACACCTTCATGGTCGATGTCCATGGCCCTGCCGTAAAGAACTGTCCTGGCTACCGGCAGCCGTTCAAGAAGCGTTACCCTGATCACTCCGTTCATCTCTTTCTGGAGCAAGGCATCGCTGACGTAAGGGAACCGGAGGACTTTTCTGCGAAGTTCGCCGGTATCGACATCCTGCATGTTGAGCCCTTTGCAGTTCTTCAGGACATTGACCACATCGGCTGCCGGTACGAGTGTCGCACCATCGACAAGTATCTGCCGGACCTCTACCTCCTTTTTCCATTTTCCTGCATAGTAGGCAAGCCCGCCAAGCGCCCCGGCCACCAGAACAAAAACAACGAACAGCAGCTTCCAACCACCCGAATGTTTCCCCGGTGCTCCATCCCTTCCATCAGACGGAGGTTCCTGCCAGTCCGGGACAGTATAGGCCCCTCCGGGCTCGAATCGTTCATCAGGCATGGCCGTGCGACGTTTCAGATCGTTGCATGAACCGGCATCTGCCTCCCGGATCTTCCTTTTTCAGCCGCTTGACAGCCATCGTTCCCTACCCGGGGGTTCCGCTTTCGCGCTGCCAGCAGAAATCCGCCGTTTCCGATGCGAGGTGCGTGATGTCGCCCGCGCCCATGAAGAGCAGCAAGTTCCCGTCGGAAGCAAGTTCCTGTATCGCGGAAAAAAGGGAAGCCCTGTCAGCAAAAAATTCCACCTGTTTTCCTCCCGCCCTGCGCACTGCCGATGCGACCAGTTCCCCGTTCACGCCGGGGAAGTCTTCGGCTTTTTCCCTTGCCGGATAGACATCGGCCAAACAGACAATGTCCGCCCTCGACAATGCCCACCCGTATTCGTCGGAAAACTCTTTCGTGCGGGAAAAGAGGTGTGGCTGGAAAATGGCTACAACTTTCGAGTCCGGCCATCCGCCCTTGGCCGCCCTGACGGTCGCTTTGACTTCCGAGGGATGGTGGGCATAGTCATCGACAACCATGAGCCCTCGCCCGTTATCGAACTTCACCTGGAACCTCCTCCTCATGCCGCTGTATACCCCAAGCCCCGAAATGAGCCGGCCAGGTTCGATGCCGAGTTCAAGGCCCGTGGAAAATGCGGCAAGGGCGTTCAGGACGTTGTGCTTTCCGGGTACGTTGATGCGCACATCGGGGTAGCGGGCGCCATGCGCCTCGATGGTAAACCTGCTGCCCAGCTTTTCGAGCACGATATCCGTGGCCATGACGTCGGCGGGCTCCTCGATGCCGAACGTCGAATATCTCCTGTTCATCGACGGGATGATCCGCCTGATTTCAGGCCAGTCGACGCAGCAGATCACCCTTCCGTAGAACGGGACTTTGTCCCCGAAGGTGACGAACGCCTGTTTCAGCTCTTCGAGGGTGCCGTAGGTGTCCATATGCTCGGACTCGAGGCTGTTCAGCACGGCGATGGTGGGCGTGAGCTTCAGGAATGCCCGGTCGTATTCGTCGGCTTCGATAACCATGTATTTGCCTTCGCCGACAACGGTGCTTCCCTTGAGGTAATCCGATATTCCTCCGATCATCACGGTCGGGCGTTCACCCGATTCGATGAGCATGGTGGCTATCATGGAGGTGGTCGTGGTTTTGCCGTGCGTGCCGGCCACGCAGATCCCGAATTTGTACCTCATGAGCTCGCCCAGCATCTCGTCACGCTTGATGACGGGAATACCGGCTTTCTCCGCGGTGATGATCTCGATGTTTTCCTTCGGCCTTACGGCTGAAGAATAGACAACCACATCGCACGAACCGACATGCTCGGCACGGTGACCGCTATGGATGACCGCACCTCTCTCGGCCAGTTTTTCGGTCACCTCTCCGGACGAAAGATCGGAGCCGGTCACCCTGAACCCTGATTTGAGCAGGAGTTCGGCTATCGCGCTCATGCCTGCGCCGCCAATACCCACGATATGAACGCTTTTTGTCTTTCCCAGTTCCATGTTGTAACGTATCTGTTAATGGTTGCCTGCAAGGGCCTTGATCCGCAAGGCGAGCCGGTGCGCCGCGTCAGGGTAGGCAAGTTTTCGTGACGCCTCACCCATGGATGCGAGTTCAGATGAGTCCCGCAGCAGTCCGAGCAGCTTTCCCTGCGTAGCAGGATCGCCAAGAGCGCTGTCATCCATAAGCAGCGCAGCACCATTGTCCACGAGGGCCATGGCATTGTACCGCTGGTGATCGCCCGTCGCAAAGGGATAGGGCACCAGGACCGAAGGCTTGCCGAGATTGGTGATTTCCGCAATGGTGGATGCACCCGACCTGCAGAGGACGAGGTCGGCGGCGCTGTATGCACTGCCCATATCCTCGATATACGGGGCCACCCAAAGGGTATCCGATGGTTTTACCTTCGCCTTTATCCTCTCGAAATCGACGCTGCCCGTCTGCCAGACGAGGTTCGACGACGCGGTGATGGCCGGAAGCATCGACAGGACGGCGCTGTTGATCGAACGGGCACCCCGGCTTCCACCGAAAACAAGCAGCGTCGGGCGCTCTTCCCTGATGCCGAAGCGTCTGCGCGCCTCACCGGCAGGGATCGGAACAAACGAGCGGGCGGGATTTCCCGAAACCTGTATTTTCCCGGATTTCACGAGGTACTTCCGGGCTGCCTCGAAGGAGAGGTGCACTTCGCTGGCAAGCAGCGACAGCAGTTTGGTCGTCACTCCCGGGAAAGCGTTCTGTTCCTGGATAAGCGTCTTCCTTCCCATGAGCTGGGCGGCAAGCAGCAGGGGGGCGCTCACAAAACCGCCGGTGCCGACAACGACGTCGGGCTTTTCTTTTGCCACGAGAGAGAGCGCCTTGCCGAGCGCCCCGGCAAAATCGAAAAGGACCGGAATATTGCCCAGCAGCTCCTTCAGCGAACGCCCTCTTTTCAGGCCGCGTACCGGAATGAGGTGGAGCCGGTACCCGAGCCTGGGCACTTCCGTGGCTTCAATCCCGGTGCTCGTACCCGCAAAGGATACCGATATCCCCGGTACGAGCTTCTTCAGCTCTTCAGCCATGGCTATGCCAGGGTAGAGATGGCCGCCGGTACCGCCACCGGCAAAAAGCACGTTCATGCGACTCTCCTTTCATTGACTGATATTCCGGCCGTTTTTGCCTGCATGCGCTTCTTGTGGCCCGCGATGCTGAGCAGTATGCCTACACCAAGCGAGTTGAAGAGCAGTGCGGTACCTCCGTAACTGATGAACGGCAGCGCGACGCCTGTCGTCGGAAGCAGGTGGCACGCGACCGCGATATTGATGAACGCGAACAGGGAGATTGCGAGGGTTATGCCGCATGCGACAAACCTGCCGAAATTGTCCGGGGCATGCTTTGCGATGATAAGGCCGCAGATGAGGAAGCCGGCAAAAAGAGCGATGACCGCTACCGCCCCGACAAAACCGTACTCCTCTCCCACCACGACAAAAACGAAATCATTGTAGGAAAGCGGCAGGTAGAGCTCCCGCTGCTTGCTTGCACCGATCCCGAGTCCGAAAAGCCCTCCGTTGCCAAGCCCGATCAGCGCCTGGACCACCTGGTAGCTCAACCCTTTCTCGTCACCGCTGAAAAAAGAGAGGAGGCGTGCGACCCGGTATGGAGCCGCAATGGCAAATACCGCAGCGATAGGGATGAGCAGTGAAAATGTAGCAAGCAGGTGACGGATGCTGACCCCGCCGATGAACATCAGCAGGAATCCGATAATCGCGATCAGTGACGCCGTGCTGAAATTCGGTTCGAGGGCCACGAGCGCCACAACGGCCATGAGAAGTGTCAGCAGGGGGTAATAGGTGTTATTGAGGTCTTTGATATATCCCTGCTTTTCACTGATCAGCCTTGAAAAATGAAAGATCACCGCATATTTGGCAAAATCGGAAACCTGGAATTTCAACGGCCCGAAACCGATCCAGCGGGCGGCCCCGGAAATGATGTGCACCGCTTTCATGGCAAGGAGAGCAGTAAGCAGGATGATGCTCGCGAACAGCATGATCTTGCTTGTCTTCCAGAATATGTGGTAGTCGATGTGGGCAACCATGAACATGGTCGCGATGCCGAGAGCTGAAAAAACAAGCTGTCGCCAGAGGAAATATTCGGAGCTCGAATACTTGTTCTCCGCCCAGCCTGCACCGCTGCTGTAGACAATGGCGATACCGGCGCACATGAGCACGGCGATGATGAGCAGCATCAGCTTGCCGGCAATCCCCTCGCCCCACGACTGCACAGGGAGCTGCGCGATGTCCTCCGCTTCGAAGGAGGGCCGTTCTTCCGGAGAGTTTTTCATGGTTGCAGATTATGGACGCATTGTTTGAACTGCATTCCCCTGTCCTCGAAATTCTCGAACATGTCGAAACTTGCGCAGGCGGGAGAAAAAAGCACGGTCTGTCCTGATTCGGCCGCATCGCGGGAAATCGAGACCGCTTCGCAGAGCGAACCTGCAGGCTTCACGTCCATGATGCCGCGGAACGCCGAAACGATTTTTTCCCTTGATTCGCCGATCGCCACAATAAGCGACACTTTCCGGCGGACGAGGTCGGCGACGGAAGAATAATCATTACCCTTGTCCCGTCCCCCGGCGATGAGCACGACCTTGCCGGGCAGCGCTTCGAGCGCCTGCCGCATGGCATTGAGATTGGTGGCTTTCGAATCGTTGACCCAGCCGATCCCTCCGACGGTCGCCACGAACTCCTGCCGGTGCTCGACGCCCTGGAACCCTTCGAGCGCAGTGGTAACCGATGCGTTGCCTATACCGAGCGCCCCTGCTGCGGCAACGGCGGCAAGTGCGTTATAGATGTTATGCTTCCCCCTGAAACTGTTTTTCAGGAACGATGACGTGTCGATGACCTGTTCTTTTTTGCCCGAAACCGTCGTGACGATGGCATCCCCTTCGAGGAACACGCCCGGAAAACCGGGGACCCGGTCGATTGCAAACGGGACTACCCTGAACGGAAAGCTCCCGGTGCCGCGTTCGAAATGCCCGCTCAGTATCGGATCATCGGCGTTGTAGATAAGCGTGTCGCCCTTCGCCTGGTTCGCGTGGATCCTGAATTTCGCTTCGGCATAGCGCATGATATCGCCTCCATACCGGGCCAGGTGGTCCGGCGTGACGTTGGTGATCAGCGACACTTCAGGCCTGAAGGTTTGGCAGCGTTCGAGCTGGTAGCTGCTCAGTTCGACGACGGCGATGTCCTTTCCGCTCAATTCCTTCACCACGGATGAAAACGGGACCCCGATATTGCCTGCAGCGACGGAACGGTACCCGTTGGACTTTCCGTCCGTTTCACAGATCCGGTGCACGAGTGTCGTGGTCGTCGTTTTCCCGTCGGTGCCCGTTATCCCCACAATCCGCGCCCGGCAGAACAGAGAGGCGATCTCTATCTCGCTGTAGAGCCCGATGCCTCTCTCCTGCATGGTCCTTACCACCGGGGCCGTTGGCGGGATGCCAGGGCTGACCACCGAAAAATCGGCATTGAACACACGCTCCGAATGGTTTCCCTCTTCGAATTCTATGCCCGCATCCCTGAGTTTCGAAGCCTCGGCTTCATGGATCCTGCCGAGCTCGCTCAGGAACACCGCGGCACCTTCGCTCCGAAGCAGCAGGGCTGCGGCGGTTCCGCTTTTTCCGGCCCCGAGGACCGTGACCTTCTTTCCCGATACTGTCATCTCGGCGTTACCTCAGTTTCAAGGTCATGAGACTTGCAAGCAGAAGCAGAATGGCCAGGATCCAGAACCTGATGACGATCTTCTGTTCGGGCCACCCCTTGAGCTGGAAATGATGGTGGAGCGGCGCCATGAGAAAAATCCGCTTTCCCTGGCCGGTCCTCATTTTCGTATACTTGAAATAAAGCACCTGCAGGGAAACCGAAAGGGTTTCGAGCAGGAAAACCCCCGCAAGCACCGGCAGGAGAAGCTCCTGCTTGATAAGAAGCGCTATGACCGCGATGGCGCTCCCCAGTGCGAGCGAGCCGGTATCGCCCATGATGATTTCGGCCGGATTGGTGTTGAACCAGAGAAAGCCGACACAGGCCATGACGATTGCCATGCAGACAACGGCAATCTCGCCGCTGCCCGAAATGAACGGGATGTTGAGATAGGTTGCGTAGACCGCATTGCCCGCGAGGTAGGAAAACCCGCCGAGTCCGAAGACCACGATTGCGGAGACACCTGACGCGAGGCCGTCGAGGCCGTCGGTGAGGTTGACCGCATTGGAAACGGCAGTGATGATGAATATCACCATCGGGATATAGAAATAGCCGTAGTCGAATACGAAATGCTTGAAAAACGGTAGGGCCGTTTCTGAACGGAGCACTGAAAACGAAGGATTGAACCAGGTGTAAAGGCCTACGATAAGGCCGAGCGCAACCTGTCCGGCAAGTTTGTAGCGCGGCGACAGCCCTCCCTTGATCTTCAGAACCACCTTGCTGTAGTCGTCGATGAACCCGATGCCGCCCATCCAGATCACCGCCAGCATGACAAGCCATACATGCGGATCGGTGAACTTCGACCAGAGAAGCACGGAGATTTCGATGGCGAAGATGATGAGAAGTCCTCCCATGGTCGGCAGGGACTTTTTCTTGCGGTGCTCAGGGGGAGCCTCCTCCTTGATGGGTTCGATGAAACGGGCCCGAAGGTAGCTGATGAACCGGGGACCGACAAAAAGAGTGATCAGGAGCGCGGTAATAGCTGCCGCGCTCATCCTGAAGGTGACGTACTCGATAACACCGAAACCCGGAGGGGCGAAAAGATCCTTGATATATTTCAGGAGATAGTAAAGCATTCCTTATCGTATGGGATTATAAACCTGTTATTGTTTCCTCTGCTTCTCGATCGCTTCGACAAACTGCTCGAGCTTCATGCCGCGCGATCCTTTGAACAGGACGACGTCTCCGGTCTGCAGCTCAGATTTCAGGACTTCGAGAAGGCTGTCGCGGTTGTCGAAATGGCCGCTGCACCGTCCCGTCGCTTCCCGGCAGATCAGGCGGGCGCTCTGGCCGAAGGTATAAAGCAGATCGACAGGACGCTGCTGAATATACCTGCCGACCGCTTCATGTTCAACATCACCTGCAGCTCCGAGCTCGAGCATATCGGCGAGCACCGCGACCCTTTTTCCCTCGCAGGGCATGTCACAGAGGGCATCTATGGCAAGCCGCATCGAATCCGAATTGGCGTTGTAGGTATCATTCAGGATCCGGAGGCCGCAAGCATCGAGCACTTCCAGCCTTTTCCAGCCGGGCGCAGGCACGAGCCCGCCCAGCCTTTCGGCGATATCACCGAGGGGAAGGCCGAAATGCCGGCCGACTGAAGCTGCAGCGACGGCGTTGATGACATTGTGCCTGCCGGTAAAATTGAGCGTCACCTGTTCGCGCTCGGAGCCCGAACAGAGCAGGAACGAAAGCCTGCCGTCGCGCTCTATCGAGATATTGCAGGCATAGCAGAGATGACCGGGATTTTCCCGGAGGCCGTAGGAGATATGTCCCGGCAATTCCTTTCCAGCAGCCCTGAGTCTCGGATCATCCTCGTTGACGAAGCATTTTCCCCCGTTCGTACTCAGATATTCGAACAGCGACAGCTCTTCGGCGGCAACCCCTTCCAGATCGACGAGGAACTCCAGGTGCTCGTGACCGATATTGGTCAGCAGTCCGTGCGTGGGACGGGCAAGCGAAGCGAGCTGCCGCATCTCCCCCCGGTGGTTGATCCCCATTTCGACAACCGCTATCCCGGTATCCCTGCGGAGCTGGAGAAGCGTGAGCGGCACCCCGAGGTGGTTGTTCATGTTTCCCCTGCTCATCCTGACTGAAAAGCCGGCAGAGAGCACCGCCGCCACCATCTCCTTGGTCGTTGTCTTGCCGTTGCTCCCTCCGACCGCGATGACCGGAATTGCAAAGGTATCCCGGTAAAGCGCGCCAAGCAGCTGCAGTCCGGCAACTGTATCTTCGGTTACGATAAAACCTTTTCCCTCAGGCGGTTGAGCCTCTTCGAGAGAATCGTGCCATTCCCTGCTGACCACCGCCCAGTCCGCCCCTTTCCGGAAAACTTCGTCGACAAATGCATGCCCGTCAGTCCTTTCGCCTTTCAGGGCGATAAAGATCTCGCCGCCCTTTACGGTCCGCGAATCGATCACCGCAACCGGATCGGTTATGGTTCCGTCTCCCGGCAGCCGTTCTCCCGCTACCACTCTGCCGACCTTTCCAAGGTCGTCAATGTTCAATAAGCCCTTCAACTCTTCTCCTTGCCGGAAACCGCTGTCTGGCGGGTCCCCATTATATTAAAAAATGTCCTTATGACTTCCTGGTCGGAAAAATACTCTTTGCGGCCATTGATTTCCTGATATTTTTCATGTCCCTTGCCTGCCACGAGGAGTATGTCGCCTTCATGAAGCAGGGAAAGCGCCTTTCCGATTGCTTCACGGCGATCGGTTACCCTGTAATGGGGGACTCCGCTGATGCCCCGCTCGATTTCGTCGAGGATGCGTTCGGGATCTTCGCTGCGGGGATTGTCCGATGTCAGGATCGCCCTGTCTGCAGTTTCCGAGGCGATGCGGCCCATTTCCGGCCGTTTCGTCCTGTCCCTGTCGCCCCCGCACCCGAAAACCACGAAAAGCTTCGCGCCCGGCGGTTTCAGGTCATGGAGCGTCCCGAGCGCCTTCTGCAGCGCATCCGGCGTATGGGCATAATCGACAAAAACATTCAGACCAGAGGAAGCGTCGCCGACCCGTTCCATGCGCCCCTCAACCGCTGAGACCGCAGCGAGCGAACGACATGCGGAACGGGGATCGATCCCCAGGCCGACACCCGTTGCTGCAGCTTCCAGAACATTCATGACATTGTAAGGCCCCGGAAGGTGCACCTGCATTTCCATGAAGGAACCGGCCAGGTGCAGCCGTATATCGCTGCTCGCGATGGAACCGTGAAGCACTTCGGCCCGGAACTTCGTTTTGCATCCGGAAGCTTCAGCGCTATCCTTCATGGTGCAGCAGTAACGCTTCGTGCGGTCCACGCGTTCCATCATCTGGGACGCATAGGGGTCGTCGATATTGAACACGGCGAACCCGCCCGGCGAAATCTGGTCGAACAGGCGCTGTTTGGCTGCCGCATACTCCTGCATGGTTTCATGGAAATCGAGATGCTCCATGGTCAGGTTGGTGAAAACCGCCGCGTCGAACCGGAGCCCGTAAACCCTTCCGAGCATGAGTGCATGCGAGGATACCTCCATGACGGCGGCCTTGCACCCCGCATCGAGCATTCTTGCGAAGAGCGAGTGCAGCAGATCGGCCTCGGGCGTCGTCCGGTCAAGCGGAATATCCTCGCCGCCGATCATGCAGAGGTTGGTGCCGATATATCCGGCAGGGATGCCGTTCGCATTGAGCATCGACGTGATGAGCTTCGCGGTCGTGGTTTTTCCGTTCGTTCCGGTTACCCCGATGAGCCTCAGCCTGTCGGAGGCCTTGCCGTAGAAAATCCTTGCCGCCTCCGCCAGGGCCCGACGGGCGTCGGCAACCTGTATATAAAGACAATGCGGAGAGAGGGATTCCGGGTATTCCTCGCAGACCACGGCAATGGCGCCCTTCTCGACAGCGATGCCGATGAACCGGTGGCCATCGGTCGCAAAACCCCTGATCGCTACGAAAAGCGAGCCGGGAACGACCATCCTCGAATCGCACGTGACCGACCGGACTACGCTGTTTGCGTGGTCCGGGCCCTTCGAGCCGAGATGGTCCATCTCCCCGAGAAGCGCGGGGAGCCCTGTCCCCCGGCAAGGATGTGCGCTCTCGTCAGACTTCATAGAAGAGTCCTGTTCATGTTCTGTTTGAAGTAAGCATGACCTTCACAATGCTTTTCCTGCCCACTTTCACCCCCGGTGTAACGCTCTGGCTGACAACATTGCCGTCAAGGTTTCCCGAATATTCCATTCCGAGATCGAGCCATTTGAGGAGGCGCTGAACCTCCCGTCCCCTGAGCCCTTTCAGGTCGGGAACCGATACCGTGGCAATGGAGTCGAGCACCGCCTGCTCCGGCGACCGGAAGGCGAGATTTTTCTGCATTTCGTTCGAACAGGCAACCATTCTCGACGCTATCGAAGAAAACACAGGAGCTGCGACCGTGGCCGCATAATATGCTGTTTTTGGATTTTCGACAATGACAATTATTGCATATTTCGGCGACTTGACCGGGAAAAATCCGACAAACGATGAAACATAGACCGGGTTTGCGTAGGAGCCGCCCGCGGCACGCCTTGCCGTTCCGGTTTTTCCGGCCACGTCGAGACCCGGCACGGCGGCGCTTTTAGCCGTACCGCTGTCGACGACCGCCTTGAAATACTCTTTTCCGATGTACCTCGCCGTTTCAGGTTCGATCACTTTTCTCACCTCGCGCGGCGCATACTCCCTGAGCACCTGGCCGTCGGGCCCGAACACTTTTTTCAGGATCATCGGCTTCATCATGACCCCGTCATTGGCGACGGCCGCATAGGCCTGCAGTATCTGGATAGGGGTCGCCATGACCTGGTATCCGTAGCCCATCCAGGGCAGCGTGGTTTTATCCCACTTCGCCAGGGGGCGGACCCTGCCGGACGATTCTCCGACCATTCCCACTCCAGTCTTCTCGCCGAACCCGAATTTCCTGGTATAATCGTAAAATTTCGCACTCCCTACATCCATGGCGGTCTTTGCCGCCACGATGTTGCTCGAATACATGATCGCTTCGCGGAACGTAAGGTATCCATAGGGCTCGTGGTCCCTTACCACCAGATTGTAGAGCGGCAGGGAGCCGTTGTTTGCGAAGACCCTGTCTTCAGCTTTCCGTTTGAGCACTTCCGTGGCGGCGGCGGCCATGATCAGCTTGAACGTGGAACCCGGTTCGTAACTGTCCGTCACGGCCCGGTTCCTGGTTTTTTCGGCGTTCCATGTCGACCTGTCATTGAGGTTGAATGTCGGAGAGTTCGCCATGGCGAGGATCTCGCCTGTCCTGACATCCATGACGATGCCGGTTGCTGCATCCGCCTGGAACTGCGCCACAGCTTTCGACAGCTCGTCCTCGACGATGCTCTGGACATCTGAATCGATCGTCAGCTGGACGGTATTGCCCCTGACAGCCTCTACCTGCCGCGCATCGGGCGCAGGATACCGTTTGCCCGTGGCGAAACGCTGGAATATCCTCGTGCCCTCCTGGCCTTTCAGGTCTTTGTCAAACTGCAGTTCGAGGCCGCTGCTGCCGACATTCTGGCCGTTGGTGAACCCGATCAGCTGGGCTGCGACGTTCAGGTAGTAGCGCTGCTGCTCGCTCTGGAACCAGACTCCCGGTATTTTATGCTCCATCAGGGGAAGCGCTTTTGCAACGGGCACCCGGCGGGCGAGCAGCACGGCGCAGTTTCTCCGCCTGAGGTCGCTGACAAGTTCTGCACCGTTTGTCCCGATATATTTCGTGAAAAGAGCGGCAACAGCCCTCGTATTGTCGTAGCAGACCGCTTTATTGCTTTTTCTGTCGATCACCACCCTGCCTTTTTCGTCAATGCGGGGAGTGTTCCTGACAATCAGGGGATTTGCATAGAAGGTTATGGTTTCGACGTTTTCAGCCAGCATCCGGGAGTGGCGGTCGAGGATGACCCCTCTCTTTGCCGCTTCAGTGACAACCTTTTCGTACTGCCGTGAGGCCTTTTCCTTGTATTTCCTGACGTCGATGACCTGTATCCCCAGCAGTTTGGCGATGATTGCACCGATGAAGACAAGGAAAACAACGACTACGATCCCGAGACGTTTGCCGAAATCCTGGCGTTCCGGCCTGCCGATGTCGTTTTCCTGTGTCATGGACGGTTCATGCCTCTTTTACCGGGTAGCGTTCATTTCACCAGTTCGACCGGAGGCGTGCTCGATGCCGAAAGACCGAGCATGACTGCATCACCGGCAATATTGTGGATGCTCTGCAATTCATGCACCTTGAGCTCCTGAGCAGTGAGCACGCTGTTGATCATGTCCAGCTCGGTCCGAAGTTTTTCATTCTGGAGGGAGAGGTTGATGATCGAAAGCGTATTGTTGGTCTGGAACAGAAAAAGCCCGGTCGCGATGAGCAGGTAGACAAATGATTTCAGCTGAAGCAACTGGCCGATATCGAATTCGAGCGCATTGCTCGCAAATTCCCGGAACCCGTTATGTTCGATTCCCTCAGGATTCCGGGCACTCCCGACCTGGTCGAAGGGGATTTCTGATTTCGATGAAACCTCCCCTTTCGCGCTGTTTGCGGGGAAAAAACTGCCTGTCCGCCTGCCGTCGGGACCCGCGGACCGGGCCCGCTGCCGGTTCAGGAAAGGGATAACGATATTTTCAGCATTCACGGCAACCTCCTTTCGGATTCTTTTCAATGATCCTCAATTTTGCACTTCTTGCCCGCGGGTTCCTTTCAGTTTCTTGACTGCCCGCGAGCAGGGGTTTCCGGTTGACGAGGGAAACGGATGCCTTGACCAGCGGTTCCCTCAACCCCACGCCTTTCGGCCCCCAGTCACTCCTCGCATGTTCTGCAAAGAGATTTTTCACGATCCTGTCTTCGAGCGAATGGTAACTGATAACAGCCATCCTCCCGTGTTCCCCGAGACATCCGATACCCTGGAGGAGAGCATCCCGGAGCACATCGAGTTCGCTGTTCACTTCTATTCTCAAGGCCTGGAAAATCCTTGAAAGCATCTTGATGACATTTTCACCACCACGGGCGAGGTCTCGTACTATTCCTGCAAGCTCCCCGGTTCCTCGAATGGGGCCGACCCTTTCGCGGTAAGCCACAATCGCCTTCGCAATGCTCCTGCTCCTCTGTTCCTCGCCATACCTGAAAAAAATCCGGGCGAGTTCCTTTTCACCCCAGGTATTGACGATATCAGCCGCCGTGACGGCCGCGTCCCGGTCCATCCTCATATCGAGCGGTCCTTCACGAAGATAGCTGAACCCTCTCGGGGCACTGTCGATCTGATACGACGAAACACCCAGGTCGAGCAGGATTCCCGCAGCTTCGGGCCTGAGGCCCTTTTCAGAACAAACCCTGCGGAAGATCGTTTCGATATCCCCGAAATTCCCTTTCACCAGGACCGTATGCTCCTTCCAGTGCGACAGTTTTTCAGATGCAGCCTGAAGTGCCGCATCGTCCTGGTCGATACCGATAATGAGCGAATCCCCCATGAACCCCAACCGTTCGAGGGCCTCTGCCATTGCACCTGAATGACCGCCGCCTCCCAGTGTCCCGTCTATGTAGATGCCGGGCATCCTGACCAGCATCCCGACAATTTCGGCGGCAAGGACCGGATCATGATGGAATTCCTCAGCCATGCCGTTAAAAATATCTTCCGGCAAGGGCCGCAAACCGTTCCGTATTTTCCATGAGGACATCGGACAACCGTTGCGGATCCCATACGATCATTTTCGTATCGGCCCCGACAATGACGATATCCCGGGTTATTCCGGCATGCTCGAGAAACTCTTTAGACAAAGCAACCCTGCCCTGGCGATCGATTTCCACGATCTCCAGGCTCTCGTACATGAGGGTCTTCAGAAGACGCTCTTCGGGATTGAAATCGGAAAGAGCGGAGATGGTTTTCCTCATCCCGTCCCAGACAGACGGTTCGTAAAGCTCGAGAGAACGGTCAGGGGCTTTCATGATATAGAGCCATCCGGTGAAGCCCTTCCTGTTTTCCGTGCCGACGCCAGTCGCTTCAGCCTCAAGTTTCCGGCGAAACCTGGCAGGAATCATCAGTCGACCTTTCTCGTCGACGGCATGCCTTTCTTTTCCTATGAAGCCGGACATTCCACTCTTACGGTTTAAATCCGTTTTTCAGGAGCGTTCTTTTGAAAACCAGGGGAAACGCAGAGAAAATCTCCCACTTTTTACCATTTTCCACCACTTAAATGTATTAAAAAAGGACGCACTAAAAAAATACCTCTCTGTTTTATACTTTAGGTCTCCTCCGAATCATTGTCTTCAGGGATATGACGCCAGCGCGGACAGAGCCCTGACACGATCGGGACAAAGCCGGAAAACAGGGCTTCGGAACAGAGACGCCCGTTTGACAGACAGTTTCAATACGCAAGCCATGAATGCGGACAGGAATCCATGAAAAAAGTCTGGCACGAATATGTCATAGACGGGTACAACCTGCTCAACTGCCTTTTTCCTTCGACCGGAAAACGTCCGCTTGAAAAATTGCGCCACGAGCTCGAAAAGAAGCTCAAGGCATTCCTCCGGGCATCGGGGAGCCATCTGACGGTTGTTTACGACGGTAAAGGCCGGTTCCGCGAACAGGCATCAGGCGCACCGCTGCATATCGTTTTTACGCCGACATCAAAAAGTGCCGACGAGTGGATAGTTGATTACGTAAAATCGTTGAACACGAAAATAAAATTGGTTACTATTGTAAGTTCGGACAACGAACTGCGCACCTGTGCCTCGGCGTTCGGCGCCAGGAACATGAAATCCGAAGAATTTGCAGAACTCATAAACGGCGGACAACTTGCCGCCGGCTTGCAGAGAAACGGCCCCGACAGCCGTAGCAGGGTTCCGGGAGAGAAAAGCGGCTGCGGTGAGCTGTGTGAAAAGGAAATCGAACGCTGGAAGAAACTGTTCCAGAAAGGCGGCAGTTAGAGCAGCTTTGCATTCAACCGAAAAAAAGGTTCATATAACATTCATCTTCATCAGGATGCCCGGAAGCAGCGACAATAGAGATCACAGGATTGAAATCGACGAATGGAGAAAAAAAATCGACGCGATCGACCAGAAGCTGGCGGCCCTGCTCTGCGAAAGGCTTCATTGCGCAAAAAATATCAGCTCCCTGAAGAGTGCGCTCGGCGAACAGGTGCTTCAGCCGGAAAGGGAAAAGGAGGTGCTGAACAATGTCATGAACCACGCCGATACGCCACTCATCTCCCAGGCGCTCGAAAAAATCTACCGCTGCATCCTCGAGGAGTCCCGCCTCCTGCAGAAGGAATGGAAAAGCTGCCATAAGGAGACCTCTTCACGATAAAGGGCTCTACCCGAATGCCGTCTTTAAAAATTAACGCACACAAACCCCTGACCGCCGTATTGGCGATCATCCTGACAGCAGTTGCCTCCTTTCTCTTCATACCCGGCCTCAATACCTCTTCGTCGTCGTCACGCCTGACCGTCCACCGGGGAACCGGCTTCAGGGCCATCGTCGCCGAACTCCGCAGATCCGGGGCCATCAGGTCCGAATGGCCCGCGCTCGCTACTGGCATGATCATTCCGAAGCTCCGCAGTATCAAGCCGGGCAGGTATGCCGTCCCTGCAGGGATGTCTAACTTCCATCTGCTGTTTTTTCTGCACACCCACCCTCAGGATGAAGTGCGCATCACCATTCCCGAAGGCATGGAGCTGCACAAAGTTGCCCGACTTTTCGGAGGGAAACTCGATTTCGATTCGACCGCCTTCATGGCCGCAGCTACAGACAGGAAACTGCTCGGCAGATACGGTATTACGGGCAGCTCCGCTGAAGGCTACCTTTTTCCCGGGACCTATAATTTCGTATGGGCAGGAAGTGCCCGGGAAACCACAGCATTCCTTCTGGGAAGGTTCAGGAAATTCTATACCCCCGAGCTGAAAAACACGGCCACGCTCAGGGGTATGACCGAGCTGCAGTTGCTCACCCTTGCATCAATTGTCGAAGCTGAAACACCGCTCGACCAGGAAAAACCTGTTGTCGCGAGCGTCTATCTCAACCGGCTGAAAATAAACATGCGCCTCCAGGCAGATCCCACCGTCCAGTACGCACGGGGAGAACATGCCCGGCGCCTCTACTTCAAGGACCTCGAAACCAACTCGCCCTACAACACCTATACCCATGCCGGCCTGCCGCCCGGCCCCATCTGCAGTCCCGGAGCGGCCGCTATACGGGCGGTGCTGTTCCCCGCCGAAACGCCATACCTCTATTTTGTCGCTACCGGAACGGGAGGTCACCATTTCTCGAGCACCCTTTTCGGCCAGAACGAAAACATCCGGAAATACCACAGGGCCCTGAGGGAGTCCAGCAAATAAAGCCCCGGTTTCCGGTGCAGGGAATGGCACAAACATCTTGAGCGAATTGAAATATATCGTAGATTACGGTTTAGAATCCTCTCACGGGAGAGGACATTTTTCAACCAATCAACAAAACAATGAAGAAAAAGACCTTGTCCGACATATCGATCCAGGGCAAACGGGTACTGATGCGTGTAGATTTCAATGTTCCTCTCGACGAGCAGAAGAAAATCACCGACGACAAGAGAATCGTCGAATCCCTTCCATCAATCCGCAAGATCCTTGAAGGCGGAGGAAGGCTTATCCTGATGTCCCACCTCGGACGACCGAAAGGAAAGGTCAATCCGGAATTTTCGCTTGCACCGGTTGCCGCAAGGCTTTCCGAGCTTATCGACGCCCCCGTCAAGATGGCGAAGGACTGCATCGGCAACGAAGTCATGCAGCAGGTGCTTGAAATGCAGGACGGCGATGTCATCCTGCTTGAAAACCTGCGTTTTCATCCCGAGGAAGAGGCGAACGACCCTGACTTTTCGAAAGAGCTCGCTTCACTGGGAGAGGTTTACGTCAACGACGCGTTCGGGACGGCGCACCGTGCCCATGCGTCCACCGAAGGGATCACCCATTACGTGCAGACCGCTGTCGCGGGATTCCTGATCGAAAGGGAACTGATGTACCTCGGCAAGGCGCTCGAAGAGCCGAAACGTCCCTTTGTGGCGATCCTCGGCGGTTCTAAAATTTCGGGAAAGATCGACGTCCTCGAAAACCTTTTCAACAAGGTTGACACGGTGCTGATCGGCGGAGCGATGATCTTCACCTTCTTCAAGGCACAGGGCCATGCTGTCGGCAACTCTCTTGTCGAGGACAGCAAGACCGACCTTGCGCTCAGCCTCCTCGAACAGGCAAAAAAGAGAGGCATCAGGCTGCTGCTGCCGGAAGATGTGATGGTCGCTCCCGAAATCTCGGCCGGTGCCTCATGCCATCCCGAAAGCATCGGCGCTATTTCCGATGGACTGATCGGTGTCGATATCGGCCCGAAAACCGTCGAAACATACAGCAGGGAGATCCTCGGAGCAAAGACCGTGCTCTGGAACGGTCCGATGGGGGTATTCGAGATCGACAACTTCGCCACCGGGACGTTTGCGGTCGCAAAGGCCCTTGCCGAAGCAACCGGAAAAGGAGCAACAACGATCGTGGGTGGCGGTGATTCCGCAGCGGCAATCGCCAAGGCGGGCCTTGCCGGCGAGATTACCCATATCTCCACCGGAGGAGGCGCGAGCCTGGAATTCCTCGAAGGAAAGGACCTGCCCGGCATTTCAGCACTGAACGACTGAGGGCCGGATCACGTATTACCCCCGACAGGGAGCCTGCACCAGTAAAGACCTTCCGCATTCCCTCTCCTCCATCCCGGACGGAGAGGGCATACGGCACAGTGAACCATATAATGAGCAATGACCTATTATAACGAGCCCTACAGGCCGGGAGGCTTCCAGCTCATCCCGCCTGCAATCAAGCTGATCATCCTCGCGAACGTCGCGATTTTTTTCCTGCAGGTAAGCCCCGCGGGCGAGCTCATCAACGGGCTTGGTGCCCTCTGGCCGGTCGGTTCGGAACAGAACGGCGGGCTTCCGTTCCTCCCCTGGCAGCTCGTCACCTACATGTTCATGCACGGCAGCCTCCAGCACCTCTTTTTCAACATGTTCGCACTCTGGATGTTCGGCGCCGAAATAGAGAACTACTGGGGCACCCGCCACTTCCTGACCTACTATTTTGTCTGCGGCATCGGCGCAGGCATCATCAACCTGCTTGCGACCATGGGAAGCCCGTACCCTACCGTCGGCGCTTCCGGAGCGATCTACGGCGTACTGCTGGCCTTCGGCATGATGTTTCCGGACCGCTACATCTTCCTGTATTTCCTCGTGCCGGTCAAGGCAAAATATTTCGTTGCCGCATACGCATTCATCGAGTTCTTCTCGGGTATCGGCAGTAAAACGATGGGCAGCGGAAATATGGTCGCCCATTTTGCCCACCTGGGCGGCATGCTTATCGGCTTCATCTACATCATCATCAGAAGGAACGAGTTTTCGGTCACAGGATTCATCGACAGGATGCGCCCGGGAAACCGCAAGAAAAGCGGACCCAGGCTCTACCGCAAGAACCGTCCGGAGGGAAAGGTCACCGAAGAAGAGATCAACGCCATCCTCGACAAGATTTCCGAGCGCGGGTACGGTTCGCTGACCGAAGAAGAAAGACGCAAGCTCCTCAAGGCAGGAGGCAAATGAGTACGCATGCAGCCGAATCTGACGGTTTTCCGGAACATCCGCAACAATCCGAAAGGGGGAATATGACCAGCTCTTTTGCAGACATGACTGAGGACGCCCGGAGTGTGGCCGGCAACCCCTCGAAGGTGGCGAAACTTGTCGAGACCGTGTTCAGCATGGTATCGTCCACGAAATATGGCGGCCAGTTGCTGGAGATGAAAGACAAGCTTCTCGCGCTCGCGAGGATGTTGAAGCGATACTCCCGCAAGGAGTACCTCGATGTGCCCTGGCAGACCATCGTCATGATCACCGCCGCCCTGATTTATTTCGTATCCCCCTTGGACGCCATCGCGGATTTCCTGCCGGTTATCGGGTTTACCGACGACGTGGCGGTCATCCTTGCGATATGGGCGGCGGTCAGCGGGGACGTGGACCGATTCCTTGCATGGGAATCCGTCAGGGAAAACAACCCGTTCGAAGAGATCGGCCCCTGCTGATCTGTAAGCCGCATACCCTATTTCAGGGCTTCCCGGAGGCCCTTTTCCCTACTCTCGAATTCGAAACAGGCGATGCTCTCGATATGGCTGGTATGGGGAAACATATCGACCGGGGTTACCGATCGCAGGGCGTAGCCGCGTGAGCAGATTTCCCTGCCGTCCCTCGCGAGGCTTGCCGGATTGCAACTGACATAGACGATCCTGCGCGCACCGAACTGCAGCATGGTATCGAGCGCTTTCGGGTGCATGCCCGCCCTCGGGGGGTCGGTCACGATCACTCCCGGCACTCCGTAACCGGCCAGCGTCGGCTCCATGGTATGCAGGTCCTTGAGGTCCGCCAGGAAGAATGCCGCGTTTTCAACGCCGTTCAGGCAGGCGTTGCTGCGGGCATCGAGTATGGAGCTTTCCACCACCTCGAGGCCTATTGCCTGGCGGCAATGCCTTGCCAGGAAGAGGGTGATCGTACCGGTGCCGCAGTAGAGGTCGTAAACCGTATCCTCCTCCCTCAGTCCCGCAACATCGAGAATGCCCCGGTAGAGTCGTTCGGCCTGTGAGGAGTTGGTCTGGAAAAATGAGTTGGCGGAAATCCTGAAATCGAGGCCGCCGAGCCTTTCGGTAATGAAACCGGACCCGCAGATCACGAACTCTTCTTCCCCGACGGCCACGGTATTCCTTTTTCCGGTAACGTTATTGACCACGGTAAGGAGCTGGCCGGGCAATCCCTGCCCGAGGGCGGCGGCATACTGCTGCATGAGTTCACCATCATGCCACGAAGTGACAAGGTTGACCATCACTTCCCCGCGGTTTTCGCTGAAACGGACGACAAGGTTCCTCACGAACCCTTCGTGTGCTTTCGCGTCGTAGGGGGTCAGTCCGTTCCGGAGGATGAACTCCCTCGTCAGGCGGAGTACGGTATTCATCTGCTCCTTCGCCAGATAACAATAGTCGATGTCGATGACCTTGTCGAAATTGCCGGGAGTATGAAAACCGAGAGCGAAATTTTTCGGGCGGAGCAGCTTGTCCTGAGAAAGCTCTTCAGGCAGCAGATAGCGCCTTGCCGAACAGGAAAATTCTATTTTGTTCCGGTAATGGAAAGGATCGACCGCAGACACGGCATCGGACAAGGGGGGATCGGAAAAATTCCCAAGATGGACGAGCGCATCACTGACTTTCCTCTGCTTGTAACGGAGCTGCGCCTCGTAACTCACGTGCATGAGCTTGCAGCCGCCGCAGACGCCGAAATAGCCGCAAGACGGTTCGGTCCTGTCCCCGGACGGTTCGATGACGGCCAGCGACTCTGCTTCGATATAGCGCTGCCGGACCTTGCGCACCCTTGCCGAAACCCTGTCACCGATGGCGAGCATGCCGGAAACCATGACACCCATGCCGTTATCCAGCCGTCCGAAGCACTGTTCCTTTTCGGCGAAATCCGTTATTTCAAATTCTATGATGTCCCCTTTCCGAATGATGTCTGTACCCATAATCTCAATAATTTTATGAAAGCAATGCCGCGCCGTATACCCCGGCGCTGTCTCCAAGCGTCGGCCTCAGCAGCGGAATCCGCAGTTCGCTGTTGAACATGTTTTTTTCGATTTCGTTCCGGGCTTCCGGCGAATAGAGCTGATCGATGTTGCCCACTCCTCCACCGAGAATACAGATGTCCGGATCGAGAACATTGATGACCGTTGCAAGGGCTTTGCCGAAATATGCGATCAGCCGTTCGATCGTCGCATGAGCTGCGGAATCGGAGGGTGCAGACGAAGCTATCTCCCTCAACGGTTTCTTCCGGCCGCACAGGCTGGTATAGTAGCGTTCAAGCGCCGGACCGGAAATGACCGTTTCAACGCAACCTTTCCGGCCGCAATAACAAGGTTCTCCGCCCGGAACAAGTTCGTTGTGCCCCCACTCTCCCGCGATTCCGTGGGCTCCCCGCCGAACGCCGCCATGCGAAACAATACCTGCCCCGACCCCTGTCCCGAGAATGATGCCGAAGGCCGTTTTCGACGGATCCTGCATAAGGAGGCTGCCGGCACCCATGAGGGATTCGGCAAGAGCGAAACAGTTCGCGTCGTTTTCCATGATGACGCCCATGCCGAGCGTCTGTTCAAGATCGGTTTTCAGGTCCCGGCCGTTCAGCGAAACGGTATTTGAATTTTTCATTGCCCGCGAGTACTCATCGTAACGACCGGGGGTACCGATGCCGATGCGGTCCGGCAGGGGAAAGCCGGTTTCATCCGAAACCATGGCAAGAAGTTCCCTGATCCGAAGCAGGATATGAGCGTAACCTTTCACCGCCAGGGTTTCTATCCTGCGCCTCGCGAGCGTCCGCATCCCGCGGTCGATGACAACCGCTTCGATTTTGGTGCCGCCGAGATCGATGCCCCAGGAGCGGTCAGCCATAGGAACGCGGTTCATTTCGCAGGATCCCCTTCTGGACAAAGTTCTTGAGCACCCAGGAAAAGGTGCCGTAAAGCAGAAGCGAACTGCAGATACCGATAACCGTTCCCACAAGGACGTCCCCGGGATAGTGGACCCCGACGTAAACCCTCGAATATGCTATCAGGAAAGCGAGAGCAGCCATCAGCAAGGCAAAGATCCTTTCGACGAGTGGCCCGCGGTGAAAAAAAATCCAGGTCATGGTGGCGGCAGCGGCGGAATTTGCCGCGTGTGAAGATGCGAAAGAAAAGCTCCTGACCTGCACGACGAGCAGCCTGACGTGCTCGAGTGCGAAACAGGGCCGAACCCTCTGGACAAGCGGTTTCAGGATTCCAGACGCGGTAAAGTCGGCTATGCCTATGGCGGCGAAGGTGAGCAGGAGAACCGGAAGGGCATGTTTCCCCTTCCGGATAATGATAAAGAAGATGGCCAGCAGGAAGATATGGTTCGAAAGGCTGCCTTTTGTCAGGAAAACCATCAGGTCGTCTGCCACCGGATGGACCAGACGGAGGTTGATGAGCTGGAACAGCCAGGCATCCGCCCGTTCGATTGGGGACATACGATATCCTTACTTTTTGTGGCCCCCTTTTTTCTTCTGGCCGGATTTTCCCGCTGCTGCCGGGCTGGGGCTGATTTTCGGCATATCGGCGGCAGTCGTGGTCTTATTGATGTAGTACTGCTGGGCCACGCTGAAAATGTTGAACATCAGGTAGTAGAGACCGAGACCGGCAGGCATGTTGTTGAAAAACAGCAGCATCATGGCCGGAAACATGTAGGTCATGACTTTCATCTGGTCGTTGGTCTGCGCGGTCGGCGTTATTTTCTGCTGAATGAAGACCGTTACCGCCATGAGGATCGGGAAAACCGCGATATGGTCACCGTACATGGGGATGGCGAAGCCGAAATTCAGGATGGAATCAGGCACCGAGAGGTCCTTCGCCCAGAGGAAACCGTGCTGGCGAAGCTGGATGGAGGAGCGGAAAACGTAGAACATCGCGAAAAGCAGCGGCATCTGCAGCAGCACCGGGAGGCATCCTCCGAGAGGATTGACTCCGGCTTCCTTGTAAATCCTTCCAAGCTCGCTCTGAAGTTTTTCCGGGTTGTCCTTGTATTTGTCCTGAAGCTCCTTGAGCATCGGCTGCAGTGCGGACATTTTTTTCATCGACTTCGTCGATGCCATGGAAAGCGGATACGTGACCAGCTTGATCAGGAAAGCGAAAATGATGATGATGATGCCGTAGTTGCCGATAAAAGTATTCATCCAGTTGAAAACCGGCAGAATGATGAATTCGGCGAAGGGCCTGGTAAGCCAGTCCCAGCCGAAGTCGAGGAGCTTTTCCAGACCGGCTTTCTGGGATTTCATGATGTTGTAGTCGAGCGGCCCCAGATAGATGCCGTAATGATTGTCAACCAGACTTCCGGTTGAAGGGACGCCCATTTTCAGGGCTACGAGATAATTTTCAAAATGATTTCCCGGCGACTTTCTGCCCTCAATGTAGATCCCTGTCGACCGTTCCTTCGGGATGAGAGCAGAAACGAAATACTTGTCACGGACGGCAACCCATTTTGCTTCACCGGATTGCTCTTCTCTGTAGAACTGATTCTCTTTTGACGCATCAAGCTTGACCAGGCTACCGCCAAGGTAAGCACTTGCCAGAGCGTTGGTAGCCTCTTCCTCCCTGTTTTTTTCAGTGTATACAAGACCGCCATCCCACTGGAGCTGGTATTCGCTGCCGGCAAGTTCGCTCGACAGGCCGGTCATCTTCACATCATAATCAACCTTGTAGCTCTGTCCGCTGAACAGATAGGTAATATCGAGCGCCTGTCCGGGAGCGACATCGAGATGGTAACTGACAGCATAGGTCTGCTTGCCGGTAATTGAACGGAGCGTATCGGCGCTGATCGACGTGAAGTAAAGGTCCCGGGTATCTATTTTCTTGCCGTCCTTCGTCTGGAAAAGCAGCGAAATTGCGCCTTTTGCCGTGTTGCTCACCAGATTGAACGGTTTGAGGTTTCCGTCGAGATGTTTTTTCAGCACCAGGGATTTGAGCGTCGCACCTTTAGATGTGAGCGTTGCACGGAACAGTTCGTTCTCGACGGTCGTCAGACGTTCGGTGCCCGAAGCCGAAGATGCGAAAACACCGAAATTAGCGGTCGGCGGCGGTGCAGAGACGGGAGCCTGGGCTGAGGCACCTGCCGCCTGGCCCGTTGTTGCCGCCTGTGGGAGCTGCTGCGTTTTTTTTGCCGGGGACATGAACTGAAGCCATACGATCATGATAACGGCAATAAGTGCAAGGCCTGTCACCGAATTTTTATCCATTACAACTCTCTTTGTTTGTTTTGCTGTAAATCTGTTGTTTGCCCGGGGGAACGGGATCGTACCCCCCTTTTGAAAATGGGTTGCATCGCAGCACCCTCCATACCGTCAGAAACGATGCATAGAAAAGATTATGCACCTGGAACGCTTCAAGGGCATAACTCGAACAGGTAGGGTAATACTTGCAGGAAGGACCGAACAGTGGTGAGAGGAAGGCCCGGTAAAACTTTATCAGCACTATCGGAAGCTGGTTGAAAACATGACCTCTGCTCATCGTTCTGTAATGTTGCCCGGTATGGACCGGTTTTTTTCATCAGTCATTTCCGGCATCTTCGGACCATCAACACAGCCCGGGATGCCTCATCAGCGATCTCATCTCTTTTCTGAACTCATCGAGGCCCGGGACAGCTGTTTTCCTCCCGGTATAGACAAAAGCCATGCTGACAGGATTTTCCGGACCCCCGGAAGAACTCGTGAAAAAAGGCTTTTCAAGCCGGTAAGCTTCCCTCATCAATCTTTTAATACGGTTACGCATCACTGCGGAAGGAACATTGCGCTTGCTGACAGCGAAAAGGACGGTACTGTTCCCCCTGAAAAAGGAGGTTTCAGGCATCAGATGCGTGTAAACGATGGTCAGGAAAACACCCCTGACACTTTTCCCTGCCTTGAAAAGGCGTGCGGTCAGGTTTCTGGCACGCAGGATTTCATACTTGCGCAGGGAATGGACGTGTACCTTGTTCAATGCCTGAAAACATCAAGGGTTTCAGCAAACCGGACAAACCGGGATAGGCCGGTTAACGGCTGGCAGTGCCCATCGCGGCGCTGACGCTCAGCGAGTGGCGACCTTTTGCACGCCTCGATGCCAGGACTTTCCTGCCGTTCTTTGTGGCCATCCTCTGCCTGAAGCCGTGCTTGTTCCTTCTTTTTCTATTCCTTGGCTGATAGGTTCTTTTCATTGGTATGTGCTCCGCACCGTTTTTTAAGTAATCAAAATTTCAGGGCATGCAATTTAGCATAATGAACTGTTTTTAACAAACAAAACATGCATCCGGCGTAAAAGGCATTTCATCTTTTCCACACATCCGGCGCAAGAGGATAAAATGTGGATAAAATGTGGATAAAATATTTTCACTCCCCGGAGCACCACACAAATCGGGGCAACAGAGAAATGCACACATGTGGACTACTTTTCGGGAAAAAGAACCTAATTTAAATAAAATAAACAAGATATAATGTGGAAAACGTTTGCGTCGGATCAAATCCGCCAGGACCTGAAAACGGTAAAGGAAATTGTTTTTTATCCACTTAAAACTGTAACTTGTGAACAATAAATGTTGATGGTGTTTCGAGCTCTGCCCCATTTCTCTCAAATTTCCATTTTTTTCAGAACCCTATGTCTGAAGTTACGTCAACGTTATTACCGGAAAATCCACAGGTTTCGAACCATATGCATCTTTCTATGGAACGGCAGATCTGGGACGCCTGCCTCAATGACATCCGGGAAAAAATAAACCCGCTCGCCTTCAAGACCTGGTTTTTACCGATAAAACCTGTCGGCTTTTCTGGTAATGAACTGACCATCGAGGTCCCGAGCCAGTTTTTTTATGAATGGATAGAGGAAAACTACTCCTCTTTTCTCAAAAAGGCGCTCACCAGCGTGATCGGCGAAGAAGCCAGGCTGATGTACTCCATTGTCATGGATAAATCCCAGGGACTGCCTGTAACCATAGAACTGCCACACCAGAACGTCATCACCGACAGCTTCGCTGAGGATCGCCGCAGCCGGGAAACCGCATCACCGAAGATATCAGCTGCTTTCGAGCGCAATCTTGTGCGTTTCGAAACGCAGCTGAACCAGAAATACATGTTCGACAACCTTATCCGAGGAGATTGCAACTCACTTGCATTCGCCGCATCGAAATCGGTTGCCCAGAACCCCGGCCAGAACGCTTTCAACCCGCTTGTGATCTATGGTGGAGTGGGCCTCGGAAAAACCCACATGATCCAGGCCATAGGCAACACGGTGAGGGAAAACAAGATTACCGACCGCGTACTGTACGTTTCGAGCGAAAAATTCGCCATCGACTTCGTCAACTCCATACAGAACGGGAAAATCCAGGAATTTTCGGCTTTCTACCGTTCGATCGACGTCCTGATCATCGACGACATTCAGTTCTTTTCCGGCAAGGAGAAGACACAGGAAGAAATTTTCCACATCTTCAACACCCTTCACCAGTCGAACAAGCAGATCATCCTCTCCGCCGACAGGCCGATCAAGGAAATCAAGGGTATCGAAGACCGTCTCATTTCGCGTTTCAACTGGGGACTTTCAGCGGATATACAGCCGCCCGATTACGAGACGCGCAAGGCAATCATTCTCAGCAAGCTTCACCAGAGCGGTGTTAACCTCGACGAGGCGGTCATCGAGTTCATTGCGAACAATGTCACCGACAACGTCCGTGAGCTCGAAGGGTGCATCGTCAAACTGCTGGCCGCACAGTCGCTCGACAACAGGGATATCGATCTCCAGTTCACCAAATCGACACTGAAGGATATCATCCGGCATACGGCGAAACGGCTCACCCTCGATACCATCGAAAAAGCCGTCTGTTCCTATTTCTCGATCACTCCGAACGACCTCAAGGGAAAGTCGAAGAAAAAGGAGATCGCGACGGGCAGACAGATCGCCATGTACCTTTCGAAGATGATGACCGATTCCTCCCTGAAAACCATCGGCCTTCATTTCGGGGGCAGGGACCACTCTACGGTCATCCATGCGGTCAACACCATCGGCAAAAGGAACGATTCTATTACCGAAGAGAGAAAAAAACTTGAGGAAATAAAGAAAAGAATTGAGATCCTGTCCATGTAGCTTCACCATGTGAACAAGCTGTGGGAAACCTGTTGATCATATCTTGAAAAACAGGCACCTGTCAACAACGCAGCGGGTGACGGTGAAACTGCCAACAAACGACAAACATGACGAACAGAGCCGCAGGGCGGGTTATCAACAATCGAACAACGGTTAATTATTTTTTTAAATATTTAAAAATAAATAAGTTATAAAATCATTTGCGTTAGTAGTCCAGATATCAACAGAGACAACAACATCAACAAATCTTTTTTATAAAAAATAAATAGTTAATAGTGGAGCAGATGAAAATCATTTCTTCAATACGGCAACTGCAGGACGCTGTCAGCAAAGTTGCACAGGCCATCCCGTCAAAAAGCATCGATCCGAGGTTCGAAAACATCCACCTTACCCTGGAAACAGGCGGAATGACCATTTTCGCTACCGACGGCGAACTTTCCATTACCGCCAGGATCGAAGTAGAAACATCCGATAACGGAAACATCGGTATCAAGGCAAGGACGCTGCAGGATTTTCTCAGGAGCATGTATGACACCTCGGTGACCTTCACCATTGACAGACAGGAAATCAGTGATCAGGGGATCGTGCAGATAACGACGGACAAGGGCAGGTACAGGATGCCCTGCCAGTTCGAGAGCAAACCGGAAAAGCAGGAAAAAGTGTACGATATATCCCTTGAACTTGCTACGCCGGACATCCTCGATATCGTCCAGAAAACGATTTTCGCGTGCAGTGTCGATGGCATGAGACCGGCAATGATGGGAGTTCTTTTCGAACTTGAAGGGAGCGTCATCACTGCAGTGTCAACTGATGGCCACAGGCTTGTCAGGTGCAGGAAGGATTCATCGCTCGATCTCAAGGAGAAACAGAAAATAGTGGTTCCGGCAAGGGTTCTCTCCATCCTGCAGAAACTCGCACAGAACGACTCGGTTGCCATGTCCATCGATGCAGACAGGCGTTTTGTGAGGTTCACCAGCGGGAACATCATCCTCGACGCTGCACTGATAGTCGAGCCATACCCGAATTACGAGGCGGTCATTCCGGTGGAGCATGACAAACACCTGACCATCGACCGGTCGCTCATCTATGATTCCGTCAGAAGGGTGGCAAGGTTTTCAAGCATAGGCGACGTGAAAATAGAGATCAGCGGGGAACTCCTGAAAATTACTGCTGAAAACACCAACGAAGGCGAATCGGCGCACGAGGAGCTTTCCTGCACCTATGAGGGGGAACCTCTCACCATCGGTTTCAATTCACGGTTTATCGAAGCTGCGCTGGCGCATATCGACGAAAGCCAGATACGCATCGAACTGAAAAGCCCGACAACTGCGGTCATCTTCAAACCAGAAAGCGGGGAGTCAGCCGACAAGCTCATCATTCTGGTCATGCCGGTAAGGATAAACAATTGAAGAATGAGGGAAGTTATTGATACTGCAGCGAATATCGTATGAAAATTTCAGGAACCACAGGTCCCTGACATACGAACCGGAAGAAGGCATCAATCTCATTTACGGTCCGAACGGCAGCGGTAAAACATCGATGCTGGAAGGCATACATTACTGTGCGCTGACAAAGGGGTTTGTCAGCGCCGGTGATGGCGATTGTCTCGAATGGTCGGCAGATTTTTTCACCGTCAGGGGAGAGTTCAGAAGCGATGCAGGGAGAGAGCTGCAGGTACAGATTTCATATACGAAACAAAAGGAAAAGCAGCTCTTCGTCAATCAGAGTGAAGTGAAGCCGTTCTCACGTCATGTCGGGAGTATTCCGTGCATTACGTTCTCTCCATCGGAGACAGGCATCGTAACGGGAATGCCATCGGAAAGAAGAAAATTCATCGACAACGCCATAAGCCAGACCGACAGGAGATACCTTGAAGATCTGCTGGAATACAGAAGGGTCCTTGCACAGCGCAATGCACTGCTCATGCAGTTGAGCGAGCGAAAAACGAGGAACGATGCGACGCTTTCGGTATGGAGCGAAAAACTTGCGGAAATCGCTGCATCGATAACGATGGGAAGGAAAAAATTTGTCGATGATTTTTCGGTGCGCATCGGTGACATGTACAGAGAGCTCGACGTCAGGGAAGACCCTGGTATCGTTTACCGTGCATCATTGCCCGGAGCCCTGGAGGAGGAACAGGAAGAACGGCTTCGAGGACGTTTCCTGGACAGGTACAGGAGTACCGAGGAAAACGATATCATGAGGGGACAGACCTTGACAGGCCCTCACCGGGACGATCTCGGCTTTCTGCTTGGAGGAAGAGATGCGAGGAGATATGCGTCACAGGGGCAGATAAGAACATTCCTGATTTGCCTGAAATTGTCACAGCAGAGGTTTTACGGCGAATCGCTCGGTGAAAGTCCTATATGCCTGCTCGATGACATTTTCAGCGAACTTGATTCGAGAAGGATACAACGCATACTCGAAGTGCTCGGAACATTCGGACAAAGTGTCATCACGTCTACTGAAAACAGGAAAAAGAGCAACATCAAGGCGATATCCATCGAAAAATTCAGTGATAAAGAGGAGGAACAGGGTTGACGAGAACGAAAAGCCCGAAAAGCATGTCCGAAATAGTCGTGGAAATGTGCCGGACCCTCGGCATAAAGGATGCGTATGAACAGTACAAAGCTGTTCGGATATGGGATAGTGTCGTTGGTGAAACGATATCGGCAGTTACTTCGGTCGAGAGGTTTTACGGTGGCGAACTGCATATCAGGGTCAGGAACCCGGCATGGAGAATGGAGCTGAACTACAGGAAAAAAGAGATTATCCGGCGCCTGAATGATTCGCTTGAAAAAGAAATGGTCCAGGAGATCGTTTTCAAATAGACAATGCCGCTCTCAAGGAGGAATGGGCTAAACATATTCGTGTTTTCAACTACAGAAATGCAGAAAGTCCCGTTGTTTTGACCGTCAGAAAATAAGGCTCGATCGTAATGTCATAACCGAATAAGTAATTGTTCCGGCAACAACAAAAAGAAATGAAATTCATGTAACGGCGCTGCCATTCAGAAATGAAGCTTAACGGAACGAAGCAATCATTTTGTTACTGCTCCAGAGAAAAAAGGCATCAGCTTTCTTTTAAGCAAAATCTTTATTCTTGTCATTCTGAGCGGAGCGAAGAATCCATAAGATTTTGTTTTATAAGGAGATGGATTCTTCACTCCGCTACGCTTCATTGCGGAATGACAGACCTTCCTTCAGAATGTATTTGCCAGTGGAAGTTAGCAGAGTAATAATAAATAAGTTATGGACCTTCGCTTTGCTCTGTTTTGGAGCTCTTCAATTTCTGTTGAACGATCAGAGATTGCAGCTCAGCTGGTACATTTCAATCATCCTGTCGGCAAAAGCCTTTCCAAAAGAGATGCAGCGTTCGAAGTCAGGCTCGTGGGGTTTGAATTTAACCATGACGTTCTGGTCGAACACCCTGAGCTTGAGCAGGGAAAAATTGGTTTCGATCATACGGGAAGCTTCGCCGCTCCATCCGTAAGAACCGAAGGCGGCTGCAAGCTTACCCTTGTCCCTTATAGGATTAACGGCTGCAAAAAACTGGTATATCTGTGGCAGAATGTTCTGGTTCAATGTCGGAGAACCGAGGATCATTCCGGAACAGTGCGCAATTTTGTCCTCGAGCTTGGAAAAATGCATCGACTCGATATCGCAGATATCGATGAGGAAATCGCAGGACTGGCTGAGACCTTCAGCTATTTTATGTGCAAGAAGCGTCGTGTTCTCGTAAGCGGAAACATAGGCGATGAGGATGCGTTTCTCGTTCGGCATCGCTATGGCCCTTGATGCGTATTTTGCGGAAAGATCAACATATTTTTGCCAGTTGGACCGGAGAATAGGACCGTGGCCGGGACAGATGCACCTTATGTCAAGGGGTTTGATTTTTTCGATGGCCTGCAGCATGTATTTGCTGAAAGGACGGAGAATGGCGTCAAAATAATAGGTGAAGGCATCGTCGAAATCGCCGACGGCATCGTCATACATTGCCTCGTGGCAGAAATGGCATCCGAAAGAGTCACAGGTAAAGAGAAGACGGTCTTCTTCGAGCCAGGTGTAGATAGAATCCGGCCAATGCAGGTTGGGAGCGTTTATGAAATGAAGGGTTTTGTTGCCGAGGTCGAGGGTATCCCCGCTTTTGACGACAAGTGACTTGAAATCATGGCCGGTCTGGTCGCGAAGAAATTTGATGGCATTACCGCTTCCTACAACAGTAGCGTCCGGAGCGACAGCCAGAAGATTGCGGATATTGCCGGAATGGTCCGGTTCGGTATGGTCCACGATAATGTACTGGATTTCAGAAGGATCGGTAACATGTTTTAATTTAGAGAGATACGTTGGCCAGAACTTTTCCTTCGTCGTTTCTATGACGGCTTTCTTCTCGGCGTTGATGAAATAAGAGTTATACGTCGTCCCGTATTTTGTCTCCATTACAATATCGAAGGTAATGAGGCCGGGATCGAGAACGCCTATCCAGGATACATCGTCGGTAATGGGAAGTATACGTTCGTCAGTCATGATAAAATGGAAATGATTAAAAAAATAACATGCAATAGTAATACCGTTAAACGGCGAAGAGAGTTCCTCGAAAAGCGAATCAGAAAGGATTATCTCCCCCGGCTCCACCAATGTCGGGGTTCTTTATTTCCTTGAGCAACTCGATTCCCAGAGGAGAAAATGAAAAAAGGGTATCGGCCGAAAAAATAGTGCTGTAGTCCTGCGGTTTGAAAAACGGCAGGAATTTCTGGCAGTATTCGTCAAGGCGCTTGAGGTAAAAATGGGTGTTTTCATCAGGTGATTCCCTTTTCCAGACAGAAGAAAGCTTGCCTTTGTCATAATAAGAACTTCCGGGACCGCTGCCGGAAACATAAAAGGTGATCCTGTCCCCTTTGGCCATGCGCAATCCTGCTTTCATGGCAATTTCATATGCGATGGATTTCGAGCGTTTTCCGGATTTTACATCTTCCTGGTATTGGTCGAGCGTTGTTTTCAACGATTCGGTCCTTGAAAAATCGGAAACATCCAGTTCATGATGGATGATCCTGTTGCGGTATTCGAGGAAAAGGTCATGAAGGCCCTGGATATCCTCGATGAGCAGAATTTCGAACCCTCTCCTGACGAAATCCAGCCCGAACTTCTCCCCGCTGCGGCTGGTCAGGGATGACCCTTTCAACGTCATGACGTTATCATAGCCCAGGAGGGCATAATTTTTTTTCATATAGGATATCATCTTCCTGAACCTTCCGTCATAACCGATGTTTATCCCTTCAGGCATCAGGGTGGAGACCTCTGCAACAAGTTTCCGTTCATCCTGTTCGTTGTCAATTCCAGAAGGAGGAATGAAAAGGATACCGTCTGTATCGACTTCGATGATCCTGCAACCGCGTGATTCGAATTCGAAAATCATTTTTTTTGCCAGCATCTGCCCCGTAGAGGTTACTTTGTCGGCTTCATCGAAGTCATTGAAATTTCCGGCGCTGAATCCGAGGTAACCGTACATAGCGTTGATGAGGATCTTGAACGAACCCTGCATGGCATCGAAATTATCCCTCAGGGAACTGTTCCCGGAAGAAGCGGCTTCACGAGATTTATCCTTTGCCTTGAAACGGAGATCCCTCAGATCGTTGAGTACGCCCGGGAAAACACGCAATTCGTCGCTTTTCGGACAGATATTGTACGAAAGCATGATCGATGGATAGAGCGATTCGATGTCGGCATAAACAATCGGTCCAAGAATGCCCCTGAGGAAGACTTCGGTATACCCGCCGGAGTGCTGCTGGCCGGCCGAAGGCCTTGGAACGGAATGTTTCTGACGAAGGTATTCCCGTATGAAAAGCGCTTCGATTTTCGCGGCCGGACCGAGGCGGGACGTCATCGCATAGGTATAGGGGAGCATCTGTGAAAGATAAAAGTTGCTCCCTGAAAGCAGGGCCGAAAGAGCCCTCGTCTCCCTGACATCGTCGAGTGCGTAGGCGAGAAGCTTTTCATGATCATTGTCCCATACAGAAGCTATATCCTTGTAATCGATATAGGTCCTGTCGGGAGAAGCGAATCCGAAATGCTTCGCTACGGATTTGAGACCGTAACTCTGCAGAGAACGTCTTGATATGTCATAACTCTGAACGAGAAAGAGCGTGTCGATGACATTCCGTCCGGGAATGTCGAAATACGGGAAATCGATGCTTCTTTCGGCAAAGCGGATACTTGAAGGGTATGTCCTCGGAAGAAGCCCATCCCGGCCTATGGCGAAAGGGATGCCATGGTATTCGCACCTTCGCTGAAGATAGGGAAGATCGAAACTGAAAATATTGTGTCCTTCGATGACATCCGGGTCCATTTCGGCTATTACGGACACAAGTTTTTCAAGGAGCGCACGTTCGCCGATACTTTTTGCATGCAGGGCACACTCCCATCCCCTGTTGTCACACAAGGAAACAATGATGATCTCGTCCTCGCCGATAGATGGCCGACTTTCGAACCTTCCCTCAGGATTGTAGTAGGTTTCGATATCGAGTTGCATGCGATAGAGATCGCCGAACATCATCCCTTTGAAAAAAGTCTTGCCGCTCTGCAGAAAATATTGAGTCAAAGCATCTCCTCTGTTGTAGACAAGGGAATTTCCTTCAATGAGCGGGTTCTGCGCTGACACTTCAGATGATGATGCCGTTTTGCCGCTGTTGATGAAATCGAGTGCCTGGCGGTAGTTTTTCCAGTTCCTGAAAATGGAGAGGTGCTGGAAATAATTAGAACCTGCAAGTTTTACGAGCCAGAAATTGTTTTTGTCTTCAGGAATGAATCCATCGAGCAATGATCCGTCGGAAAGGAAAAAAAAGGGGAAAAACGGCTCGTCATGGGATGAGAGATTGCCATCGATACGATTGAAAATCCTGATTCGAGTATCGGAAAGCTGGTAAGCGCCTACAATGCTCGATTCCTTGTCCTTGCCGAATAGCAGGTCGTTGTTGATGATGTCGCCCAGGATGCTTTCCATTGACGATGATATAAATGAAAGAAAAATGTTTCACGTGAAACATCGGGTGCAACTCAGCGCCCGAGCCGAACAAGAAGAACTGATATGTCGGAAGGAGAGACGCCAAGTATCCTTGATGCCTGTCCAATCGTTTCGGGACTGTGTTTTTTCAGTTTTTCCCTGCCCTCGCTGGAAAGTCCCGAGATTCCGTCATAATCGAAAGATAAGGGTATCTGATGAGATTCAAGGCGTCGGATTTTTTCAGCAACCAGCATATCACGTTTAAGATATCCTTCATATTTGATATCGATGTCCACCTGTTCATGAACTGCGGGATCTGACGAAATTTCATTTACTGTTGCACGAAAACTTTCGGAAGCGTCGAGAAGCAAATGAAAATGGATGCCGGGCCGCTTGAGAAGATTGCTGGCGTACTGCGAACCGGAAGAGGCGGAATAACCGAGATTGAGGAGAAGAGGATCGATATCCTCGGAAATGAGCCTTGTTTTCGCACAGGCAATCTTCAGCCGATCGATCAGGGAAATTTTATTTCTGCGATATTCAATAAGGTTTGCCGGGACAAGTCCGAAAGATGCACTGAATTCAAGGAGACGGATATCGGCGTTGTCGTGCCTGAGAAGAAGCCTGTGTTCTGCCGAAGAGGTAAACATACGGTAAGGCTCGGTCGTATCCTTGGTGATGAGATCGTCAACAAGGACACCGATATAGGCGTCTGATCTGTTCAGGATGAACGGATCCCTGCCCTGAAGCTGGAGGGATGCGTTGATTCCTGCAACAAGCCCCTGCGCTGCGGCTTCTTCGTAACCGGAAGTGCCATTGATCTGTCCGGCGAAGTACAGGTTTTGAATGATTTTTGTTTCAAGCGTGCGTTTCAGCTGATAAGGGAAAAAAAAGTCGTACTCGATGGCGTAGCCTGCACGAATCATCTTTACATTTTCAAGACCGGGAATCGTTTTCAGCCCCTCGATCTGTATATCTTCCGGAAGCGATGTGGAAAATCCGTTGACATACATCTCGATTGTATCGAACCCTTCCGGTTCGAGAAAAATATGATGGCTGTCCTTATGGGGGAATCGAAAAATTTTATCCTCTATGGATGGGCAGTACCTTGGGCCAACGCCTTTGACCTTTCCGGTAAATAAAGGGGAGCGTTCGAACCCTTTTTTCAGGATTTCATGCGTTTCGTCCGTTGTGTTCGTGATGAAGCAGCTTATCTGTCTGCGATTTTCAGAAGGTTCGGAGCAAAAAGAAAAATAGATTGGCTCTTCATCGCCTTTCTGTTCGGAAACGAAATCATAGTTGACGCTTCTTGCATCGATCCGGGGCGGAGTCCCGGTCTTGAGGCGGCCGGCCTTGAACCCATACCCGACAAGGTTTTCGGTAAGTCCATGGACCGGAGGATCGGCATTGCTCCTGCCCCCCGGGTAGTGATCAAGGCCTATATGGATCAGTCCGTTGAGGAATGTCCCGCAGGTGAGGATTGCCGACCTGCCGGATACGATGCGGCCTGAAGAAAGTTTTACTCCGGAAAAATTTCCGTCAATGCATTCTACCCCGATTACCGTATCCTGGAGAATGTCGATGTTCCTCTCGCTTTCGATTGCTCTCCGCATATAAAACGAGTAGAGCGCCCTGTCGGCTTGTGCCCTGGGGGAGTGCATCGCAGGGCCTTTGCTTCTGTTGAGCATCCGCACCTGTATAGCTGTCGCATCGATCGCCCTGCCCATTTCACCGCCGAGCGCATCAATTTCTCTTGTGATCTGCCCTTTTGCAACTCCCCCGATTGCGGGATTGCATGGCATCCTCGCTATAGCGTTCAGATCTGTGGTAATCAGCAGGCATGAGCAACCCATTCTGGCTGCGGCAAGTGCCGCTTCAGTGCCGGAATGTCCCGCGCCGACCACGATGATATCATGCATTTCTTTGAATTTGTTTCACGTGAAACGGAAAGTGTCAAACCTTGTCAGCTTTGCTGAAAATCGTGATAATGAAAAATTCATATGCTTTCATCTGCCCCTTGACGGACAATTGGAAATATTATAAATTTTGAAAGGCTTGACGTGTATTGTGAGTGAAATAGCCTTGTGTCCGGTTAATAAAAAGAGATGCGAAAAATAATTGCACACGAAAAGGGTATTTTCTATATTAATAATTGTTAACCTTTGAGCCGTGCCCGCTTTTCGCAGGTCTCTATTATAATCCATTCTCTTGAATATACGCTAATGAAACGAAGGCAATTCCTTGCCTCCGGTGCAGTGTTTGCCGGTTTTCTGCTGGCATTGCCTGGGAATCTGATGGCGGAATGGGTTGCCGGAAGCTTTCAGCAGGTGCCGCTGACGGACGCCTTCAGGAATGCTCTTGGTACGGATGATATCGTGGTGACCGACAAGATCTCCATCACGGCTCCGACTGTGGCGACTGATGGTGCCGCAGTGCCTGTCGAAATAGCATCGGAACTGAAAGGAGAGAGGCTTTATCTGTTTGTCGAGAAGAACCCGACCCCGCTGGTTTTCACCTGTACGTTCCACGGTAGTGCGCTTCCGTGGTTCTCGCTGCATATCAGGATGAAAGAGAGCTCGACGGTCCATGCCGTTGTCTGGGACGGACTTCGTTACCATATGTCGAGTGTCCATGTGGACGTACTCTCTCAGGCCTGCTGAAGCGAGAGCAATATTATATTATATCCCTGATTGTGATGAGCGACAATATCAGAATGGTGGCACGTGAAGAAAGCGGAATGGTAACCGCAAAACTCGTGATTTCCCATCCGAATGAATCCGGGACCAGGAAGGATGAACAGGGGAACCTTGTGCCCGCCAATTTTGTCAGGACCGGAACGGTAACGCTGAATGGTTCGCCGCTGATGGATCTCCAGCTTGGTCCGTCGGTTTCAAAGGACCCTTTTTTCCAGTTCCGATTTGCCGGAAAAAAAGGTGATTCCCTCAAGGTATCTTTCACAGACAGCGGGAACATGGTGTTTGCTGCTGAGTCGGTTGTTCTATAATTTTCAATGTCGTTTTATTCATGGAACACGTCATCAGTGCCCGATTATATTTTTTACTTCACTTAACAAGGAGAAACACGTTATGACGGCGAATCTAAGAATGTGGCTCACTGCATGCGCATTCTCTGCCGCTGCGCTTGTTCCTGCAGGCGGAAGCGCGGTTGCAGCTGGCAGTGCAACCCACAAACCTGTCGGACAGTCTGCTGCACGGGCGGCTGAAGTCAATCCCCGGGGCCTGGTGCTCTCGTTATCCTGTACATCCTGCCACGGCACCGATGGCAAGAGTGTCGGGATCATTCCTCCCATTTATGGCAGGTCGAAGGACTACATAGAGAAAGCCATGCTTGACTTCAAGTCGGGCGCCCGTTACTCTACGGTTATGAGCCGTCATGCAAAGGGATACAGCGATGATGAAATCCGGCTTATTGCCGAGTATTTCGGAAGTCTCTCGCGAAACAAATAAACAGCCGGAGGAAGAACATGAGTCACAACATTTCACGCAGGGATTTCAACAAGCTGCTGCTTACCGGTGCCGCCGGAGCTTCTTTCGGTCTGCTCGGGGTTCCAGGCAGGGCGTTCGGT